>CAIYYW010000304.1 GCA_903930515.1 uncultured delta proteobacterium | reverse complement strand
CGAGGAACTGCTGGAAAAGGGATACCGGGGCGAATTCTATCAGGCTTTTTATCTTCAGCAACAGGCGAGCGTCCGGATCGCTTCCTCCCCGGGCCGGGTGTCCGATTATTTGACCGCTCCGGAAACCTGGGAGGCTTATAATCAAAAATACCTGATTGATCTGGGGCAATGCCTGGCCGTGAAAAACTCCAAGCCCTGCCCGATCCAATTGAAAATGCTGGGGATAAATTATGAGATCAACAGCTTCCAAACCTCCTTCAAAACCGACCAGGGCAGCGCGGCCTATTGGGTGTCAAAGCTGACCCTGGCCAAAGTGCAAATATCCATCGGCGCCGAACCGGGAGGTTCCCGCCTGGCCATCAAATACCTGATGGCTCCGCCCCTTTCCATGTCGGAGGAAGGAACCAATTTTTTGATCAACTTGCTGCAGGTTCCGGATTATTTGGATAATCTATTGAGGGAGGTCAAAAACGGGGTGGAAGGAAAAGCCGCAGGTTGAATTTTAAGGATATTCCCATTAAATAAAGAGGGTGGGGAAAGGGATGAAAATCTGAGATGATGGAGGGTCGGAAAATGAGTAAAAATCTTTGGCTTCCGAGCATGATCTGTTTGGCGATTATTTCCAGTTGCGCCCATCTCGGGAAAGAGGAAAAGCCCGGCCTGGTTCAGCACGAGTCTTCCTCGGTGCGCTGCCTCGGCTACAAAATGACGGTAAGGGCCAAGACCAGCCCCCAGGAGATTGAGCAGTATTTGTTGAACCCCGACAATCTGTCGGCTAAAACCGGCGCATATGAATTCGCAAAGGTTTCCGGCGGCAAAATGGAAAAATTGGGCGACACCGTCAAATTCAAATTCGAGGTGGCCGGCCTGTCTTTCCCGCTGAAATTCACCCTGGTGAATTGGATCCCGGGCGAGGAGATTTTATATCTGGGGCAGGCGGATATCGGGGTTATGGGATTCCTTCGCTTCAAGTTTAAGAAAATGGAGGACGGGACCAAGGTGACGCTGACTTATGGGCAGGAAGACACCAAATCTTTTCTTGGGGAATTATCGGATGTGGTAAACATAACCGAGGCGATGGCGAAGCTGTTTGAAGTTGAGGTCGCCCAGGGGCAGGCCTATTTTGACCCTTCTTTAAAGCCGGAGCAGCTTCTGGAGCAGGGCATGCGGGGGGAATTTTATGACAGTTTTTTTCAATACTATAAGGTGAGCGTCTGGATCAATGCTTCGCCCAAAAAAGTGAACAGCTATATCCTTGACCCGAAGACCTGGGAGGCCTGGAAGGAAAAATTTGGACACGATTTCGGCCCGTGCGTGGGCAGGGAATATTCGGGGCCGTGCCGTGCCCGACTGAAGATTCTGGGAGTTGACTATGAATTTAATAGTTTTATGTTATCATTTAAAAACGCTGACCATAGCATCAGTTATTGGGTGTCGGACCAAATAATCGCGCGCAGCCAGTTGTTGATGAAGCCCGAGCAGGGAGGCTGTCGTTTCACCGCGATATATACGATGGAACTGCCCCCCGCTATTTCCCAGGAGGGGGGAGGGCTGCTGGTCAGCATGCTCCAGTTGCCCAAATACCTTGAGCAACTGCTGATTGATATCAAAAACGGCAGCGAAGGGATCAGTTGAAGGGACTTAAACTTGGCGCTAAAGAGGAGAAGGCTATGAACCTAAAAAGTAAAATAATTACCGCCGCGTTCCTAATGGCCTTGTTGCCCGCGATCGCATCTGCCAAGGTCATGCTGGTGGTCTCCTCCGAGGATCCCTATTTCCAGGAGGTCGCCGCCGGCTTCAAGAAATCTTTCTCCGGCCCGGTGGAAGAGCATAATCTGTATGGACTGGAAGACGAGGCGAGGAAAATGGGAAAGGGATTGACCCAAAGCCCCCCCGAGCTTTTGATCGCGGTTGGGAACCTTTCCGCCAAAATGGCCAAGGAATATTGCGCCAACTGCCCGATCCTCTATGCCGCGGCCAGCAACTCCTCCCTGCTCAAGCTCTCCGGCGCCAAGGTCTTCGGCATCTCCGCGGTGCCCCCGGCTTCAAAAATCATTGATAATCTCCGACTGGTGTTCCCGGAAGTGAAAACCGTCGGCCTGATCTATCAGCCCAACTCCTCCGGAAAAGACATCGCCCTGATCCAGGCCGCGGCCGGAAAGTCCGGGATCGCCCTGATCGCCGAGCCGATCTCGGAGATGAAGGAAATCCCCAACTCCCTCTCCAAGCTGCTCCCCCGGATTGACCTCTACCTGATGCTGGACGATCCCGGTGTGGTCACCGACGATACTTTCCCCTTTATCTTTATGAACTGTTTCCAGAAAAAAATACCCATCTTCGCCACTTCCCTCAATATCATCAAGAAAGGCGCCATCGCCGGTTACGCCCTGAGCGCGGACCAGTTGGGGATCGAGTTGGCTAATTTCGCCAATGACATCCTGGGCCAGAAAATTTCCGGGGGCAAGGAAAAAACCGTCTCCGCTAAATTGTTCCTCAATACCAAGGTCGCCCAGATGTGGAATTTCTCCTTCTCCAGCCAGGCCTCCGGACAGGGAGCGACCATCCAATAATAAAGGCGGTACCCGCGGGGCCGGCAACTATCTTTTTACCGGCCGCTTCTCCAGAACCTCTTTGACCTTCTTGATCAGGACCTTGATTGATCCCTCTCCTTTTTCAACATAGCCGGCGAAGTTCTTGTAAAACAGCTCGCCGAAAAACTCGTAGCCTTCTTCAATGGAAGCCTTGACCCGATCCTGGGGCTCGCCCGAATAAATGACAAAGGGAATCTTGTCCAGTTCCCCGAACACGATCGGGAAGGTGCTCCCGATCTGGGTCCCGATCATTTCCGGCATCGCCAAATCCAGGATGAACAGGTCAATGCTGCTGCGAAGCTGATCGTTCTTGCCCAGCAAGCGCTCCAACTCCATCGGCCCGGAACTGTCGTAAATCAGATACCCCTGGCCCTCCAACTCGTCCTTGACCACCATCCGGGCGGTCGGGCTGTCATCGCAAAAAACTATCACCTTTTTTCCTTTTTCCATCTTTTCCTCCTTAACCGTTAACCGCTTATTGCCCCGCAACGCTTTGGTATTTTAACACCGCCTGGAACTTTCGTCCAACCCGGCTCATCCAAGAAACAGGGGGTCTTGCTTTTCTTGAGCAGGATTGATATAATAAATGATAAGACCAGGATGAATATGAATCCGCCCGGAGAAAAGAGAAAATTCGAAAGAGTCAATATTGATTCAAACAAGATTTACGACCTTTCCGAAGGCGGAATTTACATCCGCACCCGCGAGCCCAAGCGGCTGGGAAGCCTGGTCGCGATGGAACTGAAGCTGTTTGAAAAAGAGCGGGCGATCCTGGTCAAGGGCCGGGTGCTGAGGATTATCTATCAGGACGCGGCCCGGCAGAAGTTCCCCCCCGGCATGGCCATTGAGTTTGAGGGGGTCAGCGAATCGGACTGCGAAAAAATCCGCGTCTATCTCCTGGGAAAAAAGCGGGTCTCTTAATAACTCAGACCGGCGATTGCGATTTCGGCTGGCCCGAGATCGGGTAGGCGATATTGGTGATGTAGGAGTTGATCCGCTTAAGGTTGGACAGCACGTCCAGATGAATCCGGGAAGTCTCAAATGATTCCGCCTGTCCCCGCTCCAGCCGGTGGAGATGGTTCTGGTAAAACTCCTGCTCCAGGTCCCCGATCTTCTTCTTGTTCCCGATCACCTGTTGCGCCAGTAATTCGTCCCGGGTGGTGAACGCGCTCAAGGCCAAAATAAAATTGTCGTAAATCTTCTGATGAAACTCGGTCAACTCCTTTTCGCCCTCCTTGGAAAAACTGACCTCCTTCCGGCACTTCTTCTTCGCCAGTTCCATCAAATTCTTGTCAATCACATCCCCGATATTCTCCAGGTTGTGAATCAAATGCAATATTTCCATCTGCCTCTGCGCCTCGTCCCCCGACAGGGAATGACGGGAAAGCTGGGTCAGGTAAAACCGGATGTCCCGGTCCAATATATCCACCTTGTCGTCCATCTGCTCTATCTTCTCAATGGAAACCGGTTCCGGACAGCTCTCCAGGAACGGCTTGATGCTCAAGGAGAGCATATCCTGAACGAACTCGGTCATCCGCATCCCCTCCCGGATCGCCGCGGCGATCGCGAGCGGGGGCGTGTTCATCAGCTCCGGGTTCAGATACTTGTTCCCGAACCGCTCCCCGTTGTCCTCTTTCCTCGCCGGAGTGATCCATTTCACCGCCCGGTAGAACAGGCCGGTGAAGGGAAGGAATGCCAGGGCGATGATGATATTGAACAGGGTATGCGCGTTCGCGACCTGGTGGGGAAGGGTGGTTGCGGTCATCTCCACCAGTCTCTGGAACGGTTTCAGGAAGGGCAGGAAAATCAGCGCGCCGATGACCTTATAAAAAAGGTGCGCGCTCGCCACCTGGCGCGCCTCGGTCTTGCTCCTTAAGCTGGCCAGGATCGCCATACTCGCGGTGCCGATATTCGCTCCCAACACAATCGGGATCGCGGTTTCCAGCCCGATCAGGTTATTGAGCGAAAGACTGATCGCGAGACCGATGGTGGCCGCGCTCGCGTGGATCAGCCCGGTCAGGAGCGCGGACAGGATCACGGTCAGGACCGGGTTTTTGCCCATCGTGAGCAGGATCTCCTGGAACAGCCGGTTCTCCTTAAGCGGACTCATTGCCTCGGTGATCAGGCCGATGCTCAAGAAGATCAGCCCGAACCCGAAAATGCCCTGGCCGAACGACTTTTTCTTTTCGTCCTGAGACAGGAACATTATCAGCAGGCCCAGCCCCGCGATCCCCACCGCGTACTGGTGGAGCCGGAAGGAAATCAATTGCACGGTCAGGGTGGTCCCGATGTCCGCGCCTAAAATCACCCCCATGGCCTGCGCCACCTGCATCATCCCGGTGTCCACGAAACTCACCAGCAACACCGTGGTCGCCGAACTGCTCTGGAGCAGAAAGGTGATCAGGATCCCGCTGAATAAGGCCAATACCCGGTTCCGGGTCATACTGGAAAGCGTCTCCTTGATCTGCTTGCCCGCCGCCTTCTGCAAGCCCTCCCCCGCCACCTTTACCCCGTACAGCAACAGCAGGGTGCCTCCCAAAAAAACCACCAGAACCTGGTTTGTCATCTATATAACATTCTATCAAAAAAGAGCCGTTTCTTCCACAACCGCGCATCGGGCGACCCGGGGAGGGACCTCCCGATCCCGCAATTATATTTCTCTTTTCTCAGGCGGGGAAAATACCGGGCTACGCTTTTTTGTTCCGCTTCGGCTTTTCCTCTTCCCGGTTCAGATCGTAGATGATGCGCAATCCCTCCAGGGTCAAATTCTCGTCAACCTCTTCAATGCTCTTGGCGCCCAGGGCGATCAGGCCGGCCAAGCCGCCGGTGGCGATCACTTTCGGAACCGGCTCGTCCGGGTATTGCTCCTGTATTTCCTGCTTCATCTTGGCCACGATCCCGTCCACCAATCCCTCGTACCCGAACAAAATGCCGCTCTGCATCGCCGAGATTGTGCTTTTGCCGATGATGTTTTTCGGCCAGAGCAGTTCCACCCGGGGCAGCTTGCTCGCCTCCCGGAACAGGGCCTCGGCGCCGATCACCAGCCCGGGCGCGATGATCCCTCCCTCGTAGCTTCCCGCGGCGGAGACAAAATCAAAAGTGGTGGCGGTGCCGAAATCTATGATGATCTGGCTGGTCCGGTGTTTATGATACCCGGCCACCGCGTTCACGATCCGGTCCGCGCCCACTTCCCTGGGGTTATCTATATGGATGGGCATCCCGGTCCGGATCCCCGGCTCCACCAGCATCGGCTCCAAATTGAAATACTTCCGGCCCAATCCCTCCAGCGGATTCCGCAGCGGGGGCACCACGCAACTGATGATGATCCCGTCTATGTCCTGCCGCTTGACCTTGCTGAACACCAGCAATTCCTTGAACAAAATACCGAACTCGTCGGTGGTCCGCTCCACCCGGGTACCCACCCGCCAGCTTTCCATCAAATTCCCGGCGTCAAAAATCCCGATCACCATATTGGTGTTCCCGACATCAATCACTAATAACATTTCAGGATCCCCTTACCATAATTACTTCTCCGGCCGAAAAGATCAATTCCTTTCCCAGGCTCCGAACCCGGAGCCGGCCGGTTTGATCAATCCCCAAAGCCATCCCCGAAATTTGACCCTTCTCCCCCCGCACCCTGATTTCCTTGCCAGATATTATGTCAAATTCCGAGTATTTATCAACCATTTCCGGAACTCGGTTTTTACCGAGCGCATCCAGCCAAAATCCCAGCCGGTCCAAATATTTGACCAGCAAATTCTCCCGCAAAATCTTTTTCCCGGACTCAAGATAAATAGAACTGGCCCGGTCCCGAATCTCAGGATCAAAATCGTCCCTCCCCTGAGACAGGTTCACCCCGACGCCGATCACCAGCGCCTTAAGCTCCGATTCCTGGAAAACGCTCTCCACCAAAATCCCGGCCACCTTGCCCTTTGCTCCGTGAAGGTCGTTCGGCCAAACCAGCCCGGGCTGGAACCCGGAAATTTCCCGGATCGCCTCGGCCATCGCCACCCCGGTCAGGATCGGAACCAAGCCCAGGCGCTCCGGAGCAAGCTCCAGTTGGAGCAATACCGAAACCAACAGCGAGCTGTTTGCCCCGGCCTCCCAGCTCCTTCCCAATCTTCCCCGGCCTTTGCTCTGAAAGTCAGCCACCAGCGCCAGTCCGGATCGTTCTCCCTGCTCCGCCCTCCGGATCAGTTCCTGGTTGGTGGAATCAATTTCCGGCAGGAATTCTATCCGGAAAGGGAGCGGGCCTTCGGATAATCCCCGGTTCCCGTTTCCCCTTCCTCGTTCCTCGCCCGCCATCATCATCACCCCGGTCTCGGGAGGGAACCGCCCGGGAGAAAATTTTCCGAGTTGAACCAACCGTCAATCATTGAGGAGCTTGAGCTTCATCGTGAAATGGATCGTGGGAGCGCTATGGGTCAACGCCCCCACCGAGATAATGTTGACCCCGGCCTGCGCGATCGCCTTAACCTGCTCCAGGTTGACCCCGCCGCTCGCCTCCAATAAAGCCCTCCCCGCGTTGATCCGGACCGCCTCCTTCAGCTTCTCTATATTCATATTGTCAAGCAGGATAATGTCCGCGCCGGCCTCCAAAACCTTTTGCAACTCCCCCAGGCTCTCAACCTCAACCTCCACCTGCATCCCCTTCGGCGCCTTGGACTTGGCCCGCTTCACCGCCTCAATAATATCCCCGGCAACCGTTAGATGATTGTCCTTGATCAAAATACCGTCGTCCAGCCGGAGCCGGTGGGTGATCCCGCCCCCCATCACAACCGCGTATTTCTGAATATTGCGCAGACCCGGCATGGTCTTGCGGGTCGCCGCGATCTTAACCCCGCTCCCCTCAACCGCCCGCGTGAACTTGCGGGTCAGGGTCGCGATCCCGCTAAGCTGCTGGATAAAATTCAACGCCAGCCGCTCCCCGCTTAAAATCGCCCGCGCCTTCCCCTCAACCTCCGCCACAATCTTGCCCGCCTCAACCTCGGTCCCGTCCTTCAGCTTGGTGGAGAAAACCGCCTTCGGGTCCAGCTTTTCAAAAACCCGCTTGGCCAAATAAAGCCCGCAAAGAGTTGATCTCTCCTCCGCTATGATCACCCCGCGCGCTTTTTTCTTCCCGTCAACCACTAATTCCGTGGTGAGGTCCCCCTTGCCGATGTCCTCCCGAAGCGCCCGCTCAATCAACCCCTCCAACTCCGGCTCGAACTTCTTAATCCCTTCCATCGTCTTCCACCTCGTGCTCCTTCTTTTTGCGGAATTTGTCAGAAGATCATTCCAGGTGGTCCAACGCCCGCCCGATTTCCCGAACCCGGATCACCCGGTCCAATTCCTCCGGATCAATATAGTCGTTCTCAATCCAAATCGCCCGGAAACCTGCCTGGCGCGCCCCCAAAATGTCGCTCCCCCAAAGGTCCCCGATATGAAGCGCGTCTTCCGCCTGGATCCCGGAAAGATGGAGCGCCTTTTCAAAAAATCGCGGGTCCGGCTTGCACATCTTCTCCAGGGTGGAATCCAGGATGAAACTGAAATATGACTCAATCCCCACCGAGCCGCATTTCTCGCGGGTCCTCCCGTCGTTGATGGAGATGATCCCCATCCGGTAGCCGCGGTTCTTAAGCTCCTTGAGCAATGCCTCCGACCCCGAAACCAGCACCCGCTCTGGCCGGAAACCGACCAGCCATTTCGTTAACTCCTCCTGCAATTTCTCCCGGTCCTTCCTCACCCCCAAATGATCCAAAATGCTTTCCCCCAAATTCCACTGATACTTCTCCGGAGAATGTTCAGATGTCCGAAGTTGCCTCCGGCTTACCTCCCAATCCGCCAAATGATACGCCCCCTCCACTTCCATCCGCTTCCGCTCAACCCCCAGTTCCTTCAATCCCATCCAGATCCGGGTCAGATAGGGCGGCTCGCTTGATACCAGGGTGTCCCCAAAATCAAAGGTGATCAGCTTCGGCCTTAACTTCACAACCGGTTATTTTAACAGATATTTTCCCCCGCTCAAATTAAAAGATCAACCCGCTTGCGCTCTGGCATAGACATTCTTCTGCGAGCGACTTTCTTGTCCGCCGAAGCTTCTTGTCATCCATAGCTTCTTGTCCTTTGGAGATCATTGGAGCTTCAGCGAAAGAGGATAGCGACGGATGATAGCGAAGGCCGGAAGCCTCTTCTTGCTCGGACAATCTGTAGGCGAAGGCGGAAGGCTCAATAGATTCGTGGCGCAGACACTCTTGCTTGCCCTACCTGCTCGTCAAACCAAACGCATATGATTTGATTTGATTAATATGCGAGCGACTTTCCTGTGCCGAGCTTGACGAGCCAAGGCGCGATTCGTGGCGCAGACATCCCGCTCCAAGGCGTGATCTGCGCTCAACTCGTAAACTCTTAAACTTCAAATGAAGACCTGGCCCCGAATTCCAGTTTTTGGGGGGCAGGTCACCTTTTCTTAAATTTCTTCTCAAGCGCTGATCTAATTGCATTTGCAAAGTCCGCATCCTTGGTAGAATATAGGGGAAAATTAATTCCCAAGGAGATCTCGTCTAGCACGATTCCTTCCTTGCCTACAACTGAGATATTCAGAACCCCCCGGTTGTCATTAGCCCCCGCTATAAACTGACCATCACCGGTGATAAAAACAAGGGCGTCTGATTTGGCCATTTCACAGAATGGCCCAACAACTTCACCCAGAGAGAATGGCCCATTAGCCTTCCACTTCTTCTCATCAATGCCGTTAACAAATACAATTCCTCTGCCAGTTAAAATCGTTGCGGGAAAACCCTTAGATATTTTATTTCTATATTCATCGTAATTGGCAAGCAATTTACGGTAATTAGTTTGCATATCAACATCTTGAGACAATGCAGCAGAAGACAGGTTCAAGGGAGCCAGGGAATGACCGGAGTTTTTGAATTGTTCTTCCACCAAGGGTTTTATGATCTTCTCCAATTGGGCAGACATTGCCGGATCGTCTTTCACAAATATGGTGAGCGGAGACGATTTCATTTTAAATGTGGGAGCCATGACGGTAACCGCATTGATTTTTGACGGATCGATAGGAGACGATGAGCCTTGCGCAATGATAATTTGGGTAATAAACATCGCGCATAACACCAAAACCGTAATTGTAGCTTTTTTCATTTTTCCCTCCTGCTCTCTTTTTTAGACATTTCTACCATCTCATTGACACTCCAGCGCCCTTGAATGATCTTGAAAATCACCTCAAGTGATTTTTACTTCGTCTCTCTAAGTTGTCTCAAGGCATTTTCAGCCTTGGCCTTAGCAAAAGCGCTTTTGGCTCCCTGAATATATAACTCCAACTCCCTTATGGCATCATCGCGGGCGCCGGTTTGCTTGTATAAGAGTCCAAGGCCTAAATGAGGGTCAAGATAGTTCGGACCCAACTTTAAAGCGGTTTGGTACTCCTCCAGGGCCTTGGTTTGATAATTATTTGAGGTTTGGGTAACAGACCATTGGCGATAGGTTTCGCCCATTAAATATGCATACTGAGGCTCTTGAGGGAAATCTATTTTTAGATCACTGAAAATTTTTCCCGCGCTTGCATAGCGCCCCTCGGTATTGCAAAGCAATCCTTCTTGGGTCTTGACAACTGCAATTTTTCCCTTGAATTCCTGGCTGCTAACCGGTGCCGGCTGGGTTCCCGCAGCTAAATTCATTTCTGCAATCGAGGTTTTCAAATATTCAATTCTCTTTGCTATTATTTTCGGATCAAGGAAGTACGGTGGAGTAACCTGGGTGGGTAGGTTTCTGCTGATTTCCTGCAATTTTTGCATAAGAATCACCGATTGATTGGGGTCATAGCCGATGCGATTCATTGCGCATAAGGCGAACATATCTGCGCGAAAATCAAGTTTTTCTGAATAACCCTTGAAGCTTGCATTAAAGGATGTCCCCAATCCTTTCTCCTGCATGGCAAACGGATAAATAAATACCGCCAGATTTGATTGAGGCCCAATTGGGATATTGGCAGCGCCAGTTGCCAAGCCGGTGCCCATGGCAAAAGCAATATTAAGAGCCATAAGCGCGGCAGCTTTTTGGCGTTGCAGGCTCTCCAGATAAAGCAGATCACGGTAAATTATATGCGCGGTTTGAGTGCCCAAAAGGAACATCAGCTGGTCTTCGTTGTTAATAACCGTGAAAGTTCCAGCTGAAATATAAATGGTCCCATCTGGCGTGGTCAGCAAGAAAATGCCGGGGTCAGCCAAAATTCTGACCTTGATACTTACCCCCTGATTTGAAAAATGGGGAGCCGCAAAATTATTTACTAGTTCAGATAAATACTGCTCAACTTGAGAATTTCTAAATACCCAGCCCTTTTCCTCCATTTTGATGCCGACCAATTTGGCGTCTTGTATAAATTTAACATCTTGTTCATTTAGATTCTCCATCGGATGAGGGTCCAATTGACATAATGCGAACGCT
>CAIYYW010000303.1 GCA_903930515.1 uncultured delta proteobacterium | reverse complement strand
CGGTTGGCTTTTTGAATGAGGTGATTGGAATCCAGGATCACGGTCGGGTGGCCGATGGCCTCGAAAATTTCCTCCCAGTCCTTGCGCGCCACGATCAGGTCGTTTTCCATTTGCCTGCGCGTGGTAATGTCTCGCATAAAAGCCAACACATGGGTTTTATCCCCGATTTTTCTCAGCACCGAAGTGGAGATGGTCAGGACCCGCTGCGCGCCGTCCTTGCGGGTTATGGTCCATTCCTCCGAAACAATGTCATCCCCCTCGCGCATCACCGCCATCCGTTTGATCGCTTTTTCCTGCACGCGCGGGTCCTGGTACATGGTCTGGTACCAGCCCAGGCGGTTGATTTCGGCCATCGCATAACCGGTGATCTGCTCCATCTGCCCGTTCCAGACCGTGAACTGGACATAGGGATAGTCCGGGATGTTGTGGCAAACGCAGACCCCGTCATGGCCGCGGTTGATGATTGCCTCGTTCACCGCGTCCGAGTTTCCCGGGCGGAGCGTCAGGCCGGGCGCGGCCTTGCGCGGTTTGGTTTTTCCCGGCGGACGCCGGGAAGTTGCGGGTTTCCGGCGCGTTGGGTTTGACGGCGATTCTGGCCTTTTGCTCATGGCATTACTCCGGGTTAAAATCAGCCAAACAAACGCAATGGAAATTCGTCATCCTTTACCTTTAGTTATGCTCGCATTTTTTACATTTAACTGCAATTCCTTTGCCAAAGGCAGCCCGAGCTGAATGCCCCCGCTTGATTTCGCATGGCAATGTGCTATGAAACAGGGGTGGGCAAACAGGTCAAATCGTAAAAGGAGGCGGAAATATGTTTAAAACCAGGGTTACGGAAAAGTTGGGGATCCAATATCCGATTATCGGCGGGGCGATGATGTGGCTGTCAACCCCGGAGTTCGTGGCCGCGATGAGCGAGGCCGGGTGCCTGGGATTGCTGGCGTCGGCGATGTGGAAGAGCAAGGAAGAGTTTCAAGGGGCGGTGAAAAAGGTGAAAAGCCTGACCAAAAAGCCGTTCGGGGTGAACCTGAATTTGTTCCCGGCAATGAGGCCGATTGATAATAATGATTACCTGGATGTGATCGGGGAAGAGGGGATCAAGATCATTGAAAGCTCCGGGCACAAGGCCCCGGAGGAGTTGGTGAGCCGGTTCAAGAAAATGGGCCTGGTCTGGATCCATAAATGCGTGGGACTCCGCTATGCCCAGAAAGCGGTTTCGCTCGGAGCCGATATGATCACGGTGGTCGGGTTTGAAAACGGGGGCGCCACCGGAGTCCTGGACCTGGGAACCTTTGTCCTGATCCCGGTCGTGGCCGAGGCGATCCCGGTCCCGGTGATCGGAGGAGGAGGCGTCAGCAACGGCAAAGGCCTGGTCGCCGCGTTCGCGCTCGGGGCCGAAGCCGTGATCATCGGCACCCGTTTCTTGATGACCGACGAATGCCCGATCCATCCCAATTTGAAAAAAGCCCTGGCCAACGCCAAGGAGACGGATACGGTGCTGGTGATGAGATCGCTCGGGAACACTCACCGGATCTGGAAAAATTCCACCGCTGATAAAATTTTGGAACTGGAAGCCCGGAAGGCCACCCTGGAAGAGATCGTGGCGGCGGCTGCCGGGGCCAAAGACAAGGAAATGTTTGATTCCGGAGATGTCCAGCGAGTAACCATCTCAGTGGGGCAGGGGATCGGATTGATCCACGACCAGAAGCCGATGAAAGCGGTGGTGGAGGAAATTATGAAGGAAGCCAGAGAGGTAGCCGCGAAATTGCAATCGTAAGGGCTATCGCAATACGCCCCTACAGCTTGATCCGGAATTTACCACTCAAACCCAAATCCTCCGGTCGGGAAGACGGCCCGACCATCGCCAGATATTCTATGTCCTCAAGCTGCCACGCGCCAATGTCCTGGTTATAGAAGGCGAGGTCTTGGGCGTTGACCAGGAGTGAGACGGTCCCGGTCTGGCCGGGTTCAAGGCTGATTTTGCCAAAGGCTTTGAGGTCTTTCACCGGCCGGTCAATTTTGGACCCGTTGTAAGCGACATAAAGCTGGACTATTTCTTCGCCGGACTTTGGGCCGATATTTGAGACATCAACCTTTACTTCAAGATTATCTCCTTTGCCAATGGTTTTATTGCTCAATTTTAGGTTTTCATATTTGTATTTGGTGTAGCTCAGGCCGAATCCGAACGGGAACGCCGGGTCCAGTCCGTTCTTGTCAAACCATCGGTATCCATGATAGTAACCGTAGTCAGCGGTCCTGGCGCGACTGTCAAGCTTTAAGAGTTGGTCGGCTGACTTCGGGAAAACCAGGGGCAGTTTGCCGCAGGGGTTCGCGTCCCCGAACAGGATTTCCGCGATGCCGTTCCCGCCTTCCATCCCCGGGTACCAGGCCATCATGATTCCAGGAGCCGAGTCCTTCCAGTTTTCCATGCACACCGCTCCCCCGGCTTCAACCACCACGATGGTCCGCCGGTTTTGCGAGGCAACCTTCCTGATCAAATCCTCCTGCTCAGGGGACAGGTTCAGGTTCAAGCGGTCATGTCCTTCCCCCTCGTTCATCCAGTTGCATCCCACCACCACGATCGCGGCGTCCGACTCGCCCGCAAGTTTTTCCGCCAAATCAGGTTTTTCGCCGGAGTCGTATTTGACCTCAATCCCGGACCCGGCCTTTTCCCGGATGCCCGCGAGCGGCGTGACCACATAAGGCGGCCGGACCACGCTTGAACCGCGGTCGCCGATATTGGCCTGATCCGCGAGCGCTCCGAACACGGCGATTTTTCTGACTGAGGCGCGGTCAAGGGGAAGAGCGGACTTATCGTTCTTAAGCAGGACCAGACTTTTCCGCTCGGCGTCCAACGCCACCCGGGTGTGCTCCTGGGAAGCGATTTTTTTGGCGTCCAGGGGCTTTGCTTTTTCCATCAGGCCGAACCGTATTTTCTGGCGCAGGATGCGGGTCACCGCGTCGTCAATCCTGGACTGCGCGACTTTTCCGTCCAGGACCATTTTCTTAAGCTTCGGTCCCCAATGGGCAGCAGTGGGCATTTCCACATCCATCCCCGCGTTGGCGGCTGCTTCTCCGTCATGCACCGCGCCGAAGTCGGAAATGATGAATCCCTTAAAGCCCCAGTCGTTCTTGAGGATGTCGGTGATCAGGTGATCGTTGGCGCTGCAATATTTTCCGTTCACCAGGTTATAGGCGCACATAATGGATGCCACGCCCGCGTCCACGCAGGCCTTGAAATGGGGCAGGTAGATTTCGCGCAGGGTCCGCTCGGGAATCCTGACATCCACGAACTGGCGCGAGTTTTCAACATTGTTGCAGGCGAAATGCTTGGCGCAGGCCATAATGTGTTTTTGAAGGCCGAGGGCGAAGCTGGCGCCCATCACCCCGAGGTGGAGCGGGTCTTCCCCGAAGGTTTCCTGCGACCGTCCCCAACTCGGATGCCTAAGCACATTGATGCAGACCGCGCCGGTGTAGTTGGCGCCCCGGGCCTTGGCCTCGTAGCCCATCACCTCGCCCACGCGCTTTTGCAGCTGCGGGTCCCAACTCGCGCCCCGGGCCATGGAAACCGGGAAACAGGTTGACCCCTTGAAGTTAATTCCGCGCGGACCGTCAACGAATTTGATCCCGGGAATGCCCAGCCGGTGATCGTCCGGAGTTCTGGTCGGCTGGAATTTATTGTAGCCCAAAGCCTGACCCAGGTTGCCGGCCACCGCCCCGGACATTTGTCTGACTTTCTCCTCAAGTGTCATCCTGCCCAGCAGTTCCTTGACCCGGCTTTCAATTTCCGCGCCGCTCATCCCGGCCAAATCCGCCCGGATCATCCCCGGCATGGCCAGGGCCGCCCCGGTCACGCCCGCTATTTCCAGAAAAATTCTCCGATCCATTTTGCCTCCTCCCTTTAAAGCGCTGAATCCGGCTATGCCGGCAAAGATGATGTTCTCATAAACCTTGCTCAATCCAGCCGATTTCACTATTCTTGTCAACAAGCGTGAACCGTTGTCCCCGTTTACTACAACTTGATTAACTCGCTAATCAGATCCAGCGGGCTTTTGACTTCAAATCCGAGGTCATGGATTTTTCGCCGGCAGAGACCGCACCCGCTGACGATGTTCATCCCGGCCTTCTTCTCCAGCTCCGCTTTCAAAAGCGCGGAGATTTTGGCCGAGGCCTCGGCGTTTTCTTTTTTCATCTCAAAGGAGCCGCCGGCTCCACAACATTGTTCAACGACCGCCTCTGGTGAAATGCCTAATTCCTTGAGCAAAGCCAGCACCGGATCCGGCTCGCCCAGTCCGATTATATGACAGGCGCGGTGATAGACCAGGCCCGGCTTTCCCGCGGGCGGCTTGATTTTATCCTTGAGTTTCCCGGCCAGATCAAAAGCGGTGATGATATTTTTGGAAATGAGTTCCCCGCTTTCGCCGAGCCAGAGCGGATATTGCTCCCGGAACATAAAAACGCAGCTTGGACAATGGGCCAGAATTTTATAACCTTTTTCCAAAACCGGGTTCAAAGCGTTCGCTAACTCAGCGGCTTGTTCCCGGGCCAGGTCCGGGTTCCCCTGGCTCAGGGCCGGGAGACCGCAGCAGAATTCGTCCAGGACCAGATAATCCGCGTTCAACAGCTCCAGGATTTTCAAGGTCTGCGCAACCATATCCGGTTCCAACGATCCTTCCAGGCATCCCGGGAAATAAATAATTTTCAGCTCGGATTTTTCCGGCGCGGACGACTTGCCGGTCAGGGATTTGGATTTTCTCAGACGCGGAAGGTCTTTGCGCTGGATCAATCCGCTGGCCCGGGGGTTGATCCCGATCAGGCTGAGGCCGGCTTTGGCCGGAGCCGACGCGGACAAACGGGCCAGGGGGGATGGAATTTTTTGGGCCAGGTTCAAAAAGCTTCCGCCCCGCTCCAGGATCAGGGACCGGATCGGAAACAATTCCTGCTCGCGCTGATGTTTCCGGATCGGCTCCAGGATCCTGGGCACATTCACCCCGGTCGGGCAAAGGGTCGCGCAGCGTTCGCAGGCGTAACAGGCGTTGAGCAATTTTTTTAATTCCGGCGATTCCAGGATTTCCTGCAGGCTCAATCCCTGGGCCAGGGCGCGGCTGATCGCGACCTTGCTGCGGGGAAGCGACATCTCGGTTTCAAATCCGGAATAGGCCGGGCAATAGGTCCGGCACAGACCGCAGCCGTGACATTTGAAAATCAGGTCCGCGTTTTCCCTAAACCTTCCCACCCCCGGCTCCGGCATCCAATACTTGATATTCTCCATCGGGATCAGGCCCGGCTCGGCCAATATTTTTCCCGGATTTAAAATTCCTTCCGGGTCAAAAATATCCTTGAGCTTATGGAACACGGGGAAGGCATTGGGGAATTGGGACTGGACATAAGGGGCGCGCAGGATTCCGTCTCCGTGTTCTCCGGTGATGGATCCTCCCAGGGAGATCACCATTTTATAGACCTGGTCGGCCAGGATTTGCATCTTGCGTCGGTCATCCTTGTCCATCGGATTGAATCTGGGATTGAGATGAAGGTTTCCCTCCCCGGCGTGCCCCAGGATGGGGGCGAAGGTTTTAAACTCCCGGAAAAATTCAGAGATTTTCCTGACGCCTTCCGGGAGTTGGTCCGGCGGGATCACAATGTCTTCAATGAACCGGACCAGGCCGCTGCCCAGCCGATACAGGATCGGGCTCGCGGATTTTCTTACCGTCCAGAGCCGGTCGGCTTCTTTCTGATCCTGGGCGATCACGGATTGATATCCGAGCCGATCCTTCTCAACAATGGCCGCGCAAGCGGCCCGGACTTTTTCAACCGCCTCGGCCTCGGTGTTCCCGGCGAATTCAATCAGGAGCATATCTTCGGCCTGCCCGTCCAGGAGATTTTTCAAGTCCGGAAAGTTCTGCCGGACCAGGCTGATGAAATTCCGGTCCATAATTTCAATCGCCAACGGCTTAAATTCACGCAAAATCCGCGTGGCGACGGCGGCCAGGTTCAAGTCCTGGAAGTAAAGCAGGCCGGAGGCGCGGAATTTAGGGAGCGGCTCCAGCTTGAGCAGGGCGCGCTGGATCAGGCCGAGGGTGCCCTCAGACCCGACCATCAGCTTGGCAAAATCAATCTGGTCGGGCGCGATCAATGCCGGCCAGACCAGGTATCCGCTGGCGTTTTTTACTTTCGGCCGATCCTGTTCCAGTTCGCGCTTATGGATTTTGAGCAACTCCCGGGTTTGGGAGGCGAGGTTCTTGGCCCAACTGGATTTCGGCACGATCAACTTGAACAAATTATTCCCCAGCCGGACCGAGCTCCCGTCCGCCAAAACCAGGTTCAACTCTTCCACATAATTCTGGGTGGACCCGTAAAAAAGGGAATGGGCGCCGCTGGAGTTGTTGGCGATCATTCCGCCGATGGTGCAATAATCCCCGCTGGAAGGGTCGGGCGGGAAGAACAGGCGGTAAGGCTTAAGCGCCCGGTTCAAGTCCGCGAAGATCACTCCCGGCTCCACCAGAACGGTTTTTCGCTCCGGGTTGATTTCCAAAATCCGGTTAAAATGCCTGGTGAAATTGATCATAATTCCGTTCCCGAGCGATTGCCCGGCAACCGCGGAGCCGGCTCCGCGGGCGGTGATCGGGATATTTTCCTGATAAGAAAACTCGGCCAGCCGGATCAGGTCCCGCTCATCTTTGGGAAAGGCCACGGCCATTGGCAAAATCCGATAGAGGCAGGCCGCGGAGGCGAAAATTTCACGATGAAAAAAATCCGTTCGCAGATCTCCGCTCAACTCTCTTTTGAGCAGAGATATTTTTCCGCTGTCCATCATTTTTATCTTAGCATTGAACCGGCGGGATTTGAATCGGGCGGATTTAAATCGGTTCAGCCGGAGGCCTGGGGCTGACGGGAAAATTTTTGGGCGAAAACCATCAGGGTGATCCGCCCCATCCGATAAAGGGTCTTGAGGTTTTCCAGCCGGAGCACGCGGCGGACATACTTGGTGAAGAATTTTTTCGGGTCCCTCCAGAGGGATCGGATGCCGACATACCAATAGGTCCGGTGCTGAATTTTCTGAGCATAGCCGGGTTGAACTCCCCGGTGGTGATGCCGGTGAAGCCGTAATTCTAATGATCAAGGTCTTCCTGCTTAAACAGGCCCAGAGAGATCGCTTCCTGATAAAGCTCGGTCCCGGGCAGGGAAGGGGATGGAATCCAGGGTTTCCATGAATTTGGTCTTGGGGTTGACCCGGATCTTATCAGGGATTGGGGGAAAATTTTCCGCGGGACGCTTCCAGCTTATCGCGTGGGCAAAACAGCCCGGGACCGCCTTCATCTATATCCCATTCTTTTGATCCGGTCCTCGTTTTTGGTCCAGTTTTCCGAGACCTTGACCCGGAGGTCCAGGAAGATTTTATGGCCCAGGATTTTTTCGATTTCCTCGCGGGAGGCCTGGCCGATTTTTTTTATCATCGCGCCTTTCTCCCCGATCACGATCCCTTTCTGGCTGTCTTTTTCCAGATAAATAATTCCCCGGATCCGGATCAGCTTTTCGGTTTCCTCCCAGTCCTCAATCACCACCGCGGAGGAATAGGGGATTTCCTGGTGGGTGAAATTGAAAATCTTTTCCCGGATCAATTCCCCCGCCCAGAACCGCTCGGCCTGGTCGGTGAACATATCCTCGGGGAATAATGCCGGGCCTTGCTGGAGAAAGGGGATGGTGACTTGGAGCAGATGATCAATGCCGTCGGGCAGGGTGGAGGAAACCGGGATTATTTCCTTGAACCCCGAAAGCGTTCGGGAGCGGTCAATCAGCGGAAGCAAATCCTGTTTATTGACCAGGTCAATCTTATTGATCACCAGGATCACGGGTTGGGAAAATCTCTTCAGATGATCCAGGGTGAACAAGTCGTTTTCCCGCCAGGGCGCGGCCGCGTCAATCATCAAATAGAGCAGGTCCGCTTCCTTGGCCGTTTTTAAAGCGGTTTGCACCATATACTTGTTCAATTCTTTGCTCGGCTGATGGATCCCGGGCGTATCCAGGAAAATCAGTTGGGCATCGGGCAGGGTCTTCACTCCCAGGATGCGGTTCCGGGTGGTGTTGGGCTTTTCCGAAATGATCGCTATTTTCCGGCCCAGGATCTGATTGATAAGAGTGCTCTTGCCGACATTGGGACGGCCCGCAATCGTGATATAACCGCACTTGAAATTAGGGGCTGAATTCATAATTCAGGATTCATCGGTATTTTTCCCAGACCGTTGCCTTCTTGGCCTTGATCTCCGAGGGGTACCAGTTGAATTGCTTGAAATACCAGCGCTGCTTGAATTTCATCACCTTGCCAAAGGGCAGAATGTCATCCGACCGAATCCAGAATTCCACCCAGGCATTGGTCTGCTCCGGGTTGACTTCCATCCCCAGGATCCGGAAATCCACAATCCGGTTCTTCTCAAACTTCCGGTCCCACATCGCCGGCAGGATGGAATCGAGGAAAAAATAATAATGTTCCTGGTCCTCAAAATGGCTTTGAATCTCCAGCTTGTCCGCAAAACTGTCCAAATCCTTGAACTGCAGGAATTGG
>CAIYYW010000302.1 GCA_903930515.1 uncultured delta proteobacterium | reverse complement strand
GTGTAATTGTTTCTGTAAGCTCCAAAGTTGAAATCCGCCTTCGCCGACAGATTGTCCGAGCAAGCAGAGGCTACGGCGGACAAATCCGATCACACGGATTGGATGGGTCGCTCCCGACTTTAGTCGGGATTGAACATTGTTGTAAAAGAACCAGGGCTCTGTTCAGCAGGCCGTCTTTTTTCGTCAAGTCATACTGAACACCTGCCTGCTGAACGCGTGTCCCCCTATATATAGGAAAATCGTAACATAGAGAATTTTGAATATATTCCTCATAAGCCCTTGAATTTAAACTCAAATCCCGGATTTCAGGTCTAAAATTAGAGAATTGAAAAGTTCAGCCGTACTTAACGAAAAATATATTTTGCTGAAATTTCAAGGACTTGAAGAAAGGGGCAAATTGTTAAGTCAGACTTAACGATATTTTGAATTTCGCGGCAAAATTAAAGTGTAATCGCGACCAATTCTATGACGAATTTTCAAGCCATGCTGCTCCGGGATCGCCGGTCCGGGGCACCCTCCAAGTCAAAGAAATTTGGCTGTTAGGTGAGGAATTTCTCTTGACTTGGGCTTTCATAGATGACACCGCCGGCTTTGCCGCCGGCTTGACCGACCTGGTCGAGGCCGAAGACCGCAAACCGTGCGAGCACAAGATGCTCTACCACTTGCTCGCCAACCCCCACTACGCCTCGCTCTTCACCGGCTCCGACCGCATCCGCTTCCTGAAGGAATACATCTCCTCCTCCGGACTCTCCAAAGACTGGCCCTCCCTCTGCCGCCAAATTTCTCCCCTGCTCTCCGACTGGCACCAAAAGTGGCATGCTAAGAATTCCGCATCAGCGGAAGGGGGACTATTAGACCCTAGACATTAGACCACAAACGACCAAAGTCTGAAGTCTGCAGTCAGAGTAAGGTCTGCCGGCTGCTCCTAACGTTTGCCCGACCAGACTCCAGCCAGGATCGTTTCTTTCCCGATTTCCGGCGGCCGGCATACCTGGATCCGGTTATCCAGACACATGAAAACGTAAGCGGTCGAGTCCAGAGACTTGGCAAAATGAAACTCCACCGCCCGCGGCCGGCCGTCAGGCAACACTTCCTTCACCTCGGCCTCGAACTCCGGCATGGAGATGCGCTGCCCGGCCCGGAAACGGTTTTCGGGCGACCATAACATCATGTCGATTGGCCGCGGCATGAAGCCCTGCTGCTGTCGAAGGAGGAGGCTGGTATCGCCGGTGCGCCGCATCCGCACCTCCCCGGTCAAGAACCCGAGCTGGTAGTTGGCGCGGGGCGCGGGAATCCCCTCCAGCCTCCTCGCCAGCGGCGTGTAAAAAGTAAAGAAGTCATTGCCGTTGATCCAGAAGAGGGTCTGGTCACGGATGGATTCCTCCATCGGGATTTGCCGGGCGATCGAGGTGATCGCGCCGAGTCCGTAGGGAATGGAAAGCACGCGCAGGGGCAGGAGGATGAGCGCGAGCCAGAGGTTGATGAACACCAGGATCTTGGTGCCGGTCCTCCGCCATCCGAAGATGGTTGCTTGCCCGCCCAAGAGGCCGGTCTCGCGGGCCATCAACGCCAGCAACCCGAATGCGCCGATCCCGGCGAATACCAGGTTGCGGTCCATGACCGCGGCGGCACTCACCGGTACCAGCGCAATCACCATGCCCAGCGCCCAGAACCGCGCCTCCCGATCTTTCTTCAGGAGCGGCCAGAACAGGAATCCGACCATCGCGGTCACCATTCCCGCCGCCACCCCGGCCCCGATCCGCAGCGGCATGGTCAGGAGCATCAGCGGTTCCGTTTGTGCTTGGAACCACTGCGAGACCATCAGCAGCGACATCCTCCCCGGCAAATACATGGCAAACTTGAGCGGCGAAGCGGCCGGGTCGAAATACAAGCCGCATCCGGTGGTGCCAAAGCCCAGCCCGGAGTAAACCGCACGCCAGGCCAGAATCACGACGACATACGGCGCCAACGCCAGCATCCGCCGAGGCAGGGTTCCCCGGTCCAGCAACGCCTGATAGGCAAACAGGTAGGCGAAGGCCGCGATGGCCGACTCGCCCGCCAGCAGCCCGGCGGCCAGCGCGACCAGCGCCCCGGCCAGGGCCGGCCGCGAGCCCTTGCGCCTCCAATCCAAATGCAGGAGCAGGCAAAGCCCGCCGAACACCAGCGCGATGAGGCTGTTGCGGTTGGCCAGCCAGGCCGCGGGCATGGAGTGGCTGTCCTCCACCGCGAAGAAGAGCCCGGCCAGCCCCGCGACCGCGGCCCCTCCTCCCAGCTTGCGGTAAAGCAGACCCACCACCAGCACCGCGACCGCATACCAGAGAATACTGTGCAGGTGCTGGATGGCGAAGTTGTCCGGCCAGAGCGCGTAATCGAGCATCGCGAAAGCCGAACTGAGCGGACGGAAAAACCCGATCCGGAGATCGGGAGAGCGGTACCAGGGGAACATCTCGAGGGGATGGATGGGCCCCGGAGGGGTGTTGGTGAAATCGAAGAGGGCCAACAGGGGGCTGGTGCCGTCGGAATAGGGTTGGATGCCGAGGAGGATGGCCCGCTGCAGATAATCATCGAGCGCGATTCCCAAGCCCAGCGAGGGCAGGACGAGCAAGGCCCCCAGCGCGGCCGCCAAAAAAGGCATGCGCCGGTGCGATAATAACGCGACCACCTTGGCGTTCATAATTATCCCTTCACTTCTCCGGGGTTCTCAAAGCGCACAAGCCGGTTTAGCTCGTGTATCGCACCCGGTTTTTTTGACACTATTTAAAGCGCATTTTCCCAACCCGGTCAAGTAGCTTTTTCTGGTTTGTTTCGGGCTGAGAAAGCCCAGCCTTTCAATGCGCCTTTCTGCGCCCCTTTCCTTCCCTTTCCTCTTTTCCTGTTCATTCCATTGACTACCCCTATTGGGTGTCCCAAGAAATCGGTGGCAACTCAAAGGGAGGGTTTTCCGCCCCTTTGATTCAGAATAATGGGGATTGATGAAGCGTCCCGCCCTTAATCTACTTGAGCACGGTGGATAGCACCTTAAACCATACCGCGGGATTATGTACCCCGGTGTAAACCGGAGGAACTTTTTTATCCAGATTGAACAGGGAATACACGGCCATTTGACCGCATCTGACCGAGGATTCCACCAGCATAACGCACTCGCCGCTCTCAGTGAACTGTCCCATAAACGCCAGGTTGGTTGATCCTTTCGGCACCACCAGGGGCCGGTCACTCTTTTTTCTCGGCAAAAAGTGGCTCATTTCATATGGCATCATATTCGGGATACAGGTTGAGGTCTCAAGGATGTGCTGCAACTCCTTCTCAAACCCGAATTGTTGGCAGACTTCGGTCAAGATGTCCTTACCGCTGCATTCGGACATCTCAATCTTTACATAGTTGCCCTCCTGGTCCGGGACCAAGCCGCACCCCCCCCACATAAATACATCCTTGGGCTGATTCATAAAATGCGGTTGATGCGGCACGATTATAGACATATGCCAGTTGGAGTCCTTGAAAGTAACCATATCCGCCTGCCCCGGTTTATTGCCGGTGAACTGTTCGTATAATTTCAGGAAAGTAGGATCCTTGGTGGTCACACAAAAGGTAATCCATTTGCTTTCATTTATATGATCGTTAAAAACAGAGGGGTTTCCCAAACCAGGCCTTTTTTTCGCAAGATTTTCCCAGAGGGTCCAGGAGCCGTCCAATTTCCTGGTTTCAAGGTCGGGGGGATCGGTCATAGACCCGCGCCTGGAATCCGCGGTCATTGATCCGTTGGTAACGAATACATAGTCGCCCTTGTTCACGACGATTTCTTTCGCTTCTCCCCTGCAAAGGTAGTGGATCCGTTCAACGGTTAATTCATCCGGGGTAGGCTTGAAATCCAAATCAGTGACCTTACACCCCATTTCAAATTTGACCCCTTGCTCTCCCAGCCATTTCGTAATCGGCCGAATTATGGAATCATAATTATGATACGGGGTAACCACCTCGCCTCCCCCCTGGACCATCCGATCAAGATCGTGCATAAACCTCCGCATATATCTATTCATTTCCACCAGGTCATTCCAGTACTCAAGCGCAAACATTGAGGAAAACACTTTCCAGAAATTGGTCTTGAAGAATGAAGGCGCAAACCAGGAATCAATCCGCCGGTTTTCAATCCTACTTTCAGGAGTGACTATGAGTGAAAGCAATTTACCCCGGTCTCTCCAGCCAAGGCCCATGGTGGACACATTATCTTTATTATGGTTTTTATCTATCAATCGGGAGTGGGCGTTTTTTTTGTGGGTTTTGTTGTATTCAAAAAATTCATCTTTGACGGTTTTTTTCGGATCGGTCAGCGACGGAATGGCTGAAAAAAGATCCCAGGTGCAGTTGAAGGCCTCAATATTAAATTTACGGTCTCCGCGGGTGACATAATATTTGTCTGGAGAACCCCCTCCATCCAAAGCTCCGCCCAGGACATCCAGCACTTCAAAGATATGTATATTCTTCCCGGCAATGTGCCCGTCCCTGATGGCAAAGACCGCGGCGGAAAGACCGGCGATCCCTCCTCCCACCAGATAGACTTGCGTCTGATCCGTTACCGCTGGTATCTTTTTCTCCTTCATTTTACCTTGCCTCCTTTTTTGTGACATTGCAGCAGGGGCGCGGCAATCCGCGCCCGAAACCGATCCCGCTTCAATTCTAGCGGAACGGCCAAACCTTGGCAAGTGTGAATTGAGGACAGGCCTTGAGAAGGCGCGATTCCTTTTTCTGCGAGCGACTTTCCTGCGGCGAGCCTGCCGAGCCAGGGTTTCGGGAGTTGAATTTGAGCCGGAGATGGGCTATAAAGGACTATTGCAATCAAGGGATGGGAGGAATTGAATGAAACCTACATTTGAATTTACTGACCGGGTTCTGGACAATGCGGCTGAGTTCAAGAACGATTTTTTTCAGCGGTTCCAGCTCCGGCCCGCTTTCCAGCCGCTTGCGCTCACCGAGAAGATCAGCAAGACCTATTTATTCCCTACTTTTTACGGCGAGGTCACCTGCGCGATCGGTATTTTTATGTGCAACTACAAACGCGCCCAAAAGCTTATGCTTGATCCGGGAATTAAGCCGGTGAAAATGCCCAAGGGCAGGTCATTGGTGGCTTTTTCCTGCTATATCTACCGCAAGGTTCTGGGGGTTCCGGCTTATAACGAGATTGCGATGACCATCCCGATTATGGTGGAACCGACGGTGAATGTGCCGGTTTTGCCGATGGTCCTCAATATATTTCCCAGCTTCGGCTATTATGTTTTTTCAATGCCGGTGACTTCTCTGGAGAACCAGATCCGGGGACAGAAGATTTGGGGCCTGCCCAAGGTGGTCCAGGAAATAGAGATCAACGATAAGGACGGGGACTGCGTAACCATTGCGAAGGAATCATCGGGCGAGCCGTATTTTGAGATGCGGGTTCCGACTGCGGGCGCGGCAACTGATTTTGATGTCAAGTCCTATCTATACACCCGGCTGGACCGACAATTCCTGAGAAGCCAGACCTGCTTCCAGGGCGAATTCAAGGTCAATAAATATATGAAGTGTTTGTTCAAAAGCAATCTCAAACCGGACCGGGAATACTTAAAAATTTACGACACCCCGAGCGGACGGATGCTCAAGGATCTGGAAATAGAACCGCACCCGTTCCAGCTCCGCTACGCCGCGCTGATGAGCAGTTGCTTTGATCTTCCCGAACCCGGGTATCAGGCAAGGACGATAAAATTCTGAAGCATTGGTCGGGGCGGGGCTTGCCCGGACCGATTTTGGGCGCGGGATAAATGCTAAGCCGGCCTGGACTTCAGCTTGAGGGCGGCGAAATAATAAATGACCGGCGCAACGAGCCAGATCAGTTGCGGGAGCAAAGTGATGTCGGAGCCGTTGAATTTAAACAAGGACGGATTCCACCAATAGGGAATGTATGCCCAGCCTTGGTTATATGTGCTCATCAGTTCCACCCAAAGCTCGGAGGCCTGTCCCCAAGCGATGAGGATCAGGAGTTCCCTGACTTGAAATTTTTCAAACCAACGAGCCTTATTTGCCAGATACACCAGCCCGACCCCGATCAGGAACAATCCGCCGTCCCAAAAGGAATGCATTATGATCAGGACGGAAAAATGGGTGGGCAGGGGGGTGAGGAATTTGGCCGCCGGATGGGTGACGCTGTATTGGTTGAGCAAGGACAGGGGCGCTTCCCAGCACAAGCCCAGGGCAAACCCCAGCCAGAACAGATGCCAGGCATATTTGCCGATGACTTTGGCGCGGTAAAGCAAAAAGACCGCGATCAGCGCGGCGGTTGCGATGGAGAAATCAATCCAATAGAAATTGGTCTTGAGCAAATCCATCAGTAACTTAATCACGGCCGACATTTTGGTTCTCAATCCATTTTACAAAAGGGATTGCGATAAGTCAAAAGGATTCAGCCGAGTTATTGACATCCCTGGATCGCAAAGATAAGATATGGCGGAACCGGTGCCAAAAGAGAAACCAGATGTTGCTGGAGAAAGTCGGAAATATTTCGGAGCATATTGAACTGTTAGGCTCCGCGGAGATACCGTTCTACCTGGTCAAGGGCAAGGACTGGGCGATGATTGACGCGGGGATCAGCCCGGCGATCCCGACCGTGTTTGAGCAAATGAAGAATTACCCGGAGCTGGACGCGAAACTGAAACAGATCATCCTGACCCATTCCCATTTCGATCATACCGGCGGGTTGGCATATCTGCTCGGCAGGTTTCCCGCGGTCAAGGTCGTTGCCAGCCGGGTCACCGCGGAGGTTTTCGGGAAGCCCAAGGCGGTTGAATATATCAAAGGGATTAATCAATCGTTGGCAAAATTCGCCGGGATGGATTTTGAAAAAATGGGCTTCCCTCAGGCGCCTTTGCGGGTGGATCAAACGGTCAAGGAAGGCGATCGGATAGATTTGGGAGACCGCGTCTCGCTCTCGGTTTATGACGCGCCCGGACATTCGCGCTGCAGCGTGGCGTATCTTCTCAACCCGGAGCGGGCGCTCTTCTCCGGGGAGGCGATCGGTTTTTACAATTCCGGGAACGAGATATTGCCCGAAGCCCTTTCCAGCTTCAACGATTTCATCGGCAGCCTGGAAAAGCTTGGCCGGCTAAATATCGCAATGATCTGTTTGCCGCACGGGGGAGTGCTCACCGATCCGGAAGTAAAAAAATATTTCCCGCTCGCGCTGGAATGGGCGGGGAATTTCCGGGCGGAGCTGGAAGAGGGCTTGCAAAAGGGCGAGCCGGACCAGGAAATATTGGGGCGGATGGCGGACAAATACTATCGGGGCAAGATCAAGCTCCAGCCCCGGGAAGTTTTCATCGGCAATTTGACGGCAATGTTGATTGCGCATAAAAAGGAAATGACCAAATAGAATCGGAGGCTTAAATGAACCGGATTACCGCGCTTAAAATTTTGAACCCCATCCTGTTTATCTCAGCCCTGCTCCAGCCCGTCTCCGCGCTGGTCGGCTTGGAGCATGAGCTCTTTGCCAACATCCATATCTACAACGGCATCCTGCTCGTGATCCTGATCCTCACGCATCTGGCCCTCAACTTCAAATGGGTCGTTCAGAATTATTTTAAGCCCAGGGGCGCATAGCAATACTCCCCGCCGGCAGCTCATAATCCATCAATCAATCCTTTGGGCAATAGATCAGCCTTTTCCATCCTTACGAACACCGCGATCTTGTCCATCGGCGCCTCAACCTTGATCGTGGTCGGGCCTTGATATTTTTTGCCCGGGTCCCACAGGTCCTGCCATTGTCCCTTAGGAAGATATACCTCGCGGCTCCGCTCGCCCATTTTCCAGATCGGCGCCACCAACAGCGACGGCCCATACAGATACTCGTCCCACATATCCATCACCTTGGGATCATCCGGCCAGTCAAAAACGAGCGGATGCGCGATCGGGTCTCCGGTCTCGTGCGCCTTCTCGGCCAGGCTATATGAATAATCCTTGAGCCGCTCGTGGATCCAGGTGAAGCGGTGATAGATCCTGATCATCTCCTCGTCATACTTCGGATCAGAACGCATCGCCCAAGGCTCGTGCGGACCGACCCCGCCGATTTCCATCAGCGGGCAGAAACAGGAGAACTCAATCCATCTCGCGAACACATCGCGGTCTCGGAATCCCTGGTAGCCCCCGGTGTCCGATCCCCAACTGGGGAATCCCATAAACGCGTTTCGCTGGAGTTCTATAATCACGCTCCGGAGTCCCAGGTCCGTGCCTTTGAAACCGCCACCGGACAAGATCGCCCCGGGGGTGTCGCCTCCGTAATGGATGGCCATGGTAGTGGTCCCGTTCTGGGCCGGCCGGGACATAATCACGAAATCATCTCCGCGGACCGATTTGGCCGCCTCGTAATAGGCCTTGGCATAAAGGTATGGATATTTATTGTGCATCTGGAAACCGGTCTCGCCGTTGGCATAAATATCCGAGACCTGGCTCGGGTTGTATTCGTCCGCGCGGTCCAGCTTCCAGGCGTCAATCCCGGAGCTTTTCATAAAGTCAACAATCTTGGCCTTCTGCCATTCAAAGGCCTCCGGGTTCGTGTAATCTATGTTGCGGTTCCCGATCAGGTATCCCTTTTGGCGAGCCTCGTAACCGAATTCCCCTTTCGCGTATCCCAGCGCCCAAGGCCCGCCCCAGGTCATAACCCGCCATCCGTGCCGGTGCAGGATCTCAATCATTTTATTGCCGTTGGGGAACCGGGTCTGGTCCCAGTTATAATTCCCGTAACCGTAATTGCCCTCTCCCCAGGGACGGTCTATCAGGTAAATGCCCTTGGGGAAATCCAGCTTCTCATACATAGTGATGTCCTCAACCACATCGGCATTCATCTTGATCCCTTCAAAATCAGTGATCAGACGCCGGTGTTCATCCCTCCATTTCCAGGGAGAATACATCCACTTGGGAGCAAGGATCGGACGCCCGCTAAGTTTGGTGAACCGGTCCATAATTTCCGGGTAGCTGTCCCCCGATATGAAATAGCAGGTGAAGCCTTCCTTGCCCGGATAAAAACCGACCTCCAATAGGTCCGGATCGGTCTTGCCAACATCCCAGACCCCAGGGGCCCAGCCCTGGACCCAAAGCCCGTATCCTCGCGAGGAAACATAAAAAGGGATATAAGCCGCAACTGACGGTAGCTCCCACTGGTAAACAATCTCACCCCTGCGGTTCAAACTCCCAACCTCCTGGATCTGGCTCTCGCTCCGGTCCCGGTCCGCAACCAACCGCTCGGTCAATCCGTAAATCAATTCCCCCTTTTCCAGGGGTATCCTCAAGTGACCCGACTTGCTGGTCAGCTTAAGCGTATGATCGTCTATCTGCTCAAGATTGGCATCCCCCGACTTGAGCGAAACCTGCCAGGGCTTCGCGATAACCTTCAAATCTATCGCCGATCCCTCAATCGTGAGTTTGGGCGGATGAAAAAAGTCGGGAACCCTGATGTTCTGAAAACCGTCCATCATCGCCGCGCATGAGATCAATACCGCGCAAGCACCCATCGCCAACCAAACCTTCTTATTCATCCCTCTTCCTCCTTAATCTGCGAGCGGCTTCAGCCGCGATTCCTTTCCGTGCGAGCGACTTTAGTCGCGATTCCTATTGTAATCTGCGAGCGGCTTTCCTGTCCGCCGACTTGTCCGCCGAAGCTTCTTGTCATCCATTGCTTGAGCGACGGATGATAGCGAAGGCCGGAAGCCTTTTCCGGCTCGGACAATCTGTAGGCAAAGGCGGATGCCGCGATAGATTCCCAATAATTATTTTACCGCAAAGCCGCAAAGAACGCAAAGAATTTCTCTTTTGGTTTTAATGCTTGTCCGGCGTAGCTCGGTACTCCGAGCGAAGCAGGATGCGAGCGTCCTGTCTCGCTCCTGCGAGAGCGTGACAGGATTAGCCGCGATAATTGGACGCAGAGAATTCAATTTTTTTGATTCGGAAAAGGAAAAAATCAATATCTGATCCTGACGACCTTAAAGAAATTTGGCTGTTAGGGGAAATTTTCTGGGCTTTTATGGATGCCGCCTCTCCCGGCGTTTGCTCCTTTAATTAGTCTGAGCTAGAATTCAATCAGAGGAACCATGAAACTTAGCTATGATTCAAAATACGATCTGCTTTACATCCGCTTTGGAAAGGCCCGGAAGGTGATCAACAAGCCGGTCAATGCCGAGATCACCCTGGACCTGGACCGGCAGGGACGACTGGTCGGGATAGAAATCCTTTCCGCCTCCCGGCATATAGACCTCTCCACCATCCTCCCTATCAAATCCGATAAAAACAGCGTCGCCAGATAAGCGCGCCCTCCCAAGCAAAGATTTTTTGGCTTTAGGGGGAAGAATTTCTCTTGACCTGGGCTTTCATAGATTACAATGGGCTTAGTTGTTTAGCCTAATCAAGCCGATTCTGCCAATTATGGGCTTTATTCCATTTTGCGTGGGACTCGTCATTAACGAAAAATATTTTGAGATCAGCATGGTATTCATTTTCAACCCAAAATATCTTGGTTCTCGCATCATACTCATTGTCAACATACAGCCACAAAGCATCG
>CAIYYW010000301.1 GCA_903930515.1 uncultured delta proteobacterium | reverse complement strand
GTTTTGCCGCACCCGCTCGGGCCGGTGACCAGCACCATCCCGTAGGGCTGCTCGATTCCCCATCGCAAATGCACCAACTGGTCCGCCTCCATCCCCAGCTTGGTCAAATCCAACTCCAGGCTGCTCTTGTCCAGAATCCGCAGAACCATCTTCTCGCCCCACATCGTGGGCAAGGTGCTGACCCGGAAATCCAGCTTCTTCTTCCCAACCGTCAGCGACATCCGGCCGTCCTGAGGCATCCTTCTCTCCGCGATGTCCAGCTTGCTCATAATCTTCACCCGGCTCACCATCGCCGCCTTCAGCCTGGCCGGAGGGTTCAACACCGGATATAAAACCCCGTCAATCCGGTAGCGCACCCGGAACGCCGATTCATAAGGCTCAAAGTGAATGTCGCTCGCCCCCTTCCGGACCGCGTCATTGATCACCTGATTCACCAGCTTAACCACCGGGGCTTCCTCGCTCGATTTCTCCAGTTCCGCCACATTGATTTCCTCGTCCGCAAACTCCGCCAGGTTGATCTCCGAATCGTCAAAGGTGTTCATCACCTCGTCCAGCATCGTTGAAGAATCGTGATACTTGTTCAGGGCGTCCTTGATCTGGTTCTCGGTCGCCACCACCGGCTCCACCTTGTAGTTGGTCAGGAATTCGATCTCCTCAATCGCCTGAATATTGGTGGGATCAACCATCGCCACCACCAAAGTCCTCCCGGTCCGGTTCACCGGGATCGCCTTGTATTTCTTCGCCAACTCCTCCGGGATCAGAGAAACCACTTCCTGGTCCATCTCCATCTCCTTGAGGTTGACCGACGGCACCCGGTAATGCCTGCTTAAAAACTCGCCCAAATCATCGTCGCTGAGCGCCCCCATCGCGCACAGGGTGGTCAGCAAACTGCCCCCCTTCTCCCGCGTCCGGCGCATCGCCTCGTTCAACTGGAGCGAATCTATGACTTTGCTCTGGACCAGGATCTCGCCGATCTTCATCCCGCTGGTTCGGCCCGGAAGATAAGCGTCAACCGATTCCTTAAAGTGGGACAGTAAAATGTCCGCCACATTTTGGAGCGCCAAGCTCTGCTCCTCCCGGACCGGGCCCGCCGCGGAAGAAGCCCCGGCTTTCCCGGCCGCTTTTCCGGCTTGGCCTGGGGCAACGGCTGGAGAGGCCTTGGCGCGGTCCGGCCGGGATATCTCACTCTCTTCCCCCACCGGAACCTGCTCCAGGGTCAGGTTCAACTCGCGCGCCGCCACTTCCGGCTCGACCTCATCCAATTCTATCGTGGCTTTTTTACGCCTGGGAATTTTTACCGGCGGTTCCTCGAATTCCTTGAGGCTCTTCCGGTCCTCAATCAAGATCATCCCGCTCACCATCAGCGTGTATAAAACCTTCAGGGTGTCGGTCAGGCCCAAATTACTTCCGGAGATGATCTGCGAAAAGGCCTGGCCCGTTCCGATTTTTCTCGCCAGACCCTGCTCCTGCGGGCTGAAATCAAATTTGTTCCCGTCCTGCTCAAACCCCGGGCTTAACTTCAGCCACTTTTCCTTTAAAGTTCCCAGCTCCCCCTCCAGCCGCTTCAAATCAAAATATTTGCTCACCCCGGTATAGAGGATCCGCTCCGGCTTGATCTTGAATACCACCACCTTGAATTGGAACTGGATCACCGTCATCTCCGTGAATTCAAACAACCCCTCCGAAAACCCGAAACAGTTGATCAGCTTCAACTCCGCCTGATACGACAGCCAATTCGTCAACTCCTCCGGGCTTAACAGCTTCCGCCCCAATAAAACATCCCCGATATTCTTCTCCCCGATTGCGTGTTCCTCCAATACGCTCTCCAGCTCATCCTCTTTCAGCTTGCCCTCCCGGACCAAAATCTGACCCAGCGCCTCTTCCATTGATCCGTGCTCCACAAACGCCGAGTCCCCGCCCAGGAAATAAATCTGCTTCTGGATTAAATTGTCAGTCGGGTTCCGGATCGTCAGCACCCCGGTACTGCCCCGGCTGGCAATTGAATAAAAAATCCTCGGAAAGGAAATTTCCTTAAAACTTCCTTTTTTGATTATCTCTGGCATCCCTACCTGATTATCCTATCACCTGCCTGCAACACCGTCAAGGTTCCCTGTATCGCGCCAGCGTCCGGTCTCGCTCCTACCAGAGCGTGACAGAGTTAATAGCGACATCGGCCCCAGACACCCCCTGCCGGGCGATGATTAACCGGCGCTTGACAAACTTTTCAAAATTTGGTAAAAATGGGGCGCTGGGATAAAACAGGGGTAAAGGGAAGTAAGGCAAGAAGCCGAAGTTAGGCTCAAGAGAACCGGGGTTTAGTTGAGGGGTGAATGAGGGGAAAAATTTATAGCGCCTTTTTAGCCAAATATTTGGTGAAAGGCGCTTTTTTATTTTCTAAAAAGGGAGGCAGGAAAATGGGAAAGATTGGTTATCGGCACATATTTTTAGTTTTTATCGTGCTGATCTTTTGCGGCTGGCAAGGACAGGATGGCTGTAAACCTCCCACCCCGCCGGGTCTGCCCGAGCTGCTCAGAGCCATCAATGATTTATCCAGTAATGATTATGTGAAGGTGCGCCAGGCGATCTTGGTGATAGAAAAGAATAACAATAACCCGCTCACAAAAAATGCCATAAACCCTTTAATTGAAATTGCCAATAACTCAAACGGGCTGAGAGATGCGTATACGCGCACTTTAGCGGTTCCGGTGTTGTTCCGGATCGGAATCACCCACTATCCCAGCTGGCAGAGCCGGAAGGCGATCAATGCGGTGATTGATCTGCTCCATAATTCCACAGCGGATATGGTGAGAGGGGCT
>CAIYYW010000300.1 GCA_903930515.1 uncultured delta proteobacterium | reverse complement strand
GCGGCATCTGAATTCCTGGGGTCATTCCTTTCAGGTGAGCTTCTTGGCCGGGGCTCTCAAAAGTAATTCCTCCGGATGCGAAGGATCTGACATAAATCGGGCAAAAAGTTATCCAAACAATGGGGGAAGTTCACTAATTTTCGTTATAAGGTGGGAAGGAAGATGAAGATCAATGTGATATTTTACAGCCTGTATGGCCATATTTATCGGATGGCCGAGACGGTGGGAGAAGGGGCCAGGAGCGTTCCCGGGTCCCGGGTTGACCTGTTCCAGGTTCCGGAAACCCTGCCCGATGAGATTCTGTCCAAGATCGGGGGTCTGGAAAGCAAAAAAGCTTTTGGGCAGATTCCGGTTGCCCGGCTGGAGCATCTGGCTGAGGCGGATGCGGTGATTTTCGGGACGCCCACGCGGTTCGGGAATATGTGCGCTCAGATGCGGACTTTTCTGGACGGAGCGGGCGGACTTTGGGCCAGGGACGCACTGGTGGGGAAAGTGGGGAGCGTGTTCGCTTCCAGCGGCACCCAGCACGGGGGTCAGGAATCAACCATCCTGAGTTTCCATATCACCCTGCTCCATTTCGGAATGATCCTGGTCGGAGTGCCGTATTCGGAGAAAAGGCAGACGACCTATTCCGAGCTTTCGGGCGGGTCTCCCTATGGAGCGACCACCATTGCCGGATCTGATGGCAAGAGAATGCCGAGCGAGAATGAGCTGGCGATTGCGCGGTTTCAGGGAAAATGGGTTGCGGAGATCACTAAAAAGCTGGTGGGATAGACTAATCAAAATGATCCCAGGAGCACGGTTTGATTAAGGAAGCCCGGAGGGGGGCGTCTGTGAAAGCCCAGGTCAAGAAAAATTCTTCCCCTGACAGCTAAATTTATTTGACTTGGAGGGCGCCCCGGACCGGCGATCCCGACGAGAATTCGGGGTCAGGTCTTCATTCCAACGGCCTTTTTTGTCCCATGATCTCAGAGAGGAGCCCGGTTTATCAGTGATGGGTCGTTAACCTAGAAAGCCAATCCATACTATATCAGGGAGTCCACGGACTCACCGCTGATCAAAGCGTCGGGCAAATAGGATGCTGGCCATGGTGATGCGAAGCATTTGCACCGTGCCGCCGGCGACCCTCCATGCAAGCGCGTCCCGGTGCATCCGCTCCACCGGGAATTCTTTGCTATAGCCATAGCCTCCGAGCACCTGCATGGCGGCGCTGGTGACTTCCGACACCATTTCATTGGCAAAGCATTTGGCCATGGCCGATTCGTGCATGGAGGGGAAACCCCGGCCGGCTCCCACCGCGGCCCGATAGACCAACAGCCGCGCCGCGTCCAGCTTCATGGCCATGTCCACGATCAAGTTCTGGACGCTCTCGAACTCGCAGATCGGCCGGCCAAAGGCCTGCCGTTGCATGGCGTAGGACCGCGCCACCTCCAGGGCGCCGCCTGCGCAACCCAGGCACATGGCCGCGTTCCCGCAGCGTTCAACATCAAAAGTCGTCATCAGGTTTTTGAAATTCCCCGGCCCGATCACCATGTTCTCTTTCGGCACTTTCACATCCTCGAAAACCAGGTCGCAACTCGGCATCCCGCGCAGGCCCATGAATTCTTCCTGCTTGCCGAAACTGAAGCCCGGCGCGCCCCGCTCCACAATCACGCCCCCAATCCCCTTATACCCAGGCGTATCGCCAAAGCGCGCGTAGACCAGGTAATGACTGGCCTCGCCCCCGCCTGAGATGAAGACCTTGCGGCCGTTGAGCTTATAGTCGGCGCCGTCGGGGGTGAGCCGAGTGGTGAGCGCGGTCAAGTCCGAGCCCGCCTCCGGTTCGGTCATACACACCGAAACGCTTAATTCCCCTTTGACCACCCCCGGGATGAGAGCCCGCTTCTGCGCCTCGGTCCCGAAAGAATCAATCACCCGCACCGAACCGATGTTAGATTCAAATACCGGCGTCGCAATCATGGGCGAGAACTTGGCCAACTCCTCAATGGCCAGGATGGCGTTGATGTTGGGCTGGCCGCCGCCGCCCTCCGCGGGCGACAGGGTCATCCCTAAGAGCCCCAGCTTCGCGTAATGCTCAATCAAATGATGCGGGAACTTTCCGGTCCGGTCCACCTCCACCGCGAGCTGGTCGAACTTCTCTTTCTTGCCCAGGTTCCGCAACATCTCGACCAACATCCGCTGTTCGTCTGACAAAGAAAATTCCATCTTATCCTCCTTTGCGAGAGATTTTTGTCGCCATCAGATTTCAGATCATCGCGGCCAGTTCCTTCAGATCATTCCAGCGTTCCAACTCCATCACCCGCTGGATCACACCCTCCAATGCCTTCGCCTCCCGGCGCGGGGCGAACCGTTTAAATTTAGCAGAAATGTCTGCCGCTGTCATCGGGTCGCGCGGGTCGCCCTTGGGAACATCCACCTGCTCGCTCAAGAGGCGGCCGTTCTTCAATTTCACCTCCACTCGGCTGGCCGTATATTCCGGGTAGCGGTCAGAGAGCGCCGCGTCCACCTGCACCGTAACCTTTCGCGCCAGCTCTAGCCTCGCGGGATCGGCGATTTTCTCCGGCGCAAGCTGAGCCGGGCCCATGTCCTGATCAAGCAAACACGCCGCCACCACATAGGGCAGAGAAAACTGCGCCGCGACAAAGGTGGAATCCGCGTTTACGCCTTTGCCTACGGCCACCTGGGCGAGGGCATAAGTGGACACCGTAACGGTTTCAATTTCTTCCAGGGAAAACTTCTCCCGCCGGGCGAGTGTCAGCGCCGCTTGGGCTCCCCCATGGGTGTGCCGGCAGGAGGTGAACGGTTTGAAATAGATATCCTGGATTGAGTAATGCTCGCCGAGACCATTAATAAGTCTATCCAATTTTGGCTCGGCGCGGGTGGTGATCTGAGTGAAGCCGCGCTTGAGTTCGGAGCCTTCCAGGACATCGGCCGGTCCCGTGAGTCCG
>CAIYYW010000299.1 GCA_903930515.1 uncultured delta proteobacterium | reverse complement strand
CGCTGCGGCCGGCGAGGCCGTGCGCCTCGAGTTCGGCGAGGGCGGCGAGACCGGCCGCCATGGCCAGGTCGCTCGGCGCGAAGGTGGAACCGTGGGCGGTCGCGTGCTCGAGCGAGTCGAAGACCGCCTCGTGGACCGACGAGCGCAGGAGCAGCGCGCCCACCGGCACGTACCCGCCCGACAGCGACTTGGCGACCGTCACGAGGTCGGGCTCGAGACCCCAGTGCTCGGCGGCGAACATGGCGCCGGTGCGCCCGAACCCGGTGATGACCTCGTCGAGGATGAGGAGGATGTCGTACTTGTCGCAGATTTTTCGGAGGCGCGGGAAATATTCCCTGGGCGGAGGAATCACCCCCCCACTCCCGATCACCGGCTCGGCGATGAACGCGGCAATGGTGTCCGCTCCTTCGCTCGCGATGGTCTCCTCAATATCGGCGATGCATTCAAAATTGCAGCCCGGATAGTTCCGGTCAAATTCGCATTGGTAGCAATAGGGCGCCGCAGTCTGGATGAACCCGGCCGGGAGCGGATCAATGTTCCAGTGGAACGGAAAGATCCCGGTGGCCGCGGTGGTTGCCAGTCCCATTCCGTGATAGGAAAACCTGCGGGAAATGATTTTGTTCTTCTCGGATTTGCCCTGGAGCTGCCAATAGAGCCGCGCGATTTTAAAATGGGTCTCGTTGGTCTCGGACCCGCCGCAGGTGAACCAACTGCGGGTCAGGTTATATGCCGGGTTGAACATTGAAGCCAGCTTGGCGGCGAGCAGGATGGAGGGCGGGCTGGAATGACCGTGGAAGGAGGTGAAGTAGCAGAGCTTCCTCATCTGTTGATGCACGGCCTCAATAATCTTCGGATGATTATGACCGACCGCCATACACCAGAGCCCGGCAAAACCGTCTATGATCTCCCGGCCCTCCAAATCCTTGATCATCACCCCTTTCCCTGCCACGATGATCCGGGGCGGATGTTTGGAAAAATCCTTGGGATGAGTGAGCGGATGAATCAGATACCTTTTGTCCAGATCAATCAAATTGGCGGGATACCCGGACTTGCGATTCCCCGATCCCGGCTTCTGCTTTTTCAAACCCTTCTTTAAAACCTTTCCGCCCTTTTTGTTTTTCCGGATCGCCATTTTTACCCCCCGGCCAAGAGATTTTTCCCTCAAAATTTTTTTATTCTAGGCGCGCGAAAAATTTCTGTCAAACAACAAATTCCCGTAAAATCCTTGACAAATCTCCGGCCTTCCCGCCTAATAGGGCCGATGTCAATCTGGATCAGTATTTTATTGATCACGGTCTGCGCGGTTTTCTGGGACATCGGCGTGGTGCTGCAGAAGCAGGGCGCGGATTGCCTTCCGGTGATCGCATGGGGAAAGGAATTGCCGAAAACGATCCTGGCCTGCTTCAAGAACTGGAAATGGACCGGGGGGCTGATTGCGTCCGGCCTGGGCTGGGGCGTTTTTGTCTATGCCCTGACTTTCACCCCGGTCTCCCTGGCCCGGACCATCCAGGGAAGCGGCTTCATCATCCTCGCCTTCTTTTCCATCCTGTTCCTCAATCACCGGCTAAAATCATGGGAATGGATCGGGGTGAGCGTCATCACCGCCGGCATCGTCGCCCTTGGCCTGAGCGAGCCTCCCGAAGCCAAGACCGTTCCCACGATCATCTATTTCCGGCTGTTGATCCTGCTCGCCGGGTTCATCGCCTTGATCGTCTTGCTCTATAGCCTGAAAAAAATGCTCAACCTCGGTTTCCAATGGGTGATCATCTTCAGCATCGGCTCCGGAACCATGCTCGGGCTTGGCGATGTTTCCACCAAAACCATGCTCAACGCCGCCAGCCAGCACAACTACCTGCTCGCGTTCGGACTGGTCGCTCCGTTCCTGGTGGTCTGCTACCTCTCCGGACTGATGCTCCTTTCCCGAAGCTACCAGCACGGAAGGGCCATCCTGGTTACCGCGGTCTCGGACTTCTTGTCGCGCATGCTCACCATCCTGTTCGGGGTGTTCGCCCTGGGAGAAACCTTCCCTTCCGACCTCAGGCTCAAATCCCTACGCATCGCCGGACTCGCCGCGATCATACTCGGCGCCGCTATGATGGCCCGCCTCTCCAGCGAGCAACTGGCGGAAAAGTGGAAAAGTTGATCCTCCTTTGCCCTTTTCCGCTTTCAGCAAGGGCTTCGGAGGGCAAGAATAATGCAAAGCTTAAAGGCTTAAAAGTGGGCAACCCCCGGAAACCGTTTCCATTGACATTATAAATTGGGTTCGGTATCCTGATTAAGAGCTTGAGACCCTGATTTATTTATGGCTTGGCGGATTACGACAGAGGGGTCAATAATGAAAAAGTTTGGGCGACTTTGGGTAATCGGTTTTTTTTGTTTAGCCGCAATTTTTATCCTTTCCTTTTCAGCCAACGCTCAACAACATCTGCCGGGCGCGAATTTCTGGGGAGACGCTGACAATGCCCTGATTGACAACCCGGATATGGGCGCGATGGAATTGGGACTGGCCTTCCAGGACCCGGGATACTGGCTTGTTACGGACAACCAGGCTCCGGGCGG
>CAIYYW010000298.1 GCA_903930515.1 uncultured delta proteobacterium | reverse complement strand
CTTCCATCCCTGATGCTATAATCCGCCAATGTCCGAAAACGAATTCGGCCTGAAACGCTCGCTGGGGTTGGGCAGCCTGATCGCGGTTGAGATCGGGACCACCATCGGCGCCGGCATTTTTGTCCTGATCGGGATGGGGATCAAACTGACCGGTCCCTCGGTTCCGCTGGCCTTCATCATCGCCGCGGTCCCGATCATAATGATTATGCTCTCGCTGGCAATGGTCGGTTCGGCCATTCCCTGCGCCGGGGGAACCTATCGCTACGCCTCTCGGCTGTTTTCCCCGGGCTGGTCTTTCTTCGGGGTCTGGGGATTTGCGCTCGGAACCATTGTCGGCGCTTTCCCGCTCTATTCCATCAAGGCCGCGGAATATTTTTTGTCCGCGTTCCCCTCTTTCCATCCCTCGCCCCTCACCATCAAGATCGCGGGAGCGGCCATCCTCACCATTTTCTATCTTGCCAACCTGCGCGACCTCAAGCTCGCCGGTTATGTGCAGGCATTGATGGTGGTGGTATTGATCGGCGCGCTCATCTATTTCGGCGCGGCCGGGATCGGCCAGGTCAAGCCCCAAAATTTCACTCCGTTCTTCGCCCACGGCCCCCTCGGCCTGTTTTCCGCCGCGGCGATCCTGACCTTTTCCCTGCTCGGGTCCAACTCCGTGATTGAACTGGGGGCCGAGATCAAGAACCCGGGCCGGAATGTGCCGCTTTCGCTTTTGATCGCCATCCCAACTGTAACCCTGCTCTATATTATAATTGCGATCGTCGCGGTCGGGGTAATGCCCTGGGAACAGGCCGCAGGCAAACTCCTCAACGAGCAGGCCGCCATCATCCTCGGACCAATCGGGTTCAGGTTCTTCATCCTGGCCGGAGCGTTCCTCGCCATCACCACCACCATCAACGGAACTTTTATGTGGGCGACCAAAAGCGTCCTGGTGGTTGCCGACGACCGCCTGCTTCCGCCCTGGCTTTCCAAGGTTCATCCCGTGCACCATACCCCCCACCGGTTCCTTACCATCGTCTGGGCCTTGAGTGTGGCCTCACTCTTTATGAATGTGCCTTACGGAACCTTTGAAGTTTTTTCCTCCATCGGCAGTCTGATCATCTTCATCCCGGTGATGATCGCAGTCCTCCGTTTCCGGAAACTCCTCCCGGCGAAATATGAATCCGCGCCTTTCCGGCTGAAAGGGATCCTTTATTATCTCTGCCCCGGGATGGGATTGCTCCTGAGCGTAATGGCGATGGTGATGTGTCTTGCCCAGCTCACACCGAGGTGGATGGGATTTTTCCTGGCCTGGCTCATCGCCGGCGCCGCGCTATATTTCCTGATCCGGCGCCACAATAAAAAGCAAGGACACGACCACTTGAATCAAAACATCCGGCGCGATCTGGCGGCCTGGTCAAAGAGCGAGTGAGATCGCCCCTAGGCCCTTGACCCGCAGGTAGAGGCAGACTCCGCCGATAAAAATGAGCGCGGCCAAGAACAAATAATCCCCGGCTGACAAGCGGTATTCCACCCAACTGGTCCTTTTAATCCCGGCGCCGAACCCTCTGGTTTCCAGGGCGATCGACAAATGATCCACCCGCCGGAGCGCAGAGATAAAAACCGGGACAAACAGCGGGAAATAACTCCGGAACCGTTGGACCAGGGAACCGCTGGTTTTCAGGCCGCGCGAGCGCTGTGCCTGCAAAATGGCGGCGGCGCTTTCGGAAAAAATCGGCGCCAGCCGGAAGGATAAGGAGAGCGCGAAGCTGATCGGGAACGGGATCCCCAGCCGGGTCAGTCCAAAATGAAAATCCTCAATCCGGGTGGAGGCGATAAAGATCATCCCGAATAAAAGCAACAGGCCGAGCCGGAGCGACATTCCGGCTGAAAATAAAATTGCTTCCCGGCTGAGCTTGATCCCGAAGACTGAAACCATTTGCGACCCGCCCCGGGTGAAGATCATCCATAAGAAGAAACCGGCGATGATGATGATCAAATAAAATCCCAGCATTTTCCTGAGGATGCGGAAACCGCCGCTCAAGACCCCGGCCGGAATCGCGATCAGCCAGAGCGCCAAAAGATAACGCGGATCCGTGAACGCGAGCGGAAAAAGAAACGAGACCGCCAGCCCGACGATTTTCGCGGACGGATGCAGCCGGTGGAAAACCGAATTTTTTTCCACATACATAAATTGGCTCATCCCGCCCTCCTCAAAGCCCTCGCCGCATCTTCCACCTTGAGAAAGCCGAATCCCCATTCCAAACCGAACCGGGTGATCTCCGGCGGGATCAAAGAGGCCTGCAACAAAATTCCCGGCTGACTCAAAACCTCTTGGGTGGTTCCTTCCAGAATTTTCTTGCCCCGGACCATCGCGATTGCCCGGCTCGCGTACCTGGCCGCCAGCCAGAGCCTATGGGTAATGATGATAATGGTGTTGCCCTGCCGGTTCAGGCCCTGGAGCAAGTCCATCACCCTCATCTGTTCCAGATAGTCCAGGCCCGTGGTCGGCTCATCAAAGATCAACACCCGGGGACGGCCG
>CAIYYW010000297.1 GCA_903930515.1 uncultured delta proteobacterium | reverse complement strand
CACCTTCTTCTGCACCTGGGGCATCCGGGTCATCCCTCCCACCAGGATTACCTTGTTAAGATCCTCCGGCTTCAACCCCGCGTCTTCCATCGCCGTCCGGCAGGGAGCATCCAGCCGCTCAATCAGGTCCTCCACCATCCCCTCCAACTGGTCCCGGGTGATGTGCACATTCAGATGCTTGGGACCCTTGGCGTCCGCGGTGATGAAGGGAAGGTTGATGTCGGTTTCCGGAGAGGAACTCAATTCGCATTTGGCCCGCTCCGAGGCCTCCTTCAGACGCTGGAGCGCCATTTTGTCTTTGGATAGATCCACCTTCTGTTCTTCCGCGAATTTGTCCACCAGATAGTTCATCACCCGGTTGTCAAAATCTTCTCCGCCCAGGTAGGTGTCTCCGTTGGTGCTCAGCACCTCAAACACCCCCTCCCCGATTTCCATAATTGAGATATCAAAAGTGCCTCCGCCCAGATCAAACACAGCGATTTTTTCCCCGCCCCCCTTGTCCAGGCCGTATGCAAGCGCGGCCGCGGTCGGCTCGTTGATGATCCGGAGCACATCCAGTCCCGCGATCTTCCCGCCGTCCTTGGTGGCCTGGCGCTGGGCGTCATTGAAATAGGCCGGGACCGTGACCACCGCCTCTTTCACTTCCTCGCCCAGGTATTCCTCCGCGATCTCCTTCATCTTCCGGAGCACGATCGCGCTCACCTCGCTCGGGCTCATCTGTTTCCCTCTCACCTCCAGCCAGGCGTCTCCGTTTTTGGCTTCCACGATGGTATAAGGAAGCATCTCAATCGCTTTTTTGACTTCATTTGAATTGAACCTTCTCCCGATCAGGCGCTTGATTGCGAACACCGTGTTCTCCGGGTTGGTGATCGCCTGCCTCCGGGCGATCTGCCCCACCAGGCGCTCCCCGGTCTCCGTGATCGCCACCACCGAGGGCGTGGTCCGGCTACCCTCCTGGTTGGGAATCACCACCGGCTCTCCCCCTTCCACCGCGGCCACGCAACTGAAAGTGGTCCCCAGATCAATACCAATTACTTTGGGCATTAGAGCTGATCTCCCCCTTTACCTTCCGGATTCTCACCTGCATCGGCTTTTACCTCAGCCGGTTTTTTGTCTTGCTCTTTCGTTTCGCATTCTCCCAAAGACCCGGGCGCGGCTGGTTGCCCGGGTTCTTCCACCTTGGGCAAGGCGCTGATGGTCACCCGGGAGGCCCGGAGCAGCCGGTCTTTGAGCAGATACCCCTTGGTATGCTCTTCAATCACGATCCCGGGCGGATATTCCAGGCTGACGGTCTGGGCCAGGGCCTCGTGATAAAGCGGGTTAAAGGCCTGGCCAACCGTCTGCAATTGCTTTACCCCGAAATCATCCATCATCTTGACCAACTGGCGGTAAATCATCTCAATCCCCGTCTTGAGCGCGTCAAAATCCTCCGGCCGCTTGGCATGCGACACCGCCCGCTCAAAATTATCCAGGACCACCAGCAGTTCCTTAAGCAAAGGTTCCTGCCCGTAATTGAACCAGTCCGCCTTTTCCCTCTTTACCCGAGTCTTGTATCCCTCAAACTGGTTCTTGATCATCATCCCCTGATCGTAATTCTGCTTGACCTCCCGCGCCTTATTTTCCAGTTCCAGTTCCAAATCCTTCACCCGGCGCCGCAGTTCCAAAATCTCCATCTTGAGCTTGAGCTCCTGCTCGGTGGGGATCGGCGGCTGTTCTTTTTCTTTCCGCTTCTTCTCCTCGCTCCGCTCCAGGCTCGCCGCAGCCTCGTCCAGCGCCCGCTTCAACTCCTCGCTCGGCTCCAGGCTCGGACCTTCATCCCCCTCCCCGGCACCGGGCTTCCCCGAGACCGGCTCCGGCTCGTCCGCTTTTTCCGCCGGGCCGGAAAGGTCCGTCTGCCCCGCCGTTTCCAGACCGGCTTCGGCCTGCCCTTCCGGCTTTTTCTCAACTAAATCTTTGGGGTTTTCTTCTGCCATCAGAACTCCCATTGTTACGCCCGGCCCTCAAAACAAAAAGTATCCCCATCCCTTTCGGAATTTTTCCCCGTGACCCTTGAATTCCCAAAAGGAATAACAAATACTTTTTGCATACGATCCCTGAAAACAACCGCGCCGCGATTCTCAGCCGGCGCCTCAATCCCCCTTTTATGATAATTGACAATAATATTATTATTTTATCCGGGTTTGTCAATCCCCGGTTTCAATTTTTTCCTCCAGACACCCAGACAAGGCGTGGAGCAGGGTTGAAATTTTTTCCATGCCGGCTTTTTCTTTGGTAGCTGAATCAAGCAGGTAAAAGACATCAAAGACCTTTTCCGCGCGCGTGCTGACCTTGGCGAAATGGATATCCAGTCCCTGCTCGAAAATGGCGCGGGTGATTTTGTAGAGCAATCCGGTGCGGTCCCGGGCCTGCACTTCCACGATGGTATAATCGTCCGAGCTGTCCTGGTCGGCCTGGACCTCGGCGCAAATCCGGAACTGGGGACGGGGCTTGAAAATCCCTTTCTTCTTCCGGAGCAAATCGGTTGCGAAAATTTTCTTCTCCATCGCCAGGACCAGGGTTTTCCGGAGCGTCTCAATCCTGCTCTCGGTGTCCAAAGGCCATTGCTCGGCCCGGCGCGCGACTAAATCTTCCACCAGGAACATATCCAGGACGGTGTTTTGTTTCAGGGTGTTGATCTGCGCGGATAAAATGTTGTAGTTGAGCGCGCTCAATACCCCGGCCAGTTCCGAGAACAGGCCCGGACGGTCGTCCCCGATCACGGAAAGCTCCAGCCGGGGCTTTTCCAGCTTCTGCGCCTGGATGATGCTCTCCCCTTCCCCCCTGCCTTCCACCAGCCGGAGCTGCCCGATCAGTTTCTCCGGACGGCTCCCCAGCAAATAACGGGTGGGAAGTTTTTCCAGCTCCCGGATCAGCTTCCGGTCAATCTCGCTCCCATCCATCAAATCCCGGATCACCTGAATCCGCTTCTGGATCAAAAACCGCGGGGTCTCCCGCTTTTCCATTTGCAACAGCAGCCAGTGGTAAAGCGAACGCAACAGCTCGGCCTTCCAACTGGTCCAGCTCTTCGCGCTCACCGCCTGGATGTCCGCGCAGGTCAGCAGGTAAAGCATCTTCAGGCGCGACGAGTCCTTGATCTTCCGGATCAGGTGCGCGCTGGCCTTGCGCTCGTAAAAATCCCTCCGTTGCGCGTAATGGTTCAAAAGCATATGTTCGGAAACCAAAAATTCCAAAAGCCCCGTCTCCGCCTTTAGATGGAACCTCCTCCCGATCCGGCGCGCCAATTCGCCGCCGGTTTTGAGATGGTCCGATCCGGTCCCCTTGCCCAGGTCATGGATCAATCCGGCCAGCTTCAAGATCGTCCAGTTGATCTCCGGGTCTTCCCCGAACTCCGGCGTTTTCTCCATCTCCTCAATCCGGATCAGGCATCTTAACGAATGCCAGCCCACCGTGTAAATGTGATAAGCGTCCCGCTGTCCGAGATAAAAGGCCTGGTCCAACTCGGGCAGGAATGATTTCAGCTCCCCGGATTTTTTCAGCCCGATGAGCAGGGGCGAGTCCCCTAATTCCCGCGGGGAAATTGTCCCCGGCCCGGATGCCGGCTTTGCGCCCGTTGATCCCGGCAAAGGCTTTTTCCCCTCCCCGGCCCCGCTTTGGTCATCAAGCTTGAAATCCCGCTTAAGCTTCCGGATCATCCGCTCAAGCGTCTCCTCCGCAAGCTCCGCCCCGGTCAGGACATATTCCAGCAAGGCATCCTCTTCCGCCCTGCCGGACCGGGGCTTGACCCCTAAAAATTCAGACAACCCCTTTTGATATTCCAGCCGGGCCTGGTCGGTTTTTTCCCCGGTCATTAAATGCAAACCGATCCGGGCCCGGAGCATCCGCGACCGGCCGTCCCTCAATTTTTTCAGCTCAGACCTGGTGGCCAGGCCCGATTTCAAAAGCCCTTCCTCAGCCGGGAGCCCCAGGCAAAAGCGGCTGAACCATTCCACCAAATGCCAGTCCCTTAGACCCCCGGTCCCCTCCATCAGGTGTGGCTCGTTCATCCAAACGGCGTCGCCGAATTTCAATTGGCGCTTCCGGCGTTCCTCCAGTTTGACCGAAAAATATTCCCGCTTATGCCCCCCCGCCAATTTTTCAACGCCTTGGGCCAGGTCCCGGAACAGCTCCCCGCTCCCGGCCACCAGCCGTCCGTCCAAAACCGAGGTGAGCACCGCGTAATCTTTCTCGGAAAGTTTCAGGCATTGCTCAATGGTCCGGATGCCGTGCCCGACCTGGATTTTCTGGTCCCAGAGCAGACCCAGGAGCCGGCCGGAAAAATCCTCCAGCTTCCGCAGCGGCAAATCCCGGTGCAGGATCAACAGGTCCAGATCCGAATGCGGGCAGACTTCCCCCCGGCCGTAGCTCCCCAGCGCCACCAAGGCGATCCGGTCCGTCATCCCCACCCCGAACACCGGGAACGCCAAGGCCAAAACCCGGTCGAAAACCAGCGTGTCCGCCTTCAGGATTTCCCAGGCGCTCCCGGTCCGGGAATTTTCCCTGAGCCAAACTCGGTGGCCGCCCAGAATTTTGCGCGCTTGGACCTGGACCAGTTCGCTATCTTTATCCACGACTGACATCATCGGAATAAAAATTATACCAGAACCCGCGCCGATATAAAACCCTCAAGCCCGCCCGGCCCTGAGCAGAACCGGGAAGCGCTCCCCCCGGGTCCCGGCCTTAATAGGAACAGATTAAATAATTGCCCAGCAATTGTTTATCCCGGCAGGCCAAAGAGATTTTTCCCGTCAAAAGGTTTGCCCGCTCCGAGGCCAGGGGCTGAAAAATTTTGCCACCCCGCATCTGAAAAATCACCGGCGACTTCTCCGACAAGGTGGAGTCCACCGCCCGCGAAAGCGAGCCCAGGTCCGCGAGTTCGTAATAGAAATAAGGCGCCCGCGAAACCGACGGACGTTGCGATAGATAGTACAGGAGCAGGTGGTTCGGGAATACCAGGATTTTGTCCCCCGGCCGGGTCAGCTTCTGAATAATTCCGACCAGTCCTTCCAGTTCCGCTTTCTGCGCAGGCGAGGTGTAAATCCATTGCGCGGTTTTCAGTTCCAGCCGGGAGCGGCACCGATATATCGGCTCCACTTCCCGGTAAGTCTCAAAACGGCTCAAGAACAAATAGAGGCTGCAACCCAGGAACAGGGCCAGGACCAACAGCCCCGGAATATTCCAGCCCAAAATTTTCCTTCCCTTTTCCTGCCAGCGTTCAAACAGGAACCCGATCCAGGGGAGCAGGAAAATGGCGGACACCAGGTTATGCCCCAGATCGTATCCGCTGAGCAATCCCACCAGCAGGACCAGACAGCAGAACCCAAGGGCCGGCCATAAATTTGCGAGCCGCGGCGACTCTCTCAAATAAGCGAAGGAAAGTGCGTAAAGGACCAGCGGAACGAGCAGGGAGAGACCGTGGGCGATGAAGACCGGATGTTCAAAAGAAAAAGTCGCGAGAAAAACCGGGACCAGAATCAGGATCACGATTGCGGACACCTGGGCGATCCCTCCCAGGTTCCAGAGCTTTTTCAAGGCCAGGGTGGCCAAAACGGCCGCGAAGGATACCGGCAGGACCCGGCAAAGCAGGAAATAATAAATATGTTTCTTGGTGCCCGCGGAAAAGATCAAGGCGGAAACGGTTTCCTGGAGCAGGCGTTCCCGTCCGAGGTAAATCGCAATCGGCAGGGCGGACAGGGCCGCTCCCAACAGGAAAACCGCGGCCGGCTTTTTCCATCCCGGGATTTTTTTCCGGTCGCGCCCGGCCAGGAACGCGGCTAATTCCAGGAAAGCGATGATGGCGAAGCTTTGATAGGAACAGGCGGCCATTCCCGCGAACATCCCGGAGAGGAAAAAACTGATTGCGCTTCCGGACCCGAGCCAGGCCAGGGCCAATGCCAGGCTGAAGAGCAGGTAGTATTTGCTCTCAACGCTGTAATGGGCGAAGTTGAACAGGTTGTTTGAGAACAGGATATATAGACCCGGGCCGATCAGCCAGGATTTGCCGGAAACAATTTTGCGAGAGAGATACGCGATCCCGAAAAAACCTCCGGTCCCGATTAAAAGCGCCCAGAGCCGGGACACGATCAACTCGGGGCCGAACCATTTGATCAGGAGGGCCTGGATAAAAAAGCTCAGGGGGGCGACCTGCAAGGAAAAATCGCGGTATATTTTTTCTCCGGAGGCGATCCGCCAGGAGAAATAAAGTTGATACCCTTCATCGGTAAGCAGGAGACCGCGGTTGAAGCTGAAGGCCGCGACCAGGAGGTATCCCAGGAATATCAGCCAGAGCCGGGGCTCCGCGATCCAGCGATTTTTTTTATCCAGCTCCCTCATCTCCCTATTGCTTGCGTTTTCCCGCCCGGTCAATCCAGCGGGCCAATCCGTTCACCTCTTCCATCAATCCCGGAAGCATCTTCCGCAACTCCGATTTCTTCGGCTTATTTCCCCCCTGCCTCTGCCGGAGCAGCCATCTTAAACCAGGCAAGGTCGTTCCCGAAACCTTTTCCACCCGGGCAACCGGTTCCAGTCCCAAATCCACTTCCGGGGACAGAAGAGACAGCGCCTGGAGATGAGTGTAAAGGGAGCGGCCGGCGTTGAGCAGGCCCGGGTAAAATCCGCGCGAAAAATCCGGATGCTCAATCAACAGCTCCCTAAGCCAGAGCAGGTTCTGCTTGAATTCCCGCTCCAGTTGCAGACGGAGATGGTCGCGGGAAATCTTGAGTCCCGTGATCAGGTCCTCTCCGAAAACCAGGCGATGATGCCGCTGTATTTCCGCAAACTCTATCGGAAAAACATCCAGAGAATTTTCCCAATATTCCAAATCAGCTACCGCAGGGGTCGCGAATCCCTTGCTCCGGTATTTCCGGACCAGCTTCCCGATCCCAAACAGCGCCCCGCAATCCGCTTCCCTGACAACCACCAGCAAATTCACATCGCTCCTGCCCGGAATAAAATCCCCGCGCGCACCGCTCCCGTAAAGGATCAAGGCCCGAAGGTTTTCTCCCAACTCCTTTTGCAACGCCCCCGAAAACCCCCTCAATAGCTTCTCCGTCTTCTCGTCCATCCCTCATCCCTCCTCAATCCCGATCCGACCCGTCATCATAAACCCGAAAACCAAACAGCCGCTTCCCCATCCCCCAAACTACCATCTTCCCGCCGGAATGGCAAAAATCTATGGCCGCTTAACACAAACACACTTACAACATTTTGATCGGTTTGGAACAGGATTTAAGGATTTAAAGGTTGAAGCAGGGAACCACGGAACCATGCTCCGCACCCGTTCATTGCCTGGGTTTGGTTCAAAATGCCACTTCAGGGCTTGTCCTTCTTTGGCGCAGCCAATTGCTTGACCGCGCGGTCAAAGTCGGATTCCAGGTTCCGATCCTCAATCTTGCGAAACTCAACAAACTCTTGTTCCGCATGGGTTCTGGCCAACTCGGCCGATATTTTTCCGGCGTTCGGCAATATCTCGCGGTCATTCAAGGTCAAAAAACCCTCCAGCTTCGTGATCCAATCGCTCATGGTCATGGCAATCCGCCGCTCGGCCTGCGCCTCGGCAAAAATGAGATATTGCTCGACCAGGTTATTGAGCGCGCGCAACTCTTCTTCGTTCAAATAGTTCTTCGCAATGGCGACATCCGGTTTGCGGATATGCGCCCCATCCCAGTTGGTCAGGCCCATGTTCGGCATTTTGCGGTCAGCGCGGGACCGGATCACCTCCGCGGCGGTTTGGCCATGGATCGCGTAGTGCGCCTTGTTTTGCACCGTGGCAAAGAACTCCTGGGTGAGCGGGTGGTCCTGGTCGTAGTCAATGCTCGTGGCGTAGATGTCAGTGATTTTTTGGTAGAACCGCCGCTCGCTGGTGCGGATATCCTGGATGCGCCGGGTGAGCTCCTCAAAGTAGTCGTTTGCCTGCGGGTTTTTCAGGCGCTCATCATCCAGAACGAAGCCCTTGACGATATACTCCTTGAGCTTGTCTGCGGCCCATTGGCGGAAGCGAACTGCCACCGGGCTCCGCACCCGGAAGCCCAGGGCCAGGACCATGTCAAGGTTGTAATGAGCCACCTCGTACTGTTTACCGTCAGCGGCAGTTGTTCGGAAAAACCGAACAACTGAATCTTCCTCCAGTTCCTTATCCTTAAAGATGTGCTTGATGTGCTCGCTGATCGTCCCCTTGGACTTGCCGAACAACTCCGTGAGTTGCTTCTGGTTGAGCCAGACGGTCTGGTCTTCCAGCCGCACCTCAAGCTTGGTGCGCCCGTCCTCGCTCTGGTAGATGAGTATCTGGTCCATCCCTCATCCCTCCTCAATCCCGATCCGACCCGTCATCATAAACAGATGCTTCCCCATCCCCCAAACTACCATCTTCCCGCCGGAATGGCAAAATCTTCCCAGCCGGATCGCGTTTCGCTTTTCAAGTTTCGCGGATTTCAACTCGGAACTCCATACCCGGAACCGAGCCTACCTAAGCATATGCGCGACAAGGGCGCAGCCCTTGACCACTCTGTGCGCGCGACTTTCCTGTCCGCCGTAGCCTTGGCGAAGGCGGAAGGCGCGATATTCGGGGCGCAGACATTCTGATCTGTGGGTACGGGCTTTCCGCTGGAAAGCCCCGGCGCAGACATTTGACAACCTTCTTAAATTCCGGCATAACTTTAACCAGCAGTTAATTTAAAAAGCAGTAAATTTGAAAGCCCAAATGGGGAAGATACATTCACAACAAACCGGAACAAACCGGATTCGATAGAGCCGCCGGTGAAGGCGAATAGGAAGGGAATGAAT
>CAIYYW010000296.1 GCA_903930515.1 uncultured delta proteobacterium | reverse complement strand
TTTGAAGGCAAGCCGGTGATCCTTCCGGCGATGGGTAGGAAGAAGGCGACCGAGAGGGCGCCCGGGATCATAATGATCCCGTTCTGGATGGTGGACAGCCCCATCAGCCTTTGCAGGAACACCGGGAGCAGGAACACCGCTCCGAATAAGGCGGTGGAGCGCGCCACCGCCAGGACCAGGCCAGCCGTGAAGTCGGGGATCTTGAACATACTGAGCGGGATAACCGGGTGAGCGGTGCTGGTCTCGATCACGATGAATAGAACAAAAGCGACCGCGGCCGCCACGAAATATGTCATAATCAGGGTTGAAGTCCAGCCGTGGTCCTGCCCGCGGTCCAGCCCGAGCAGGAGGCAAACCAGGAACACCCCGAGCGCGCCGAAGCCCATCCAGTCAAAAGCCGGGGGCTTGAGGGTGTGCTCTCTTTTGGAAAAGACCCCGGAGCCGATGATGATCAGGATGAGTCCGACCGGGATGTTGATGGTAAAAATCGAGCGCCACCCGAAATATTCGGTGAGATAGGCGCCGGCGGTGGGGCCGATGGTGGGAGCGACCATGGCGCCGATCCCCCAGATCCCGATGGCCCGTCCGCGCTGGTGCGGCTCAAACACCTGGGTGATCATGGCCATACCCGCGGGTTGCATCATCCCGCCGCCCAGGGCCTGAAGCACTCGGAAGGTGATCAGCGAGTCTATGTTCCAGGCCAGACCGCACAAAAGCGACCCGAAGGTGAACAGCCCGAGCGCGGCCAGGTAGAGCTTGCCGTAGCCGAACCGGTTTCCCAGCCAGCCGGTTAAAGGCATCACCACCGCGGCCGCGAGCATGAACGCGGTCAGCACCCATTGGACTTCCGAAAGGTTGACCTCCAGCGAGGTCATTATGTGCGGAAGCGCGATATTGACGATGCTTGAATCCAGGATGGCCATAAAGGTCCCGGTCATCACCACCGCCAAAACTTCCCAGCGGTTCCACGAAGGCTTGGGATGGACAGGGGACTGGGACAAGGGGTTCGCCATTGAAAGTCTATTTGGTTTGCGCGAGCTTTGGCTTCTTGACGCTCTTCTCGCCGTTCACCTGCACCCGGACCTCCACATTCAGGCCGGGGTAAAGCGGAGGCAAATCCTGGTCGGAGAAAAGCACGCGCACCGGCACTCGCTGTGTGACCTTGATGAAATTGCCGCTGCTGGCCCCGGAGGGGAGCAAGGAGAAACGGGAGATGGACGCCCCTTCTATATTGTCAACATAGCCGGGGAAAGTGCGGCCCTTGTAGGCATCCACCTTGATCATGGCCTTGCACCCCGGTTTGATCTCCGCAATATCGCCTTCCTCAAAATTGGCCTCCACCCAGGGCAGCGAGAGCACGCTGACGCTGAACAATCTCTGGCCCGGCGTGACCACCTGGCCCGGGTCAACATGGCGGCGGGCGATCTGGCCATCAAATTTTGCCGCCACCGTAATCTCGTCAAGGTTATCCTCGGCAAGGTCCAGCCGGGCCTGGGCCAGGGCGAGGTTGGCTTTGGCCATCTCAACCTGGTTCTCCAGCATGGCGATGTCAAGCAACCGGGGCGGCAGGTTCACGGTGGACCCGAGTTGGGGGTTGGGGGAAGCCAGAAGATTCATTCGTTGCTGCGAGGCCTGCAAGGAACTGGAAGCCACTTCGTAGTTGGTGCGGGCCTGGTCAAGCTGATCCTTGGTCGCCACCCCCGGCAAATTCTCCAGATGCTTTTTTTCCTTGAGCAGCAAAGCCGCCTTGGTCTGAGTAGCCCTCAAATCCGCGGCCGCAATCGCGATTTCCTTGGGCAAGGACGAGCGCGCCTTCTGCAAATTCAAGGTCGCGGACTGGAGCTGAGCCTGAGCCGCGGCCACCCCGGCCTCGGCTTCCTCCTTCTGCGCCCGGTAGGGCATATCGTCCAGACGCGCCAGCACCTGGCCCTTTTTAACCATCTGTCCTTCCCAGACCAGGATTTCTTCAACCCGGCCGCCCACCCGGCTTGAGCACGGGATCACCAGCGATTGGATCTGCGCGTCATCCGTATAGACCGTGCCCCGAAGCACCAGCAACCAATAGATGCCATAGGCGATTCCAACCAAAACCAGGATGGCCAGGATGCCGATGATCCGTTTGCGCGCGGTGTTATTTTTCAGTTCCGTTTGCGATTGGTCAGTCATTTTTTACTGCTCGGATTCAAAAACTTCCATGTAGTTTAGCCAAAATTTGCCTGAATATCAAAGCCCGCAAGAAATCGGCGGCAACTCAAATTTATCGCCATTGATGCCGCACCCCCTTGTTAATTGACATTATGTTAAATTTATAATAAATTTATAGCTAAAGAGCTATAAATTAAATGAGGCAATGGTGGCAGGATTTGCTCCTGGGGATGATCCAGGGGGCGACGGAATTTTTGCCGGTATCCAGTTCCGGACACCTGGTTCTGGCGCAGAGTCTGCTCCCGGGGTTTAAGCAGCCGGGCGTTTTGTTTGATGTGCTGTTGCACCTTGCAACGGCCCTGGCGGTTGTGGTATACTTTTATCAGGATTTGATCGGCTTGTTGAAGCGGAGGGTTGTAATCGGAGAAGCGGAAGCGAGGGATGGAAGCGGAGGATTGACGCGGATGAACTGGAGGCTGGTCGGGATGATGATTTTGGCCTTGATTCCCACCGGGATCATCGGATTCCTGCTCAAGGATTTCGCCCAAGCCCAGTTTCAAAACCCATCCGGGGTCGGACTATTTCTGATCCTGACCGGAGTGATCCTGTTTTCAGCCGATTTGGCCGCTCGTAAAAAACCCGCCTGGATCAAGGCGCACGATCCTAATCTCTGGCAATCCCTGGGGATCGGCGTTGCGCAGGGCCTGGCGGTATTCCCCGGTCTTTCCCGCTCCGGCGCGACCATCTCCACCGGGATTTTCTGCGGGGCGCGCGGGGATTATTCGGCGCGTTTTTCCTTTTTGCTTTCGGTGCCCGCGGTTTTGGGCGCGGCTCTGGTCTCGCTTTTAGACCAGCGGGAGGACTTGGCGCGATTGCAGGGGAACGATATTCTCGGATACCTCTTGGGAATGGCGGCCGCGTTCATCGTCGGATACATATCCATCCGGCTGATGTTCGCGGTGGTGAAAAAGATCAAACTGAGCTGGTTTGGGGGATATTGCGTGGCAGTGGGGTTGGCGACCGTGATCATCTGTAATTTTACCAAGTGAGGTGAGGCTGATGGCGGAGGCGGAAAATCGGTTGGAGCGGATTCGGGAGGAGCTGTTCGGGATCATCATCCTGTTTTTGTCGGTTTTTCTTTTCATCACCCTGGTCAGTTACCGGGCGGATGATCCATCCTTTTTCACGAGCGGCGGAAACGGGATCCATAACTACGGCGGCCTGCTCGGGTCGTACCTGTCCGCGCTTTTGTTCCAGAGCCTGGGGCTGGGGTCGTTCGCGATTTTTGTGCTCTGCTTTTTCGCGGCCGGATTCAAATTGTTCCGGCGCGAGAACCTGATTTGGGGACGGTCGCGCTTATGGCTCGGGCTTCGGGCCTTGGGGTTGGGATTGATCCTGGTCTGCTTCTCGGCGCTGGTCTCGTTGATCTCCACGGAACTCAACTGGTCCGGAGAGGCCGTCAAGTCCGGGGGATGGATCGGGTTCCTGCTCGGAAAGGCGCTGAGCAACCTGGTGAGCACGGCGCCGGCGTTCGGGTTCTGCGGCCTGGGCATTCTGGCCGGAGTGGTGCTCGGGTTCAATATCTCGGCGCTCAAGGTAATGGGCGCGCTCTATGAATACGGCGAGAGCGGATTTTACAGAATGGTGGATTTCTCGCGGCAGCGGATCTCGAAATGGAGGCGGAAGCAGGAGGTGGAGGAACAGAGGAAACTGCTGCCGCAACGGAGCGGGGATCAGGGGCTTAAGATCACGGAGCCGACCCCGGTCCCGGAAGAGGCAAAGACCAATGTGCTGTCTATGCCGGAGTCCCCCAAGCAGGAGCGGCTGAGTTTTATGCCGGGGAGCTATGTGGTTCCGTCGCTCAAGCTTCTGGACGGGGTCCCCAAGAGCAATCATGAGGTGGACCGGGATTCGCTTTTGCTCCGGGCGAGGCTGTTGGAGAAGAAGCTGTTGGATTTCGGGGTGGCGGGTCAAGTGGAGGAAGTGCAACCGGGGCCGGTGATAACGATGTATGAATTCAAGCCGGCTCCCGGGGTCAAGATCAACCGGGTGGCGAATTTGGCGGACGACCTGGCCTGCGCGCTGAGCGCGGTAAGCGTCCGGATCATCGCGCCGCTTCCGGGCAAGGGCGTGGTCGGGATCGAAATTCCGAACCAGGAGCGCGAGACGGTTTATTTCAAGGAGCTGATCGCGAGTTCGGCGTATCAGAATTCCAAGAGCCTGCTGACCCTGACTTTGGGCAAGAATATTTTCGGGGAGCCGTTCGTGATAGATTTGCGGAAAGCGCCGCATCTGCTGGTGGCGGGCGCAACCGGGTCGGGCAAGAGCGTGAGCCTGAACGCGATGATTATGAGCGTGCTTTTCCGATCCACCCCGGAGCAGGTCCGGATGCTGATGATAGATCCCAAGCGGCTGGAGTTCTCAATGTATGAGGGCATCCCGCACCTGCTCAGCAGCGTGATCTCGGAGCCGAAAGAGGCCTCGGTGGCTTTGAAATGGGCGGTGATGGAAATGGAAACCAGGTACGCGACCCTGGCGCAATACGGCGCGCGCAACATTGATTCCTATAACCGGCTGGTGGAAGAAGGGAAGAAGACGCATAAGCGCGGCAAACGGAGGAGGCGGCAGGACGGCAGCACTTTGGTCCTGGACAAAATTCCGGAGAAGTATCCGAGCGAGCAGATGCCTCTGATCCTGTTGGTGATTGACGAGCTGGCGGATTTGATGATGGTGGCGAGCCGGGACTGCGAGACCAGCATCACCAGATTGGCGCAGATGGCGAGGGCGGCCGGGATCCATTTGATCGTGGCCACCCAGCGCCCGAGCGTGGATGTGATCACCGGGTTGATCAAGGCCAATTTCTCCGCGCGGATTTCCTTCCAGGTCGCCAGCAAGATTGACTCGCGGACCATTTTGGATCAGCAGGGATCGGAGAGGCTGCTGGGGATGGGCGATCTGCTGTTTATGGCGCCGGGAACCAGCCATTTGGTCCGGGTGCATGGGGCCTATGTCAGCGAGGCCGAGATCAAACGGGTGGTGAGCTTCTGGAAGAAGCAGGGACAGCCGCAATACAATGATGAGATCTTGAAGGCGGTTCCGGAGGACGAGGCCGGGGTCAATCCGAGCGAGATGGACGACCTTTATGAGCAGGCGGTGGAGCTGGTGGTTCGAACCCGCCAGGCGAGCGTGTCCATGCTACAAAGGAAACTCAGGATCGGCTATAATCGGAGCGCGCGGATGATTGAGCAGATGGAACAGGAAGGCATTATTGGAATTTCGGACGGGGTCAAGCCCAGGGAAGTGATCTGGGACCAGCTCCGGCTGGAGACCCGGCTCGCGAGCCGGATGAAAGGAGCAGGATGAGG
>CAIYYW010000295.1 GCA_903930515.1 uncultured delta proteobacterium | reverse complement strand
TGACGGTCAACCTCAGCGCGGTGAGCGACGATCGGCTGCATCAACTGAACAAGCGCGCCTACCGGGAATTTTATCTGGACCCCAGTCGGATCCTCCGAATCCTCCGGGTGACCCCCAAAAATTGGCGCGCCCTGATCAACGCCGTCCTGGTGTTCCGTCTATTGTTCGAGGACTCGGTCAATCAATGAATCCCCGGTCTCCCGAGCAAGCGCCGGCCCGGACCGGAAAACCTCGCGGGAAATGGATCCTCGCGGCAATAATTATATTTTTGCTCCTGGGCGGGGCCGGGCTTGACGGCTTTTTCTGGGAGCCCAACCATCCCCGGGCTGAGATCTATCAATTCCCCAGTTGGAAACGACCAAAAGGGGAGAAACCGCTCCGGCTGATCCAGATTTCTGATTTGCATCTCAAAGAGTTCGGGCCGCGGGAAGAGGGGGTAGTCAAAATCATCAACGACAACCATCCCGATCTGATCCTGATGACCGGGGACTACCTGGAGCAGAAATCCGGGATGCCTGCTTTTAAAAAATTCATCAGCCTGCTCCCATCCTCCACCTTAAAGGTCGCCGTCCTCGGAAACCTCGACCACCAGGTCGGGATCAGCGAACCGGAATGGGCGCAATTTTTTTCCGCCTCCGGAGTCACCCTTCTGATTAATTCCAGGATCACCTTGCCCTTCGGCTCCGGACAAATCCGCATCATCGGCTTTGATGATCCTTCCACCGGTAGATATGATCTTTCCGCGGTCAAAAACCTTTCCGCCGCCGAATTCAACCTGCTCCTCGCGCATTCCCCTGAAATCTATCATCTGGTCCAATACCGAAGAATTGACCTGCTCCTCGCCGGGCATACCCACGGCGGACAGGTGCGTCTTCCCCTGATTCCACCTCTTTGGCTGCCCCGTGATACCAGAAAATACTCTAGCGGCTTTTACCGGAAAGGCCGGGTGCCGATGTATGTCAGCCGCGGCATCGGAACCGCCATTCTCCCGGTCCGATTCCTCTGCCCGCCCGAAGTCGCAATCTTCATCGTCTTGGGTTCAGGTCTTAAGTTTTAAGTTAACGGCCCATTGCAAGACAGAATAATATAAATTTAGCAAAATTGATAAATTGCTTAAGTTTTAAATTGAGACCTAAACCCAATTTACATCGGGATGGTCATCTGTCTCAGTTCGCGGGCATAAACCTGGTAATCCTCAAAGGAAAAGAGCACGATCCGGACTTCTGATATTCCCTGGTGGTCTTTCAAACAATTGAGGATGGTCCGGAGGGCGATCCGGCTGGCCTGGTCAATGGGATACCCATAGGCGCCGGTGGAGATGCTGGGGAAGGAGACGGTCCGGCAATGATTTCCGCTCGCCACTTCCATGCTTCTCTGGTAAGCTTGGGCCAGGATTTTCGGCTCGCCTTCCTTTCCGCCGCCCCAGATCGGGCCGACCGTGTGGATCACATATTTGGCCTTGAGTTTTCCGCCGCTGGTGATCTTGGCGTCGCCCGGATGGCAACCCCCCAATTTTTTGCACTGCGCGAGAATCTCCGGTCCCCCGGCCCGGTGAATCGCGCCGTCCACGCCGCCCCCGCCCAGCAAAGAGGGATTGGCGGCGTTCACGATCGCATCCACTTCTTCTTCCGTGAGGTCTCCCTGTTTGAGCACCAGTTGGGAATTTCCGATTTTAACTTCCATTTTCTCCCTCCGTCGATTGCTTGCTCCCATTACCGTTATGACTATAAACAATGTTATAAAATTACTGAAACGATTAAGTCATAAGTTAAGACCTGACCCCAACGGTCATTCCCCCTCAACAATCTCGATGGTTTTGATATAAATCGGCGCCATCGGTTTATAGGGATCAGGCTCGGCATCGGCTCCGAAGCTGTCCTGCCGGCTGATCGCCTGGGCCGTTTCCATTCCGGATTCGACAGATCCTAAAACCGTATATTTCCGGTCGCGCTCCGGGATCCGGGCGAGGCAGATATAGAACAAGCTGCCGGCGCTGTCGGGATGTGAGCCGCGGTCCATCCCGACCGCTCCCGGGATATTGGGGAGGTCGTTGACTTCCGCCTTGATCGTGTAACCGGGACCGCCCCGGGCGTCTCCGGAGGGAGAACCGGCCTGGATCAGGTAGCTCGGGATCACCTGGTAAAACTGGGTCTGATCGTAAAAATGTGACCTCGCCAGCCGGATAAAATTTCGACAGGTGTCCGGCGCCTTTTCCGGCTCAAACCGGATCTTGATCTCGCCTAATTCGGTTTTAATCACGGCGCGCATTTTCGAGATTTGAGCGGGGGTCATTTTTTTTACTTCCGGCTCCCACAGGGCCAGCAGGGTCTGGATCGCCCGGGTCCGCAAGCCGCTCTCAGGATAGCGCCGGAGAAAATCTTCAAAAGCCGGGATGGTATTTTGCCGGTCGGCATCGGAGTAGGCCAGGAAGTAAATATTTCCGAGCGCGGAATCCCGGTTCGAGCTGTGCGGATATTTTTTGAGGAATGCTTCGAATGCCGGAACAGTGTTTGCCGCCTCAGCCTTCCTGAATTCTTTTCCTTCGCAGGCGCCTAAAAAGAAGGCGAGGATCAACAAAGTCGATGGAACCAGGTTTCTACTCTTTTTCAACAGATCCTCCTTTGGACTGATCTTCGGTCTTCTCGGTCAGGTCGAGAGGTTTTTGAGGGAACTCTGGAGCCTGGGGGGCCTTGGGGACCTTCTCCAGCAGGGGCAGGTATGCTTCAATTTTATATTGCTTCCAGGGGCCATAGGCCTTGGAATACGATCCGAACAGGGATTGCTGAGTCTGATTGAGCAGCGCTCCCACCAACGGGATCGGCTTGGTCAGGGTGGCCACCGCTTCCAGCGGATAAACCGCGACCCAGAGATTGAAGGACTCTTCCACCAGGTTTACTTTTCCGGCGCAATGCGCTTCCAGGGTTGGACTGTGGAGTTCGATGTCGTCAAAATAAATCACTCCCTCCTTTATCACCAGGTCGGTTTTGGCCTTTGCAAACGGCAACCGGTTCTGCTCTTTGGGAATCTTGAATCCCATATATTGCAACAGCCTGATGACCAGGTTGTATCCGATCAGGTCTCCGTCCCGGACGATTAACTTGAAATGTCCGTTCAGGGTGTTTTTTTGGAGTTGGCCGTCAATAAATTTTCCGCTTAAATATCCCTCGCCGGTGGCTTTTCCATCCACGAAGAAATCATTCTCAAACAGTTCGTCCATCAGGTCCTTGAACTGAAAATTTTCCATATGCCCGCGGAAATGGAATTCCGAGGTCCGGGCCGCTCGGAAATCAATCCAGGAGCCTCCATCCTGGAACCAGCCGTCTTGATATTTGCAGGTCAGGTTGGGGAAAACCACCATCCGGTCTTTGTATTTCCACTTCCCCTTGACCTGGTCGGCGACGAATTTTTTATACTTGACCCGGTTGCCCACGATCTCCCCGCGCCAGATGCTGGCCACCGGGGGCAGGGGAGTTCCGATTTCCGGCTGGTTCGGGTTTTTGCGGTTGCGGGAATGGAATAACTGGGCAAGGTCCAGCTCGTTGACATTGCTGACCAGTTTGAATCTAGGCCGGTTATCCTTGGTGTCGCGGTTATAGACAAAATCGCTTTGGATCGGCATTCCGGAGATGGAGAGCCAGGTGGTGGGCAGGGAAATTTGGCCGGGGGCGATTCTAAGTTCTCCGTTGAATTTATCAATCGGCAAGATCACCATTCCGGGATCAAATGAAGTCTGGTGGAGCTTGGCAATCCCCTGGTACCAGAATGGGCTTCCGTTTTGGCCCGGGTAGCGGAAATTCAGGGTGACCCGGCCCTTGCCGGAAAAGTCCATAAACCTCACCGAGGCCACCAGCTTGATCGGATTCCAGAGCAGGAATTGCCGGAATTCGCTCAGGTCATTGATCCGGAGGTTGATCCCGCCCTGGATCGAAAATACCCCGGGCGCGGTCCGGGTATAAAGGCAATTCAGCGAATCCGCCTGATTGGCCCCCAGGCTGGATTTCTTGGAATCAAATTTGATGGTGGTAAAATTCCGGGTCAACTGAATCGTTCCTTCCAGGGTGACCGGAAAGGGCTGCAATTTTCCCATCGGCTCCTGGTACGGGAAGGGCAATTCGACCCGGATCCAGCCGGGGTTGGCGCCCTGAATATTTTTCGCCTCAACCCTGGCGTTGCCGATCATAATCGGCTCCAGAATCCGGCCCGGCTTTCCAGCCGGATCATACAAGATCATCCGGACATTGGTCATGGTGGCGTGGTCAATGTGGAAAAATTTATCCCAGTTGTTTTCTCCCGGGGTAAAATGGATTTGATATTCAGCTTCTCCCCAGATTTTGATTTGATCCTGCTTGGGGCTGTATTTGATCGGGTCCCATTTCAGATTCATAAAAGCCTGGTCCAGGGCGACCTTTCCCGCCACGATTCCCCAGAATTCGGTTTTATCTCCGTTCCTCAACAGTTCCAGATCAATTTGGCTGAAGGGGTTGGTTCCCCAATTGGCATGGTCAAAGCGGGCCTGCAAGTCCAGCGGTTTTAAAATCGCCCGGATTTTCCCGCTGCCCTCGAACCGGAGCGGGGTAAGTCCTTTCTGGGCATAGGGATGATCCGCGCTGATCCAGAACAGGTATTGATTTTGCTCCGGGGCCTTGGTGATGCCCAGATCGAGATTGCCGATGAGCATCGGGGCCCGGAGTCTTTTCGGCTTGTCGCGCTGGTCATAAATAGTAACCAGGGCGTTGGAAACCAGCACCCGGTCCGCGGCCATCAGGTCTTCCTTGGCCACCGTGACCGGGATCGCCTGCCAAATCCTCTTGAAGATTCTCCCGCTAAAAGTTTTTTCCCGATCCGCTTCTATTTGCTTCTGCTCCTCGCTCTTGGGCTTGACCATATCCTGGAACCGCAACTTCTCCTTCGGGCTCAACTCCAGATAAAACTCCGGGCTGCTGATAATTACCTCCTTGAGATGAACCTTCTTTTCCCGGACCAGCAGGTTTAAATCCAAAAGCAACTTCACCGATTTGGCCCGGAACAATTCCGGCCGCACCCGCGCCGGGTCGGGAAGAGATACCTCCAGATCCTTGATCTGGAAACCGATTCCGGGATAAACAATCGGGAAGATCAACCCCACCTTGAGCTTCAGGTTCAATCGGTCTTCAACATATTTGACGATTTGCACTCGGCGCTGGTTGGGGTTAAGGCGGTAAAGCTTGTATCCGGCCAGGGACAGCAAGGCCAGCAAAGCCAGGGCCAGCAGGAAGGAAAAGATCAACCGTTTTTTCATTATTTGATTAGACGCTTGAGAAGGTAAGTCGGCTCCTGCCGGATGTTCAGCTTGAGCATCAACTCGCTGATCAGGCCCAGCGATAGCAACTGCACCCCCACCATCACCAGCATCACCCCGCCGATGAAGAGCGGCCTGGTCCCGATCGGACGCGATCCCAGGAACCAGAGAATGGTCAGGTAAGCGAGCGATGCCAGGCCGAGCGCGCCTGAGAAAAATCCGATTCCTCCGAACAGATGCAAGGGCCGGTAGGAATACTGAGTGATGAAAATGATGGTGAGGAGGTCGAAGAAGCCGCGCGGGATTCGCTCAAAGCCGTATTTGCTTTGGCCGAACCGGCGGGGATGGTGCTCGACTTCGATCTCGGTGATCTGGAAACCACGGTGCGCGATCATTACCGCCAGGTAGCGGTGCAAATCTCCATACAGCCGGATCCCTTCCAGCGACTCCTTTCGGATCGCCTTGAACCCGCAGTTAAAATCGTGCAGCTTGACCCCCGAGACCATCCGAACCACCCCATTGAAAATCCGGGATAAAACCTTCCTCCCCAGCGGATCCTGCCGGAGAACTTTCCAGCCCGAAACCAAATCGTATCCCTGCTCCAGCTTTTCAATAAAACGCGGAATCTCTTTCGGGTCGTCCTGCAGGTCCGCGTCAATGGTGATGATGTAATCCCCCTGCGCCAAATCAAACCCGCAGGAGAGTGCGGAAGATTTTCCAAAATTGCGGCTGAACTCCGCCACTTTCACGCGATGGTCCTGGTCGTGAAGAGAGGCCAGGACCTGGCCGGACCGGTCCGTGCTGCCGTCATTGACAAAGATCAACTCAAAGCACTGGCCGGTATTGGAAAGCGCGGCGACCAGATTCCGGTAAAGCTCCGGGAGCGATTCCTGCTCGTTCTTGAGCGGGATCACCACGGAAATCTTCGGCCGCGATTCCTGATCCATCTCTCTCTCCTTCATTTTCTTCGATATAGATAGTAATGCTCGATCTTGGTTTCCAAGGAATAATTATCCGCCAAAAAATTCCGGAATTCAACAAACTGGAGCATCTGATCAAAGGAATCTTTCGGCTCGATCGTGCTGGTGTCTTTCTCCACGACCACGATATAAACCGGGGGGCCGGCGCTCAGTTCGGAGAGGAATTGCTTTTTCAGCTCCCGCTGGTAGCGCTTGAATTTTTCCGAGCCGAACTGGTAGGTAAGCGGGAGGTCGTAGCTGAATTTTCCCGGCGCCTTCCTTTCGGCCATAAAATTTATCCCCGGCTCCAGGCCGAAAACCAAAACGGAATCCTTGGGCTCGGTCGCTTCCCGCAGGTAGCGGATAACCTTGTATTCCGCGGTGACCGAGATGTCCCCGAACCCGTACTTGCCGTATCGTTCCAGGAAATCGTCCTTGCTGATCTTGCCCAGGTCATAAAGGATTTCGCGGCCGTACCTGCTGAAATCTCTTTTCAGGTTGGACCCGAGCAGGAGCAGGGCAACCATCCAGATCCCGACGGAGGCCGTCCGTCCGTTGAAAAATTTCCGCAGATGCCTTCCGAAAAACGCCCCGGCCAGGATGGAGAGCGGGAGCAGCAGGACCATAAAATGGTAGGTGAAGAATTTCAGTTGGACCAAGAGGTTGAGAAACAGGCCCAGCCCGAACCATAAAATCGGCTTCCAGTTCGGATGCTTCTCCCGGATCAGGCCGGCCAGTCCCAGGGCCGCGAACCCGGGGAGAAAGCCGTAATCAATCAACCAGGCCGAAATTTTCCAGGCCCCCAGGCCCGCCACCTTCCATCCCCCGGAATAATACTGGCCGCCATAGCTGACGCCGAAAATAAAAATCTGGCGGACCAGGTCCGGGAGCGCGCCTTGCGCTTGAAAATATGAGGCAACGGCCAGCGCCGGCAAAATGAATCCCAGACCCAGGGAGAGGATCCCCAACCCGCGCTCCCTGGTTTTCCGGCCGGGCTGGAAGAGCAGCCAACATCCGAGCAGGCCCGGGCCGAGGGCGACGGTGGGTTTGTATAGCATCGCCCAGAAGCCGGACACTCCGGCGAGGAAGAGCGGGAGATTTTTTATTTTCGATCTCTCCAGGCCGAGCGAGA
>CAIYYW010000294.1 GCA_903930515.1 uncultured delta proteobacterium | reverse complement strand
TGATGGAAAGCGCCTCATCCGTCTCCTCGGCTCCCGGTTTTTTTTCTCTCAACTCAAAAAATCTTTCCGCCATTTTCCGGAGCGGGACCTCCGGCTGCCCCTTGCTGATCCCGGCGAACCGTTCAACATTGAGCGGGGATTCCAGCGGGGTTTTGGGCGGGACCAAACCTTTGGGCCTGGCCGGTTTTTCTATTTTGATCTTGATCCGCTTTCCCTCTTCAACCTGGTATCCGGCCTTCTCCCCGAGTTCCCCCGGATGGAACACCCGCCAGAGGGTTCCCCTTACACTCCGATGAAGTGGGATGATCATTTTTTTCTTGACCAATCCCTCCAAAGCCGCGTTGAGCCGGAGCGGACTCAGGTTGGTCCTGCGGGTAAGGTCCTTCCTCCCCACCCGGCAGAAATTACGGGCCTGCCCGTAGGAGAGCCGGAAAAGCTGGAGATACACGCTCTGCTCAATCGGCTCGAGCCGGGATAAAAACTGGTCCAGGATCGGCTCCGGGATTAAGATCGCTTTCCCCTTGAGCGACACCCCTCCCAGGAGCTCGTCCCCATATTCATAAAGCGGCCCGAGTCCCTGAACGGACGAAAGCTCCTTCTCTATCTTGAGGATCGTTTCATCCCCCAACTCCGAGCGCGTGCTCAAATCCCGGCTGCCTGGAACCGGCCGGTAATAGCCCTTGGTTTTCGCCATTGATATTTCTTATACCGCAAAGCGGCCCTTAAGGCAATAACCGACTGAGCTTGCAAGCGCAGTTGCTTTTGGTAATGGGCGGCCGGGGCGAGAAAGCCATTCCTTTAACCGCCGTTTTCCGGGGCCGATATTTTCGGATCCCTGATGCAAAAACGGCGGATCGGATATATTATAAAAAAACAACAGGTTTCGCGAACCGCAGACAAGGGTGTCTGCGCATTAGGAGAAGATAGATGCAGGAACAGATAAACGCGGTGCTGATTCATCCATCGGACAATGTGGCGGTGGCGATCCGGGAAATCCAGCCGGGAGAGGCGATCCTCGGGCTCAAGCAAAAGATCAGCGCGCGCCAAAATATTCCGCGCAACCATAAGGTCGCGCTGGTTGAAATTTCCATCGGCGCCAAGATCATCAAATACGGAGAGACCATCGGGATCGCGATCCAGGGGATCGAGCCGGGCGATTGGGTGCATACGCATAACTTGAAAGCCGAGGAGATCTGAAAATGGGGTTTCTGGGATATCGGCGGCCGGATGGGTCGGTCGGGATCAGGAATTATGTGGCGGTGATGAGTTCGGTCAGTTGCGCGAACGGAGTGGTCAACGCGCTCAGCCGGGAAATGACGGAGATCAAGCCGATCATTCACACCGAGGGATGCGGACGCGGTCTGGCGGATATCGCCATCTCCACCCGCACCCTGGCCGGCCTGGGCAAGAATCCGAATGTGGCCGCGATTTTGATTGTGGGTTTGGGATGCGAGTTCATCAAGGCCCCTGGATTGGCGGATCAGATCAAGCCGAGCCAAAAGCCGGTGGAATTTTTGGTAATCCAGGAAAACGGGGGCACCGTCAAAACCACCCGGAAGGCAATTGAAATTTGCGGAAAATTTCTGGACTATGCCGATTCCATCAAGCGCACCGATTGCGGATGGGACAAGCTGACCCTGGGACTGGAATGCGGGGGATCGGATGCGCTCTCGGGCGTGACCGCGAACCCGGTGATCGGGGTTGCGGCTGACTGGCTGGCGGCTCAGGGCGGGACCGTGATCCTGGCCGAGACCACCGAGATGATTGGAACGGAAAATATTCTGGCGCGCCGCGCCGCGGACCCGGCAATGGGAGAAAAAATCAAGAGCCTGATCCGGAAGCAGGAAAAGCTTACCAAGGATATTTTGGGTCCGCTCGCCGGCTTGGTGATATCTCCGGGCAATATTGAAGGCGGCCTTTCCACCATTCAGGAAAAAGCCCTCGGGTGCATCATCAAGGCCGGAAACTCCCGAATCAACGAATTGGTTGAATACAGCGCGGCTCCGAGCAAAAAGGGCCTGGTGATTATGGACTCGCCCGGGTCGGACATTTTCCAGCTTACCGGAATGGCCGCTTCCGGAGCGCAGCTCACACTCTTCTCCACCGGACGGGGCACGCCCGCGGGGTTCCCGATTATGCCAGTTCTCAAAATCTCCTCCAATACCGAGCTGTTCCGAAAAATGGAAGATGACCTTGATCTGGACGCGGGACAGGTATTGGCCGGAAAAAGCATTGAAGCCGTGGGCAAGGAATTGGTCAGCCTGATGGAGGAGGTTGTCAACGGAAAGCAAACCAAAGCTGAAATCAATCGCCAGGATTTATTGGCGATCCATACGGTGGGGCCGGCGTTTTAATTGTCGCGGCTAACCAGGTCTCGCTCTCGCAGGAGAGAGACCGGACGCTCGCGCATTATTTAGCAAATCTCTTGAGCTCGGTTTTCTTAAAAGTATATTCGGGCGTGACCAGGTCTCCGGAGAAATTGGCGGAATACCAGGGGCTGAGATCGGGGTCATTGAAATTATTGAGCAGGTGCATTTCCTGGGCCGGGATATAGCCCTGGGCCGGCAGGAATATCTTTTCGTTGGTCTCGGTATTTTCCGCCAGGTCCACGATAATGATGGCGTGTCCGGGAAACCCTCCCCGGATGAAAACATCTCCGATTTGCATCTCGGCCGGATTTTTCACCGGACCCATCTCCTGGCTCAGCGAATAAGTTCCGGCGTATCTGAAAACCTCGGTTAGATAATTCCTGAAACCGGAATAACTGCCGTCCGGAGAAGCGGTTTTCATCCAGCGCACATAATTCCCAGCCACCATCGGCCGATATCCTTCGGCATACCGATCAAACCTCGCCTGATCCCCGCTGGTGAAATTGAAATGGATTGAGGGATAGTCCTTGACCGAGTAGAGATATTCCGCCCGGAGCCGGATCACGCTGTCCGCGCATTGCTGAAGGTCTCTCCCGATCAGGTCAAGGTCAATCACCGCGAAATGCGCTTGCTGGTTGGCTCGCGGAGCGCCGTTAAAAAGAAGGACCTGCGGGTTCCCCGGCTTGAGCGGAAGATGTCTTAGCCAGTCCTCATAACTTCCCGGCTTGACCGGGGTCCGCAGATAACCCTTTGGCAGAGACGCCCGCGCTTCAATGCTTTGGGCAGGATCATAATTCCGCAGCCATTGGTATTTTAAATCTTGGGATTGCGCAATGGGCGCGAGCAAGAACAACACCCCCGTAAATAAGAATGATTTGAAAACCGGCTTCATTTTATTTTAGACCAATGAGCGAGGTCAAAAGTTCGCAAGACAGCAAAAGAGCGGCGAGTTGATCCCGCCGCTCTCCCGCTTATAAAAAGCTCGCCCTTTTGTCCATAAATAAATCAGGTGTCGTTTCTTCCCAGGATGGTCACCGCGGCCACGGTGAATGCTCCGCCCAAATTATGCGCCAGTCCGCGCTTGGCGTCTTTCACCTGGAGACCATCCGCCCTGCCCTGCAACTGCT
>CAIYYW010000293.1 GCA_903930515.1 uncultured delta proteobacterium | reverse complement strand
ATGGAAAATCCCGATGTTACTGATACCAGATTGATGATGTCCACTATGTTGCCGATCCGGTACAGGGATTCACCTTTGACTACTCTCCTGAGCAATGCTTCGGCTGATAACCGGTAACGGGCCGGATATCAAAGTCGCCTGCCAGAATCTCATTACGCGGGCTGTAAATCCGGAGGAATACCTTGTCGAACTCCTGAATCTGCTGCGTATTGCCTTCCGGCTGGATGGGAATATTGGCATCAGCGAGGGTGGCTTCGATGCGGTAATCCTTATTCAGTTTACCTTCGAGCTGCAGGTTCAGGTTTGACGTGAGGGAAGCATCGCGGGTATTTCCCATGGCAACTCCGCGGGAAAGACTGCCGCTGCTACGGAGAACGGACGGAGAAATAGGATCAACCGATTACTTCCAGCTTCACCACATTGGTCAGGCTCGGTTTGCCGATCGGGAGGCCGGCGGTGATTGCGATCAGGTCTCCTTTTTTGAGTTTCAAGATTTTCTTTGCCAGCCGGGAGGCGGTGGTGAGGAGATCGGGATGATTCTCTAAATCCGGCACAAAATAAGCCTGAACCGCCCAGACCAGGCTCAATCTTTTTACGGTCTCCTGCCTGAGGCTGAGCGCCAGGATCGGCACATTGGGCCTAAGCCTGCTCACCAGCAGGGCCGTGTATCCTGAGCGGGTCGGCGAAACAATGGCCTTCACCTTCATCTCCTCGGCCATCTCCACCACCGACAAACTGATCGCCTCGGGAATATTTTGAACCTTCCCCGGTCCGAGCCGATTAATCCTTCTCGCGTTATACCAGTCATCCTCGGCCTCTTGCGCGATCCTCTCCATATACTCCACCGCTTCCACCGGATATTTTCCGACCGCGGTCTCCTCCGATAGCATCACCGCATCCGTGCCGTCATAAATCGCATTGGCAACATCCGTAACCTCCGCCCGCGTCGGCCGGTTGTTTTCCACCATTGACCGCAGCATCTGGGTGGCCGTAATCACCGGCCGGGCCAGAAGGTTGGCCTTGAGAATGATGGCCTTCTGCACCTCTGGAATTTTTTCCAGCGGAACCTCAACGCCGAGGTCTCCTCTTGCAACCATCACCCCGTCCGAGGCCTGAATGATCGCGTCAATATTTTTGAGCGCCTGGGTGGTTTCAATCTTGGCGATGATCGGAATATCCGCTCCGGCCCTGCGGATCAGACGGCGCAAGCTATTGATGTCGTCCGCGCTCCTGACAAAGGACAGCGCCACATAATCCACCCCGGCCTTAATCCCGACCTTGAGGTCGTCGCGGTCCTTGGCCGTAACCGCGGAGACGGTAAGCCGCTCGCTGGGAAGGTTCACCCCTTTTTTACTGCTGATGATCCCGCCGGCCCCGACCCGGCAAACCACCTTCCCGTCTTCAATCCCTAAAACCCGGAGCTCAATCTCGCCGTCTCCGAGTAAAATGTGATCCCCCTTGGTCACCTCTTGCGAGAGATGCGGGTAGGAAACCGGAAGGCAATCAGCCGAGCTGGATTTTAAGCCCGCGCATAATTTGATCTCGCTTCCGGTCTTGAGTAGGGTCTGGTCCCTGAATAATTGACCCAGCCGGATCTTGGGACCGCTCAAGTCCTGCATAATCCCGACATTCTTCCCCAGCCGCTCTGAAATCTCCCGGATCTTGCTTACCCGATCCAGGTGCTGGCGATGGCTGCCGTGGCTGAAATTCAGCCGGAACAAATTCACCCCGGCAAGGATCAGCTTCCGGATCATCTGCTCCGAATCGCTCGCCGGACCCAAAGTCGCAATAATCTTGGTCTTCGCCTGCATAGTTCAATATTTTACCCGCCTTTGTTCTCTGGAACAAATATCCCAGCAGCTCACGATATAATTCCATCAATTTATCGGTGGACTTGGTGAAGTAGGCGGAAAAAGTTCAAAGCTGAAAAAGGTTGAAAGGTTGATCAGTTGATAAGGTGAGCGAGGCGGCAAAGCTGATCGGCGGATAAAGGATGAAGGATTATAAGTTTATTGTTTCCGGTTTAAACCCCAGAAACCGTGTCCCTTGCTTTTCTCTCTTATTTTCCTTGACAGTATAAATTGGCTGCTGTATTCTAGATACAGAGTTTGAGGCCCTGATTGATTTATGGCTTGGCGGATTCAGTCAAAAAAGTTAAAGGAGTCAAAGGAGTATGATATTGAAAAAGTTTGGACGGATTTTGGGGATCGGTTTTTTTTGCTTAACCGCAATTTATATCCTGCCGTTTTCAGCCAACGCTCAGCAACATCTGCCGGGCGCTAATTTCTGGGGAGACGCTGACAATACTATGATTGACGGCCCGGATATGGGCGCGATGGAATTGGGACTGGCCTTCCAGGACCCGGGATACTGGCTTGTTACGGACAACCAGGCTCCGGGCGGGCTTCGTTCCCGGACCACCCT
>CAIYYW010000292.1 GCA_903930515.1 uncultured delta proteobacterium | reverse complement strand
CAGGAGGGATCGCCCTGGTCCCGGTCGCGGCCGCGAGTTCGCGCGCCACCCCGAGGATGCAAAGCAGGTCGCCGCGGTTGGGGGTCGGCTCCACCGATAGGATCAGATCCTTTTTCAGGAGCCAGTCCTTGAAGCTCCCTCCCAGCGGGGCGTCGGGAGGCAGGATGATAATCCCGGAATGGTCGTCCCCCAGGCCCAGCTCATCCGCGGCGCACATCATCCCCTTGCTCACCGAGCCCCGGATCAGGGTTTCTTTCAAGGTCCCGATTGCAAGTTTCGCTCCGACCAGCGCGAGCGGCACCAGGTCTCCCTCCTTGATATTGGGCGCGCCGCAGACAACCGGGAGCGGCTCGGCATCCGGCGCCGGCCGGACCTGGCAGTAAGTGAGCTTGTCCGCGTTGGGATGCTTCTCTATTTTTTCGATCCGGCCGATCACCACCTGCTCAAGATATTTCATCGCCTCTTGCGGGACGGCTCCGCGCGCAGTGGCTTCCAGTCCGATATTGGTGAGCAGGTCCGCGGCCTCGGTCGCGGAGAGTTCCACCGGGAGATATTCTTTAAGCCAGCTATATAATATGTCCATTTTATTCTTGGCGAAGCCTTTCTTGGCTGCGCGCTATTTGTCGCCCGACCGAAGCGCCGGGCCTGCTCATTTTTAATAAAATTGTTTCAAAAACCTGAGATCGTTTTCAAAAAAAATCCGGATATGATCAATCCGAAAGCGCAACATCGCGAGCCTCTCCACTCCCAGTCCGAAGGCGAACCCGCTGACCGCTTCCGGGTCGTACCCGACATTTTTCAGGACATTGGGATGGATCATCCCGGACCCGAGCACTTCCATCCAGCCGCTCTGCTTGCAGGCCGAGCATCCCTTGCCCCCGCAGATCATGCAGCCGATGTCAACCTCCGCACTCGGCTCGGTGAAGGGAAAAAAACTGGGACGGAACCGGGTCTTGACTTCGGAGCCGAAAAATTCCTTCACGAATTCCATCAGCACGCCCTTGAGATGGACGAAGGTGATCCGGGTGTCCACCATAAACCCTTCCAACTGATGGAACATCGGAGAATGGCTGGTGTCCGCGTCGCAGCGGTAAACCCGGCCCGGGCAGATCACCCGGAGCGGGGGCTTAAGCTTGCTCATCGCCCGGATCTGGACCGGGGAGGTGTGGGTGCGCAGGATCAGGCCGCCGTCCAGATAAAAAGTGGCTTGCATATCGCGCGCCGGATGCTCATCGGGAAAATTTAGCGCGCCGAAATTATGATACTCGTCCTCGGCGTCCGGTCCTTCTTCCACCTGGAACCCCATCCCCTGGAAAATATCCACGATCTCCTCCAAAATGATGCTCAGGGGATGCCTGCTTCCGCGCTGAAGCCCGAACCCGGGGATGGTGACATCTATTTTTTGCCCGCGCTCTTTGGCTTGCGCCCCGGATTGAAGCTCCTGCTCCTTTTGCGCGAACAGTTCTTCCAATTCTTTCTTGACCCGGTTCAAGGCCTGCCCGGCCTGCCTCCGGTCCTCGGGCGGGAGGTCCTTGATGGAATTGAGCTTCTGGGTCAGAACTCCTTTCCGGCCCAGATAGTTGACCCGGAACTGATTGAGGCGGTCAAGGTCGGCCGCGTCCTTGAGTTCGGCCCGGGCCGCCGCGGATAGTTGCTCAAGGTCGTTCAGCACCAGATCGCCCTTTCCGCAAAAATCAATTGACGGAAGCCAGTCCGGCTTTCACTTTTTCCACCACCGCCTCAAACCCGCGCGGGTCTTTGACGGCGAGGTCGGCGAGCATCTTTCGGTCAATTTGAATTTTGGCCAGGTTCAGCCCGTGGATAAAATCGCGGTAATTCAGGCCGTGGATTCTGGCCGCGGCGTTGATCCGCTCGATCCAGAGGCTGCGGAAATTCCGCTTGCGCTCCTTGCGGCCGGAATAGGCCGCTTGCAATGCCCTCCGTACCTGGTTGCGCGCGATCTTGATCGCGTTCTTGCGCATTCCAAAGTAGCCTTTGGCCAGTTTTAAAATCTTCTTGCGCTTCCTCCGGCTGGCCGGGATCCCTCTTGCTCTGGTCATTTTTATACTCCTTCTATCTCAACGTATAGCCAGCGCTCTTCCGACTCTCCGGGCATCGCTTTTGGACACCAGCGCGGCTACCCTGAGGCTCCGCTTCCGGCGCTGATTTTTCTTGGCCAAGAGATGACTCTTGCCGGCGCGATGGAATTTGATCTTGCCTTTGCCCGTGATCTTGAAGCGCTTGGCCGCGCTCTTGCTGGTCTTAATACTATTTTTGCCCAACTTTCTCTTCCTCCTTGGTAACCGCCGGTTTGGGAGCCGGTTTCGCGGCAACCGTTGGAACCGGCTGCCTCGCCGGAGCCGATCCCGGGTTTTGTTTTTCCAATTCTTTTTGCTTCTGAATCTTTTCTATCAGTTGCTTGGAATGCGGAGAAATCACGGCCACCAGATTCCTCCCTTCCTGCTTGGGGAAATAGTCGGGCGCCCCGAAATCGGCCAACTCCTGAATCACCCGCTGCATCAACTCGCGTCCCAATTCCGGATGAGCCATTTCCCTTCCCCGAAACATTACGATCAACTTGGTCTTGGATCCTTTTTCCATAAACTCCCGGATATGCCGGAACTTGGTCTGAAGGTCGTGCTCGTCGGTTTTAATCCCCAGCTTGATTTCCTTGATCGGCTTCTGGCTGGAGGTTTTCTTCCGGGCGTCTTTTTCCTGCTTATGCTTCTGGTAAACGAACTTGCCGTAATCCATCAATTTGGTCACCGGAGGATCCGCGCTCTCTCCCACTTCCACCAGGTCCAATCCGCGCTCCTCGGCCAAATTGATCGCGTCCTTGGTAAGCATAATGCCGATTTTGTTTCCCTGATCGTCTATCACCAGCACCCTGGGCACTCTAATCTGCCAATTCACCCGATAATCCGACTTATTTATTATGGGACTTCCCTCCTTGTCGGTTTTGACTTAGTTTCCGGCATCCTCGCTTCCGCGAGTATCCGTCCCTCCAACTGCTCCAGTGTCATTTTTCCCAAATCTTCCCTTCCCCGGATCCGCGCCGAGACGCTCTGTTCCTGTTCTTCCTGGTCTCCCACCACCAGCATAAATGGGATCTTTTCCGACTCGGCCTGGCGTATTTTATAGTTCAACTTCTCGTTCCGCAAATCCAATTCCACCCGGACCCCTTTTTCCAGCAGGCGGTCCGCCACTTGGCCGGCATAATTATGATGCCGGTCCGCGATCGGCAGGATCCTCGCCTGGACCGGAGCCAGCCAGGTCGGAAAGGCTCCGGCAAAATGCTCAATCAGTATTCCCAGGAACCGTTCAATAGACCCCAACACCACCCGGTGGATCATCACCGGCCGATGCTTTTCTCCGTCTTTGCCCATATAAGAAAGATCAAAGCGCTCAGGCAATGTAAAATCACATTGGATTGTAGCACACTGCCATTTCCTGTCAAGGGCGTCCTTGAGTTTAATGTCTATCTTGGGACCGTAAAAAGCGCCCTCGCCCTCATTGACCTGGTAGGGGAACCCGCTCTGCTTGAGCGCGGTGTCCAGCGCGGAGATGGCGCGCTCCCAGTCCTGGTCGGCGCCGATGGAATCGGCCGGCCGGGTGGACAGCTCCATCTCTACCGGGAAACCGAACAGGTCCATCACTTCCAGGACAAAGCTCATCACCCCGAGCACCTCGCCCTGAAGCTGGTCCGGGGTGCAAATGATATGGGCGTCATCCTGGGTAAAGGCCCGCACCCGGAACAGCCCGGCGAGCACGCCGCTTTTTTCGTGGCGATGCACGGTCCCCAGTTCAAAATATCGGAGCGGTAGTTCGCGATAGGACCGGAGGCCGTTTTTGTAAATGAGCATATGCGACAAACAATTCATCGGCTTGATCCCGTATTGGTCCTCGTCAATCTGGGTGAAATACATATTCTGCCGGTAATGATCGTAATGCCCGGAGCGTTTCCAGAGTTCGGACTTGAGCAGGGTCGGCCCGTAAGCGATCTGATAGCCGCGCTTGAGATGTTCCTTTTTCAGGAATTCCTCCAGGACCGCCCGGACCAGCCCCAGCTTGGGATGATAGATCACAAACCCGGGTCCGACTTCCTCGTGCAGGCTGAACAAATCCAGTTCCCGCCCCAGTTTCCGATGGTCCCGCTTTTTCGCTTCTTCCAAACGCTTCAAATATGCGTCCAGGTCCCCCTGGTCCGCGAACGCGGTCCCGTAAATCCGCTGGAGCTGCGGGTTCCGCTCGTCTCCCCGCCAATACGCTCCCGCGGTATGGAGGAGTTTGTAGGCCTTGAGGTAGCGGGTGGAGGGGAGATGAGGGCCGCGGCAAAGATCAATGAAATCGCCGTGCTGATATGTGGAAATGGGCTCGCCTTCGGGCAAGCCGTTGATCAGCTCAACCTTGTAGCTCTCTCCCTTGTCCTGGAATAATTTCAAGGCGTCCGCGCGCGAAAGCTCCTGCCGCTTGAACGGGTGATCGCCCTTGATGATCTCCTTCATCCGGGCTTCAATCCCGGCCAGGTCCTGGTCGCTGAACCCGGGCGGATATTCAAAGTCATAGTAAAACCCGTTCTCAATCGCCGGACCGATGGTGACCTTGGCGGATGGGAACAACTTCTTTACCGCGTCGGCCATAATATGGGAAGTGGAATGGCGGAGGATTGCTTCGCCCTCCGGACTTTTTATGCCGATCAGTTCAAACTCGCCCGGCTCGTGGATCGGCCGGGATAAATCCTGGAGCTTGCCGTTCAGCTTGAGCGCGACGATCCCCTTCGGGTCCTGGACGCCGGTTTTTTTCAACAACTCAAAACCGCTCGCTCCGGACTCCAATTGGACCGCTTCTCCGTTCTTTCCCTTTAACTCAATCATCCTGATACCCCATTGAAAATCCCATATAAGTTATGACCGGAAAGCCAAATTGTCAATAAGATCAATCCGCTGGGCCGTCCCTGATTTTTTGAGACCAATTTCCCCGGCCGTTTTTATGTCCTTTTGGTCCGGGCCGGACAAAAGACCGGCGGCGCTTGACTTTCTATAAACTTTCTATATGATATAGGTATGCTGAGCAAAAAGCAGAAGCAGGTTTATGAATGGCTGCGGCGTTTTGTGGAGCGGAAGGGCTACGCGCCGAGCTATCAGGAGATCCGGGAGGGGCTGGGCCTGAACAGCCTGAACACGGTTTCCTATCACCTGCACCAGCTTTCGGCCAAGGGATATTTGCGCTCAAGTTTTAGCAACCAGAAGCGGTCGCTTTCGTTGTTGAGCCGGCCGGCCGGTCTTTTGCTTCTGGGCGAGGTTCAGGCCGGGTTCCCGGTGGAATCGTATGAAGTGCCGGAGCCGGTTGAGCTTCCGAGCGGGATTTTTGATCCGGAGAACCATTTCGCTTTGCGGGTGCGCGGGGAATCAATGACCGGGGAAGGCATTATGGACCGGGACTTGATCGTGGTGCGGAAGCAGGAGGCCGCGGAGAACGGGGAAGTGGTGGTGGCGTTGGTGGACGGGGAGGCCACGGTGAAGAAGTATCGGAGGACCGGCTCAAAGATAGAGTTGATCCCTGCCAATCCCGCGTATCAGCCGATTGTATCAAAAGAGAACCGGGTAAAAATTCTGGGCGTGGTGGTGGCGCTGTTCCGAAGCTATTGATTCCCGGAGACGATCATGAAGCGAGAGATTTTGCATCTGTTATTCCCGTCGTTTCCGCTCCAGGTGTTGATCGGCAACCGGGGCAAATTCCTGGACCGGCCCGCGGCGCTCTGCGGGATGGATTCATCGGCCAGCCGTATTTTATCCGCCAACCCCCGGGCCCAAACCGAGGGAATCCGGCCGGGGATGATCCTGGCCGAGGCGAGACGTTTTTGCAAAGGGTTGGAGGTTTTCACTCCCCGTCCCGAGCTGTTTTACCGGGCAAAGGTTCAAGTTAAAGAATTCCTTTCCGACCTGAGCCCGCTGGTGGAGCAAACCCAAAACGGGTTCTTCATAGACCTTTCCGGCACGGAAAGATTGCTCGGGCCGGGTTTGGAGGTTGCGGACCAACTCCTGCAAGGGCTGGATCGGCGCTATCGGCTGGTGAGTTCGGCCGGGATCGGCGCGAGCAAGCTGGTGGGGAAAACGGTCTGCTCCATAGCCGGGGTTCCGGGCTTGGCCCAGGTGATGCCGGACCAGGAGGCCATTTTTCTCAAGCCCTTTCCGCTCAGAAAAATCCTGAGCCGGGAGCGCGATTTATCCGAGCGCCTTTCCGAACTCGGCCTGGAGCTGGTCTCGGACCTGCAGGCGCTTTCTTCTTCCGAGTTGGTCTCGGCATTCGGCCGGGACGGATCCCGGCTCCATCTGCTGGCACAGGGGGTTGATTTCTCGCCGGTGACCCCTCAGGAATCCAGCCCGGAACTGGAACAGGGAGAGAGTCTGGCGCAGGCGACCAATGACCTTGATCTGATCCGGGACCTGCTCCGGCGGTTTTCCATCAAGCTGGGAAAAAGTTTGCGGGAAAGAAAATTGAGCGCGAGCCGGCTCAGGTTGCTCCTGGTTTTCCGGGACGGCAAAGGAGCGGAGAGGAGGATGCGCCTGCGGAGGCCCACCGCGTTTGACCGCGAGATTTACCAAAGCGCGCTGGGTTTGCTGGAAAGCGCGCTTTACCGCCGGGTCCAGGTGATCTATCTCGGGTTGCGGGCATCGCGCCTGGCGCCCGGGTATCAGCCGGATTTATTCGGCGAAACCGAACATCAGGCCCGGCTCTATCAGGCCCTGGACCGGGTCCGGAACCGGTATGGCGAGAACGCGATCCGGTTTGGGGATCAGTTATGTCCGGCCTGATCTGGGTTCATTCCGGGTATTCCTTCCACCAGGGAACGGCTGGGCTGGAACAACTGGTGGAATCCGCGGCGAGCATGGGCTGGAAAAATCTTGCGCTCACGGACTGGAACGGGATTTACGGATCGGTCTGGTTCCGGCAGATGGCTGAAGAGGCTGGGATTCGGCCGATCCTGGGAGCGGAGTTGAGGGACGAATCCGGAGAGTCCGCGGTCCTGCTGGTGAAGAGCAAAGAGGGCTATAAAAAACTTTGCCGGATTTTATCCCGCCGGCATCTGGAAGAAAACTTTTCCCTGCGCGCCGAGCTTTCCCAACCCTGCGACGGCCTTTGCGCGCTCACCAACCAGGAACCGCTCGCGCTGTTCCTCGCTCCGGTCCCGGGCCTGGATTTTTATTTCATCATCACCCCGGATCAGCTTCACCGCTCCGGCCGGTTCGCGGCCAGCCATCATTTGAAGCCGGTGGCCGGCAACCCGGTTTACTACCTGAAAAAAGAAGACCGGTCTTTGCATCATCTGCTCCGCGCGATCGGCCTGAACCAGAGCGTCTCCGGGGTGAAGCCGGAGCAGTTGGTCACTGATCCGGCCTGGATGCCGACGCCGGAAGAATTTAAAAATTGGTATCGCGCCTTCCCGTCCCCGCTCCAAAACCTTGACGAGCTGATGGAGAAATGCGCCCTGCCCAAGGCTCCCTGGGGGGAGACGGTGCTTTTTGATTTCGGCGGGATGAGCCGGGAGGACGGTTTTCTTCTGCTCTCGCTAAAGGCCCGGGAGGGGGCGCGTAAAAGATATGGCGAATTCACGGCCGAGATTCAGTCCCGGCTGGAAAAAGAATTGCGGCTGATCCGGGACAAAGGGTTCGCGTCATATTTCCTGATCATTGACGACATTGTCCGGCGCTTCCCGATCACCTGCGGAAGGGGCAGCGCGGCCGCGAGCATCGTCAGCTACTGCCTGTTCATCACCCAGGTGGACCCGATTCGTCACAACCTGTTCTTTGAAAGGTTCCTCTCCCCGGGCCGGAAGGACCCTCCGGATATTGATCTGGATTTCCCGTGGGACGAGCGGGACGCCGCCCTGGCCTATGTGTTCAACCGCTACGGATCGGAGCGGGCGGCAATGGTTTCCAACCACCTCTGCTTCCAGAGCCGGGCCGCGATCCGTCAGGTTGCCCGGGTGTTCGGGATGACGGAGGCGGAAATTTCCCGGGTGACCGAAAGGATGCGCGGTTTTTTGGATCTGCTCTTGCCGACCGGGGAGATGAAAAAGAACCCGCTCTTCCGGGGCGTTCATTTTGACCCGCCCTGGGACCAAATCATTGAACTCGCGCTTAAGCTGGAAGGGCTTCCTTGCGGAATGTCCGTGCATTGCGGAGGGGTGGTGATCGCGGAGCGGATCCAGGACCGGGTCCCGGTCCAGGTCGCGGCCAAGGGCGTGAACATTATCCAGTGGGAAAAGGACCAGACCGAGGACGCGGGATTGATCAAGCTGGACCTGCTCGGGAACCGGTCTTTGGCCGTGATCCGGGACGGCATTAACCGGTTGAATAAAAAGCAAGGGCTGGGGCTGGACTACACCCGGCTCAATCCGCTGGACGACCCAAAGACAAAACAACTGATCGCCGCGGGCAAAACGATGGGGGTTTTTTATCTTGAGTCCCCGGCCACGCGCCAGCTCCAGGAAAAAACCAAGGCCGGGGATTTTGAGCATATCGTGATCCACAGCAGTATCATCCGTCCGGCCGCGCATAAATGGATCGCCGAATATGTTAAGCGATTGCGGGGAGAAAAATGGGAGCCGATCCATCCCAGGCTGGACCAACTTCTTTCCGAGACCTATGGGATTATGGTTTACCAGGAGGATGTGATGAAGGCCGCGATTGAGTTGGCCGGGTTCAGGGTGGAAGAGGCGGATGAGCTCCGCCGGTCGCTGAGCAAGAAACACCGGGCGAAAAAGCTTTCGGAGCTTAAGCGAAAATTCCAGGTCGGCGCGGTCAAAAACGGCCTGAGCGAAGAGCAGTCGGAAAGCGTCTGGGAGATGATTGAATCCTTTCAGGGATACAGCTTTTGCAAGCCCCATTCCGCGAGCTACGCCCTGGTCTCGTTCAAAAGCGCTTTCCTCAAAGCCCATCATCCCGCGGAATTCATCGCCGGCGTGATCTCCAACCAGGGCGGATATTATTCCGCCTCCGCCTATCTTTCCGAGGCCAGGCGGATGGGGCTTTCCATCAGAATGCCGGAGATCAACGGGAGCCGTTTTGAATATACCGCGGAAGGGGACGCGATCCGGGTGGGGCTGATGCAGGTCAAGGGTTTGGAGAAAAAATTCGCGGAACGCCTGATCGCGGAGCGGGAAAAAAACGGCCGGTATGGGAGCCTGTTGGAATTTCTGGACCGGGTGGACCCGGCCCCGGAGCAGGCCGGGATTCTGGTCAAGGCCGGATGCTTTGACGATCTTTTTGGCGCGGAGAATCGGCCCCAACTGTTCTGGATCATCAATCATTGGTCCCGGTCCCGGCCCCGGGGACAGTCCGGTTTATTCCAGGATGCGGCTAAAGTTCCGGGATCGGTCCGGAAGCTCGCGGAATCCGACCGGCTCCGGCAGGAGGAAGAGGGTTTGGGATTTTTGATCTCTTGCCCCCTGCTCTCCTTATACCGGGATCAGATAAAAAAATTCCGGATCACCCCGGCCGGGGATTTCCGGAACCGGATCGGGGAAAGGATTGTCGCCGCGGGCGTATGCGTCACGGGCAAGCTCACCGAAACCGGAGAAGGCGAGCCGATGGAATTCGTTTCGTTTGAAGACGAAACCGATATTTACGAAACGGTTTTCTTCCCGGAGGCTTACCGCAGGTATTGCCACCTGCTCCGGAGCGACAGCGCGCATCTGATCTTCGGGACCGTCACTTCCGATTTGGGCGCGATCTCCATCCAGGTGGATCGGCTCCAGCCCCTTTCCAGAAATCTTCCGCGCAAACCCCTGCCCACGGAATCCATTCGCGCGCATCCGGCATCCTGCCCGAATTAAAGATACTTATTAGAGTTCCGGGGTTGACAACTCGGAACCCGGAACCGCTCTTCAGAGGTTTTTTTCGTAGATGCGGTAGGTTTTATAGACCACCCCGCCCATCCGCTCAATGGCGCGTCTCATCGGGCCGTTGTTTTCCAGGATCCAGCTCATCTCCCCCCATTTGAAGCCCATCCGGCGCGCGGCCTTCAGGGTTTCCACATAGAAGATCGCTCCGACCCCGAAGCGGCGATATTCTTCCTTGACCCCGAGCGCGAACACGCGGCAGGATTCAAACTTGTGGGTGAATATGCCGAGGGCCTGGGGGGTGAGCAGTTTCCCTTTCATCTTGATGATCAATTCGTTCAGATTGGGGATGGTGATGCTCATCCCGACCGGCTTTCCGCGGGAAAGGGCGAAGAAATTAAGCTCGGGGAAGCGGAAGGCGAGAAACCGGAGTTCCGCGGAATGGGCGCGCAGTTCTTTTTCGGTGAGCGAAACCATACCCCAGTTTTTCTCCCAGGCGGAATTATAAATTTCCACGAACCAGTCCAGTTGTTGGTCAAAGTTCAGCCAACTCATATTCCGGACGGTAATGTCATGTCTTTGCTTGAGCAGTTCCGCGAAATTGACCACTGCCGGGTCCGGGTCGGTGTTCGCTTCGGTGCGATATGCAAGCAGGTCCATGGCCTTGGTCATTCCGAATGATTCCACCAAGGTCTGGTAATACTTCGGGTTATAAGTCATCAGCATCATCGGCGGAAGTTTAAAGCCGTCCACCAACAGGCCGCACTCGTCGTTGACCGTGAAATTATACGGGCCGTGCATCTTGACCTGCCCCTGTTTTTTCAGCCAGTCCGCGGCCGTATCCAGAAGCGCGGCGCCGACTTCCGGGTCGTTGATCGTTTCAAAAAAACCGAAATGGCCGACCTTTTCGTTCCAATGCTGAAAGTAATGATCGTCCACCTGCGCGCTGATCCGGCCGGCCGGCTGCCCGTTTTTCTCGGCCAGGAAATACTCGGCCCGGGCGTGCTCAAAATAGGCGTTGGCCTTCCGGTCCAATCTCCGCTTGAGATCAAACAAAAGCGGCGGCACCCAGAAGGGATCGCCGGCGTAAATTTTATGGTCCAGGTTGAGGAACTGATCCAAATCTGATTTGGTTTCCACTTTTCTTATCTTCACCGACATTTTTTCCCTCCGGTTTATTTTTCCGCCAGGTCGTCAAACCTGAACTCAACCTCGTAGGCCCCTTCCTCAAATTTGGTTTTCATCTTATAGCCGGTTTCATGAAGGATCCGCATCATCTTCCGGTTCTCCACCAACACCATCGCGGTGAACCCGGTCAGGCCTTTGGTCTTGGCGATCTGGATCAGGTAATTGAGCAGGAAGGTCCCGATCCCCTGTCCCTGCCACTGGTCCGGGACCTCCACCGCCACCTCCGCCATATTGGTCCTCCGGTCCAGGATGTATCTCGCCACCCCCAGCAGCTTCTCCCCGGGCCGTTCCCCCTGAAAGGCGCCGATGGCCATCCGCTCGTCATAGTCAATCAGGACCTGCAATTGGGCCTTCAAATGAGGGAGCGCGCGCATTGCGGAGAAGAAACGAAGATATTTGCTCTGGTCGGACAAATCGTAAAACATCTCCCTCAGAAATTCCTCGTCGTCCACCCGGATCGGCCGGATCAAATATTTAAGCCCGGTCCGGTTGGTGAAAAAAGTCTCCAGGTCCTCCGGATAGATCGCCCCGGGCGGCGGCAGTTTCTGGTCCGCGTAAACATAGTTCATTCCCTTGGCGGCCTTGAGCAGACCCTCCCGGAAATCCGGATGCGCGATATTGATCAGGTTCAGGGACCGCTCGCGGATGCTCTTGCCGTGGATATATGCGATCCCGTATTCGGTCACCACATAATGCACATCCCCGCGGGTGGTGATCACCCCGGCGCCTTCGGCCAGGCGGGGAACGATCCGGCTGACCTTGCCTCCCTTGGCCGTGCTCGGGAGCGCGATGATCGGCTTGCCGTTTTTAGACAGCGCGGCTCCCCGGATGAAATCGGCCTGGCCGCCGATGCCGGAATAAAACTTGGTGCCGATGGAATCGGCGTTGACCTGCCCGGTCAAGTCCACTTCCAGCGCCACATTGATCGCGACCATCTTATGGTTCCGGGCGATCACGAACGGGTCGTTGACATAGTCCGCGGGATGGAATTCAAAGCGCGGGTTGTTGTTGAGCATCTGATAAAGACGGGCCGAGCCCATCGCGAAGCTGGAGATGATCTTGCCGGGATGAATGGTTTTCTTGCGGTTGTTGATCACGCCTTTTTCAATCAGGTCCATGATCCCGTCGGAGAAAACTTCGGTATGGACCCCCAGGTCTTTGCGGTCAACCAGGAACTTGAGCACGGCGTCCGGGATGGTTCCGATCCCCATTTCCAGGGTGGATTCGTTTTCCACCAGCTTGGCGATGTTCTCCGCAACCTTCATCTGCACCGCGTCCGCGGCCGGGTAAGAATATTCCAGGATCGGCTCGTCGCATTCCACGATCAAATCCAGGTCGTCCAGATGCACGAAACCGTCTCCGAGGGTTCGCGGCATTTTCGGGTTGAGCTGGGCGATCACCAGGCCGGCCGCCTCGGTCGCCGCCTTGGTGATGTCCACGCTCACGCCGAGCGAGCAAAACCCGTGCTCGTCCGGGGCCGAGAGCTGGATCAAGGCCACATCCACTCTGAGCCTGCCGGATTTGATCAACCTCGGAATCTCGCTCAGCATAATCGGGATATAGTCGGCGCGGCCCTCGGCCAGGGCCTCCCGGGTGCCGGGCCCGATGAAAAAGGTGTTGGGCCGGAACCGGAACGCGAACTGGGCCTGGGCATAGGGAGCCTGGCTCAGGGTCAGGAAATGGAACAGCATCGCGTCTTCAATCCGTTCCCCTTTTTCCACCAGCGCCCGGGTCAGTGCCTGGGGCTCCCCGCAAGCGGTTCCGATAAAGATGTGCGCGCCCGGCTGGATCCGGTCAATCGCCGCTTCCGGGCTTAACAATTTTGAATGATACAACTCCGTCAATTTCTGATTCATTTAGCGCCCACCTTGGGAAAAATGTTCCGCTTGAGATATCCGGCCACTCTTCTCGCCTCTTCCATCGCCCGGTCCTTTTCCGGCCCGCTGGAATATCCGCGCATATCGCGAAAGCCGGACGCCCCCAACTCGGAACTTCCCCGGAACACCCCTCCCAGGGCGGCCAGATCGGATTCATTCTCCTGGCCGGTGATGGTTGCCCAGATCAAGGCCCAGGTCCGGGCGGTCTCCTCCAGGTTGTACCCGCCGGCGCCCAGGCCGATCCAGGATTTGAACCGCTGGTTCAGATCATACGCGACATCGGCGAAGGAGTTATTGGACAGCCTGAGATGGGTGAGCGGGTCGGCCAGCATCGGGTCCGCCCCGAACAGCACGATCCCGAAATCAGGCTTGAACGCGTCCAGCAGGGGCGGGACGGTCTCCTTGTAGAGGTAGGAAAAAACCTCGTCGTCCGCGCCCGGCTCCATCGGCACATTGACCTTTAAGCCCTCGCCCAGCCCCTGGCCGATCTCGGTTTCAAACCCGGTGCCGGGATATAAATACTTGCCGTTCTCGTGGAAAGACACAAACAGGAAATTCGGATCGGAATAAAACTCGTCCTGGACCCCGTTGCCGTGATGGGCGTCAAAATCCAGGTAGGCGATTTTATATCCCTGCAACAGGATCAGCCGCGCGATCAGGTTGATGTCGTTGACATAGCAGAAGCCCTCGGCGAACGAGCGCTGGGCGTGATGGAACCCGCCGATGGGATTGAAGACAAAATTATGCCGGCCCTCCATCACCCGATATGCGGCCTCAAAACTGGCGCCGCAGGCCAGCCGCGAAAATTGATAAACCCCCGGAAAAACCGGGCAGTCCTCGCTGCCCAGGCCGAACTGGAGCATCTCCAGCTTGAACTCCCCGGAGTCCGCTTCTTTCAATGCCTTGAGGTAGGCCGGGCTGTGAGCCACCAGCAGCAATTCCTCCGGAGCCGGCCCCGACCGGATCAGATCAATCTCGGGATCGGACAAGAGCTGGTTCCGCTCCAGGAGCTGATAAAAACGCTCGCCCCGCGCCAGCTTGAATGGATGGTTTTCCCCGAAACTGAACTGGGCGAACTCATGGTTGTAGATCAACCCGTACTTCATCGCTCCCAGCCTAGCACAATTACGGCGCGGGGCAAAATTTATTTTTGCCCGAGCCGTGAAATCAATTGCTCGATTTCCGCCTTCAGTCCCGTCTCCTCCGGCCGGATCCACTTGAGCGCGTTCTCCAGGTCCGCCCGCGCGCCGCCCTGATCCCCGGCCTGTATTTTCGCCAATCCCAGATAGTACCAGGCAATCGCATATTGTGAATCCAGCGCCAGGGTTTTTTCGATCCAGTCCTCAGCCGCTTTCGGCTGGTTCAGCTTGAGCAACATCATTCCCGCCTGAAGCGAATGGTCCGGCGCACCCGGGTTTAAGCCGTAAGCCTTCTGGAACTCCTTAAGCGCCTCCTGAGATAAACCGGCCCGGTCATAGATCAGGCCCAGATTGTAATGAGCCATTTCCAGCTTCGGGTCCAGATGGACCGCGCTCAAGAATTGCTCCTCGGCCCGGGAAAGATCTCCCGTTGAAAAATATAAATCGCCCAGGTTGTTATGCGCGAGCGCGGATTTTGGGTCCTGCGCAAGGGCGTATTCCAGATGATACCTGGCCAATTCCAGCTTGCCCTCCGCCTTGTAAACCGCGGCCAAATTCACCCGCGCCTCCACATCCTCCGGCTCCTGCTCCACCGCCTGCGCCAGGTATTTCTCGGCCAAATCCAGTTTTCCCAGGTCCATATATATCGCCCCGAGATTATAAACCGTGGCCGTCTGGCCGGAGTTGAGCCGGTCCGAGAGCAGGAAAAATTTCACCGCTTTATCATCCTCTCCTCTCCGCGCATACTCATTCCCCAACTCGCCCGCCACCCGGGCCTGATCCGGCGCGTTTTCAAAGGCGTCCCTCCAAAGTTTTCCGCCGTCCTGCCAGACCCGGCCGCGAGCAGAGATGATGGACAGATAGCTCAATAGCATCATCGCCAGCGCGGCCGGCGCGACGCGGCCGCTGAATCCCCAGGCGCTTTCCGCCAACCCCGCGGTGAGAGCGGCGAGCGCGAACAACGCCGGATAAAAGGCCCGCTCGCTCACCAGCACATTGAGCGGGATGATGCTGGAAGTCGGGGCCAGGACCAGAAAATAAAATCCGGCCAAAAAGCCTAACCCGGCGATTTTTGATTTCGTCCGGATCAAGGAAAAGATCACCACGGACCCCAGGAGCAAAATCCCGAGCAGGCTTCCGAGCGCGCGGATATTCCAAAGGCTGGTTTCGGTGCTGACGCTGTGCTCAATGCTGAGCCGGCTGGGCCAGAGGAACAGCCCCAGATACCAGAAATAGGATTTCAACTCGGTGAAAAAATTCACCAGTTGCGGCCTGGGCAAAAACGGGCCGCTGATGATCCGCCCGAAGAAAATCTGCCTCAGATATAAATACCCGCCCAGCAAAACCAGCATCGGCAGGAGCAGAGAGGCGCACCTCCCAAGCTTCCGCCGGATGTCCTGTGGGGAAAAAATCCAGTAATACAGGAAAGCCACGGCCGGAAAAGTGGCCGCGCTTTCCTTGCTCAATACCCCGAGAACGAAAAACAGGTTCGCCAGAACCATCCAGCCGATCCCGCGTTTCCCGGTTTCTTCCGACCGGATTATTCCCGAAACCGCGACCAACCCGGCCAGGATAAAAATGGTGAACAAAATTGACGACCGGCAGTTGATATAATTGATCACTTCAGCGGCCGCGGGATGGAACGCGTAAATCAGGCCGGCGAGCCAGGCGAGTCGTTCCCGGTTGAAGGTCCGCTTGACCAGGATCCAGACCAGGACCGCGTTGATCAGGTGCAGGATCAGATTGGTCAGATGCCATCCCCAGACCCTCCAGTGATATGCCTGGTAATCCAGGGCGTAAGTCACCAGCAGCAACGGCCGGTACATCGCCGCCCTGGGCCGCGCCGAAAAGGTGGTCGGGTCAACAAAAAATCTCGGAACATTTTTCAGGCTGGCGAGCCAACTGTTGTTCCGGATTGAATGATAGTCGTCATAATAAAAATTGCCCGGAAAGACCGCCCAGTACCCGGCAAAATACGCCGCGAAAAAAACGGCCCATAAATATTTTTTGCTCATCCCGGCAGGCTCCGGGAAAATTCTTCAAAAATCCGGTCCAGCCTTTCCTCCGCTTCCCCAAGCTCGGCCTTGCTCCGGAACTCCGACCCGAGCGAATTCAAAATCCGATCATACCCGCTTTCCGGCGCGGATAATCCTTGATAGTCAATCCGGTGAATCAAATATTTGCCATCCTGAAAATAATACTTCCCGAACCGATTCCCCTTTTCCGCAAACGGCCATTGCTCCTTGAGCAAAAGATATCGCCGGAAAATATCCTTCAGCTCCGGTCCCGCCCCGACCTGTTCCGCGCTCACCGTTGCGGATACCCGCTCGCTGGCGATCCGGAAGAATTCCCTGGTCAAATCCAGGTCGGTCAGGCACAGTCCATAAAGATACCAGTCATCGGTGGTTTCCGCCACCAGACCGGCTTCCGCCCCGCTCAGATATATACAGGCCGTGCATCGGGACTCGTCGCAAGTCTCCCTCCCGTGATCCGAAATCCCCCGAAGATTATTCCCTCCGTTCAGCCCCGGATGCAACAGGCACCCGACCCGCTTGTTCCCATTCCCGATGAATCCCAGAAACTCGCAATTGTATATCACCGGGTATAGGGGCGCCGGGCGGTTTTCGGAAATCACCTTCTTCAAACGCCGCAAATCCCTCTCTGTGCGGTCGGATCGTAAAAATTGCCCGGTCTGAATTTCCAAAACCTCTTCCACCATTCCCCGCGAATACCCGACCCAGTTATACATCCCGCAACACGCCCCGCACGACGCGCATCCCGATTCCGGCTGGCAATATTTAGATCCCTCCATCCGCCCGAATTCTATCCAAATTCCCTCCTTTACTCAACCGGCGCGCGCTTTAATTAAGGCGGGACTACGGCAGGCAAGCAGGAGTGTTTGCGCCCCTTCAACCCGGGAATTGGAGATAGCTGGTCACTGCTTTGAGAATCTGGCCGGCAAGCTCCGCGATCGGCTTGGTGGAATCAATCACCAGGATTCGCTGGTCGGAATACAGTTCACGCGCCAGTTTCAGATAGTTTTCCCGCACCTTTTTCTGGATTTCCGCTTTTTCAAACAACTCGGGCCAGAGCGGTCTTTGCGAAACCCTCTTCAGGGATATTTCCACCGGCAAATCCAGCAGGACGGTCAAATCCGGGGGCGGGGCTTCTTGGTTGATCAGTTTGATCCATTCCCGATCGCAGTCCAATGATTGATAGGCCAGGCTGGAAAGCAGATACCGGTCCGAGATCACCATCTCCCCCTGGTCCAGCCAGGGGTTGATCTCCCGCGCCAGATGCTCCAGCCGGTCCGCGGCGAACAGCAGCGCCAAACCGGGGCCGGACAGGAGCCGGTCCGGGAATTCCAGCTCGCCCTTGAGATAGGCTCGGATCAGTTTCCCGATCACTCCCTCGCTCGGCTCCGCGGTCAGCTCCACCGGAATTCCTTTTTCCAGCAATGATTGATATAGCAATTTCGCCTGGGT
>CAIYYW010000291.1 GCA_903930515.1 uncultured delta proteobacterium | reverse complement strand
TCCATAGTACGAGAGGACCTGGACATGTGAGCCTCTGGTGATCCAGTTGTTCCGCCAGGAGCATAGCTGGGTAGCTAAGCTCGGAAGGGATAACCGCTGAAAGCATCTAAGTGGGAAACCCGACCCAAGATGAAGTCTCCCTTTGATGTGGAAACACATCAGCTAAAGGGCCCTGGTAGACTACCAGGTTGATAGGCCGGAGGTGGAAGTGTGGTGACACATGGAGCTGACCGGTACTAATCGCCCGTGAGGCTTGACCGTAAAATATTTTCTGCCTGAATCGCCGACTCTTCTTAATGAGAATCGTCCGATTGCAAATAACAGAAAATGCGGAACAAGCAAGGGTCTTGGATTATTGACCCGGATCTTTTTCGATCCGGTCAAGGTCTCTGACCTGGGAAAAAACTTGCAATTGTTTTTATTCCTGAGATCTGAACTTTTAGATCTTGGATTGCTGACTATTCCTCGGTGGCTATACCGGAGGGGTCACACCCGATCCCATCTCGAACTCGGTCGTTAAGCCCTCCAGGGCCGATGATACTGCTAGGTTGCCTAGTGGGAAAGTAGGTCGTCGCCGGGGGTATAATTAAAAAAGGCTCATTTCCTTTTGGAAGTGAGCCTTTTTTGTTTCCCGCTGTTGAGATTGCGGCTCCTATGTCTTTGACTTTGAGGATAAGACCCGAAGGGAACTCGCCGAAGTCCGAACCAGGGTTTTGGGAGCCGGGTTTTGGAATTGTGGCGGCATAAGACGCCGCACCAAGAAGGATGAACCCTCGCCCGGTTAAGCGACCTTATGATTAGATGCCCATTCAGCTGAAATATTTCACGCCGTTTTTGAGGATTTTCAAGCCCGCCCCTTCGTCCGGGACCGGTTCTCCCTTCCGCCTAAGATCGTCCTTGAGCCAGGTCCAGCGCGGGTGGTTGTAGAAAGAAAGGAATCGCTCCGGATGCGGCATCATCCCCAAAATCCTGCCGGTCGGATCGCAGACCCCGGCAATGTCCGAAAGGGACCCGTTCGGGTTGAGCGGGTATTCGCCCTGCGCCGCGCTCAGGTCTGGTTTGGCGTAAAGGAAAGCCACCTGGTCGTTGGCCTGGATCGCGCCAGCCACATTTTGATCGGCGAAAAATTTTCCCTCCCCGTGCGCGACCGGGAGATATAGGGCGTCAATCCCGTCCAGCCAGGGGCATTTTTTGCTCACCCTTTTGAGCCAGACCCAGCGGTCTTCAAACCGGCCGGAGTCGTTATAGGTCACGGTGATCCGCTGCTGGTATTTTGATGCGGGCTGGTCGGAGATCACTCCGAACTTGGCCAGAACCTGGAACCCGTTGCAGATCCCGATCACCAGGGAGCCTCTTTCAATGAATTCGCGCAGCCCATCCCCCAGCCGGACCCGGCTCTTGCTCGCAAGAACCTTCCCGCTCGCGATGTCGTCCCCGAAGGAGAACCCGCCGGGAAAGGCCAGGATCTGGTAGTCCCCCAGTTTCTTCTCGCCCATAATCAGGCTGTTGATATGGACCCGATCTGCCTCTGCTCCGGCCAGGTTGAACCCGAATTCGGTCTCCAGGTCGCAATTGATCCCGTATCCGGTCAAGACCAAAACTTTTGGTTTTGCCATTTCACCACCCCAGGGTCTTCAAATAATTTTCCTTCAACTCCCGGATCCCGATCCGGGTGAATTCCGATCCCGCGCTTGTGAAAACGAGTTCCGGCTCCGGGATCACTTTTCCGATCAGGGCGAAATCCTCGTACCCGAAAATATCCTCAAACCTCCTGTTTTTTTCCGGGGAGATGCTCACGATCAGCCGGCTCTGGGTCTCGGAAAACAACAGCTCCTGAATTTTTAAGCCCTCCTCGGTCGGGATCATCCCCAGGTCAATCTCCGCGCCCATCTCCCCGGCCATCGCCATCTTGGCCAGGCCGAAGCCGATCCCGCCCATTCCCACTGAATGGACCGCGGAAAATAGTTCCTGCTCCATCCCCTGGAAAACCCGGTGGTATCTGGGCAACGCCCGGTCCAGTTCCACCCTGGGCACCTGGTTCCCGATCCATCTCTCTCCCCGGTCCCGCTCCCCCAGGTAGGCGAAATACTCGGACCCGCCCAACTCGGCCCTGGTCAGCCCGATCACATAGATCAGATCCCCGGCGAATTTGAAATCCAAGCTCTGGGCCTTGCGGCTGTCCGGCACGATCCCCAAAGCTGAAATCAGGAGCGTGGGCGGGACCGAAATTTTGATCGGGAGTCCAGCCGGGTCGTATCCCTTGAAATCGTTGAACATACTGTCCTTGCCGCTGATGAAGGGGGCGCGGAACTTGCGAGCGGTTTCGTAACAAGCGAGTGCGGCGCGCTTGAGCTGGCCGAGCCGCTCGGGATCGTGGGACGAGCACCAGCAGAAATTATCCAGGAGCGCGACCCGGTCCGGGTCCGCGCCCACCGCGGCTACATTCCGGATCGCGGTGTCAATCGCGCATTCCGCCATCGCGTATGGGTCAATGTCTCCATAACCGGGGAGGATTCCGGTGGAAAGCGCGACTGCCTGCCGGCTTTGCAGGATCGGCCTGGTCACCACCGCGTCATTATGCACATCCTCTTTCGCCCCCACCAGGGGCTTGATCACGGAGCCCCCCTGGACCTCGTGGTCATACTGCCGGACCACATACTGCTTGCTGCAGAGGTTGAGCCTTCCGGCCAGATCAATCCTCTGTTTCTTCAGCTCTTCTCCGGAAGGCTCGGCCAACTCCGGCTCCTGGTTCTTCGGCTCCTTCCATAAGGAATGAAGGGTCATCTGGGGCAGGCCCTCGTGAAGGAAAAGGAGGTTTACTTCCATGATTTTTTTGCCCCGCATCTTCACCACACATTGCCCGGAATCCGTGTATCTACCGATCGCGGTCGCTTCCACATCGTGCTTCTTCATCACGGACATAAACAGGTCCAGTTTTTCCGGAGGCACCGCGTAGGTCATCCGCTCCTGGCTCTCGCTCACCCAGACCTCCCAGGGGGCCAGGCCGGAATATTTGATCGGAACCTGTTCCAAATCCACCTCGCACCCGCCGCTCTCCCGGGCCATCTCGCCCACCGAGCAACTCAATCCCCCGGCGCCGTTGTCAGTCACGCTGTGATAGAATCCCCGGTCGCGCGCCTCTATTTGCGCGTCGTGCAGTTTTTTCTGCGTGATCGGGTCTCCGATCTGGACCGCGGCCGCGGGGGATCCTTCGTGGAGGCTTTCGCTGGAAAAGGTGGCGCCGTGGATTCCGTCCTTGCCCACTCTTCCCCCGGCCATAATAATGATGTCCCCGATCCGGGCCTGCTTTTCCTCGCCCGGAATTCCGTTGACCTCCTTCGGGATCAGGCCCATGGTTCCCACGAACACCAGGGGCTTTCCCATATAGCGGTCGTCAAAGATCAGGAAACCCCAGGGGGTGGGAATGCCGCTCTTGTTGCCGCCGTGCTCCACTCCCTGGCGCACCCCTTCAAAAATCACGCGCGGATGCAGGATCGGGTTTTTCCCCTCCCGGTCCCGGGTGGGGAGCTGCTTTTTGTAATATGGATTACCAAAACAGAACCCGTAAAAATTCAAGGCCAATTTCGCGCCCTGTCCCGTTCCCATCGGGTCCCGGTTCACCCCCACGATCCCGGTGATGGCTCCGCCGTCGGGGTCGAGCGCGCTGGGTGAGTTATGGGTCTCCACCTTGTAGCAGAGATGGTATTGGTCATCAAACCTGATCACCCCCGAGTTGTCCTTGAACACCGATACGCAGAAATCGTTTTTGCCCAGGGACTTGCGGACCTCCTGGGTGGCCTTCTTGATGCAGTTGTCAAAGATGGAATCAATCTCGTCCAGCTTGGCCGCGAAAATCTTGTGCTTGCAATGCTCGCTCCAGGTCTGGGCGATGCTCTCCAGTTCCACATCGGTCGGGCTCCGTCCCTGCTCCCGGAAATAATCCCGGATGATCCGGAGCTCCGCCAGGCTCAGGGCCAGGGGGCCGCGCCGAATGGTTTTTCCATCCGCGAGCTTCTTTTCAAGGATTCCCTCCTTGCCGATTTTTTCCAACTCCGGGTCCATTATTTCCAGGCTCACCTCGTCCACCCGGTCCGAAGCAGGCAGCTTCACCTTGGGAACAATCGCTTCCATCCCGTTGGACTCCAGGAATTCCTGGCGAGACTTGATCTGTACCCGTTGGATCAGCGGGTTGTAAAGACGGGCCGCGATCTTCTCGGCCTGTTCCCGGCTGAGTTCTCCCTTGAGCAAGTATTGACGGCTGCTGTAAACCGATTCCTCAAAAGAAAACCCGGCCTGGAGCAGTTCCGCAACGGCGTCCTTGGAGGTTTTCCCCACATTGTCGGTGACCCCGGGCAGGAACCCGACTTCAATGGCCCAGTCAAAATCTTCCCCCAGGGCACGGTTCAGGCTGGAATCCTGGGTGAGCGGGTCGGTGAACAATTCCTGGCGGGCCTGATCCAACTGTTCCGCAGAGAGGTCCTTGTCAATGGTGTAAACTTCAATAGTGCGGACCCGGTCAACCGCGATTCCCAGTTCGGAACGGATCCGGCTCCGGGTGGATTCCCCAGCGGCGTCCACCACTTCCAGCTTGAATCTGACTTCAATCCTTGCAGGCATTTTTCACCCCTTTGATCGGCTCAACGGACAGAATAGTAGCAAATCAGAAATCGTTCTTCAAATGGACGGCAATCTCTTTGAGATGGCCGGTTTCATTCACCAGCCGGACCAGCCAATCCCTCCCGGTCCATTCCAAAAGATTGTAGCAGGCCAGGTCCTGCTGAACCCGCCAGAACGCCGCTTCGCTTGAGCCGATCGCGGCCAGAATCACAAGCTTGCAGATCACCCGGTGGCTGACCACCACCCCGCATTGGTCGGGGTGCGCGGCCACAACTTCTTTCAACGCGGAGATCGCGCGTTCTTTCGCGGCCCGCAAACCCTCTCCTTTGGGGAAAAAAACATTCTCCGGGGTCCTGGCCCATTTTTGAAAAAGTTCCGGGTCGGATTCCGCAATCTCTTTGGAGGACTTGCCCTCCCAGTCTCCGAAATCCAGGTCAATCATCCCCGGCAAAATTTCCACGGACAGCTTGAATTTTTCCGAAATCGGTTGCGCGGTTTCCAAAGCGCGCTGAAGCGGAGAGCTGTAAAGGAATTGGATCGGCTCCCGCGAAAGCGCTTGGGCCAGGCTGAGCGCTTCCATCCTGCCCTGGTCGCTCAAGGGAATATCTTTACGGCCCCGGAAAATTTGCTCCTGGTTCCATTTTGTCTCGCCGTGCCGGACCAGGTAGATCAAAGTCATTTGGTCTTGGTTTCCTTCTGGTTGAACCGGAGCATCGGATGGCGCGCGGCCAAGACCTCGTCCAGACGCGCCACCGGGGTCCGGTGCGGAGCGGATTTCACCAGCTTGGGATCGGCTGCCGCTTCTTCCTTGATCTTGAGCAGCGCGGAAATGAACTCGTCCATCCGGGACCTGCCCTCGGTCTCGGTCGGCTCCATCATCAGGCTGCCGTGCACCACCAGCGGGAAGTAAATGGTGGGGGGATGGAACCCGTAATCAATCAGACGCTTGGCGATTTCCAGCGTGGTGATCCCTCCTGGGAATCCCTTGTCCGAGAACACGCATTCGTGCATACAGGAGTCGGGATACGGGATCTGGTAATGCTCCCGGAGCTTGACCCGGAGGTAGTTGGCGTTCAACACCGCCAGCTCGCTCGCCAGCTTCAGGCCGTCCCTGCCCATCCGCAAGATGTAAGTGAAAGCGCGGACCCAGATCAGGGCGTTCCCGTGCCAGGCCGTGAGCCGGCCGATGCTTTTCGGGAAATTTTCGTCCAGGCTGAAACCATCCTTGCTTTTCACCACCCTCGGCGCCGGCAGATACGGCTCCAAAATTTTCCTCACCGCGACCGGGCCGGAACCGGGCCCGCCCCCTCCGTGCGGGGTGGAGAAGGTCTTGTGCAGGTTCATCTGCATCACATCCACTCCCATATCCCCGGGACGGGCGATCCCCATCAGGGCGTTCAAATTGGCGCCGTCCATATAAACCAGGCCCCCGGAGCGATGGATCAGTTCCGCGATTTCCCGGATCCCGGTTTCAAACCTTCCCAGGGTGTTCGGGTTGGTCAGCATCAGAGCGGCCAAATCATCGCCCAGGTGCGGCTTGATCAGTTCCGGGGTCAGAAGACCGTTCTCGGTCTGAACTTCCACTACCTCAAATCCGGCGAGCGCGGCGCTGGCCGGGTTGGTCCCGTGCGCCGTGTCCGGGAGCAGAACCTTGGTCCGCTTTTCACCCCGGTCGTCAAAATACGCGTGGCACAGAAGCATCCCGCACAATTCCCCCTGCGCTCCGGCGCAAGGCTGAAGGGTTACCGCGTCCATCCCGCAAATCTCCGCGAGAGCAAGCTCCAGCCTCTGCCATAGCTCCAGCATCCCTTGCGAGAAAGTATCCGGGGATTCCGGATGAAGCTCGGTGAAGCCTTCCAGGCCGGAGGTGAATT
>CAIYYW010000290.1 GCA_903930515.1 uncultured delta proteobacterium | reverse complement strand
TGATGTTGCGGTGCTTGGCGTCGCCGAAGAATTTGGTCCAGGTGGTGCGATCATCACTGAACCAGTGATCCGAGGGAAGGTCCTGGAGCCAGGCCGGCTCGAAATACACGCGGCCGTCCAGCGAGAGCTTGGTGTAATTATAGTCGGAAGCGAATTCCGGCCCCACCCGATATACGCTGAGGGATTCATAATCCCCCCGATGCGGCACCTGCTCGTCATCGCGCATATCGCGGTACAGGGAGAGGTTGAAGCCGTTGGTCATTCCGCCGTCGGTTCCGTAGACCGGCCCTCCCCATCGTTCCATATCCTCCAGTTGTTTCCATGTGCCATAATGCGTTTCATAACTGGGCTTGCCGACCTGTACCCCTTCCACCGGCTGTTGGCCCTCTTTGACATCGGTATCGCGATAGAATAATTGAAAATTGGCGCCGTAATGACGCAAGAAATGTTTGCGGAATTCCACCGAGGCCTCATTCCGGGTCCACCAGTAAATGGCTGCCTGGTCGCTGGCAGTGGTATTGCCGATGCCGTAGAAGGTCTCGCTGGGGAACTGCTTGATTCCCGCGGAGATTTTAAAGTCTTCCACATAAGGAATAAAGCGGAGCTTATACACATCAAAGCTCAGTTCGTAGAAATTGCGGGTGGTAATCATAGAATAGATGCTGAAGCCGATTCCGGTTTTGAAAATATCTTCGTCGGAATAGCTTAATCCTCCGCCGTAACCGGTGTTATAGGGGTCAAGCATAAAATTGGGAAGAATGGATTTGGTCGCCTGCTTGATTTCCGTCTTATCCGCCATACTGGCCAGGGGCTGATCCCCGGGCTTGCGCTTTTCTTCCGGGGTGGGAAGGCTCTGCGCCACCGCGGTTCCCTGGTTCTGATCGCTTTCCACCTTGAGCGAATTGGTATAGATTCCGACCAGGTTTTTCTCCGCGCCCGCGGTGTAGGGATCGGGGGAGAAGAAGTAATCAAGCCGGAAGATCACCGGTTTCCTTCCGGTCTTCTGGAGGTCTTTGATCTTGTAACCGAATTTACCGAACATCCCGAAGGATGTTTCGGGCTGATCCTGCTTCTGGTCCATATCCACATAGAGCAGGTCGGGATAGAGCCCCTGGGCCTTGAGCGGGAGGGCGAGATGATTGAAGATGGTGCCGTACTTGGTGCTCAGGGCCATCCACTCCTGGGGGCCGTAATTCAGTTTTAACTCTTCCGCGTCGTAAACCCCGTCCACGGTCACCGGGAGCGGGTTTTTTTCGCTCAGGAACTGCGCGCCCTTGACGCTCGGGTCCAGATCCAGGGCCATGGTATAGATGAATTGATGAATGCTATTTCCCCAGACGATCGGACCGCGGGTCTCCATCTCCCATTCCAGATGGTAGGGATAGTAATAAATATGGTGGAGCAGCCGGTTCTGGATATGGGCCCAAGGCTCGGTAATGGATACCACTTCTTTGATGATCCGGACCGGGCCGACCTTGATCCCGCGCAAATGGGTCCGGATATCGGTGTTGTTCAGCTGATAGTCAAACATGCCGTAAGCTCCGAAACATTCATAATTGATCTTGAACCGGTCAATCAGGTTCGGGCTGAGGTTATTGATCGGGCCTAGCTGGAGCTGATCAAAGAAGAGGTCGTGGGTGGAATAACCGATTTTGTAAGTGGCTCCGATCACCTGGTTATTGGAACCGGCGATGGAAATATATTGGCGATCCCCGAGCGGGGCCGGGTTTTTCAGCTTGCACAGATAGGCATAGCCGGCATCGCCGGAATTGGGATCAGAGACCTTGATCTCCTGGCAAACCTCCGCGCCCGCGGGCAAGGCGCCGGCCGGCGCCTGATCTCCCAGGTCCATAGCCATAAAGGCCAGTTCATCGTCGCTGTCAAAGGCCGGGTTGGGGTCCGCCTTTACCTTGTCCCCGATGGTCAGGGCGTAAACCAACTCCCTCCTCCGGCGCGTCCATTGCCAGTAAAGCATATCCTCGTAGCGCTCATCAATCTGGTAAACTATTTGCCCGAATTTGCCGCCCTGGAACGCGAAGAGTCGGAGCTCGCCCGGCATCGCGTTCATCACCGCGGGCAGATGATTTCCGGAAATCACCACCGGGTCGTAGGCGCGGTTGGACAGTTTTGCCTCCAGGCGGAAGCCAACGCACAGGCCAATCAATGCCAGCCAAACCCAATTCTTCATTGATTCACTCCTTTATAAACGGTCTCAATATCTTTACCAAAAACTGGAAAAAGCGCAAGTCAAATCACGGCCCGACCTTGGGCGGCGCCAAATAACCGTCTTCCAGCCGGGGAACCGATTTCAAATCCCCCTTCACCGCTTCCCAACTGGAATACAGGGAATAGCTTTCGCCGCTCTTAAGCTTGATCCGCGGGCCGATGATTTCCATTTCAATAAGCCGCCCGTCCGGATTATTCGGGTTGTCGGCCTCGGTGTAGAACTTGTGCTTGTGGATGTATTCCCCTTTGCCCGCCACCCAGGCATAGAAGGTGCTGTTATCCGGATAGCTCATTCCCGGGAAGGTCTCATATCTTTGCACATAAGAGTAACCGCTTTTCTCGTCCACGAACGCGGCCCAGCCGGCATAGGAGTCAATCCCGATTTTGCCCACGATGTTCATATACTTGACCTTGATCCGCATCTTCTCATAATCCGGCTGCCAGTTCCAGCTTTCGGCCAGCCCGAACATCACCTGGAATTTTTCCGGCCAGATGCTCTTGGGGTTGAGCGGGATGATCAGGGAAGCCCGGTCATTATAGGTCAGGGGAGGCGGCCCGGAGAAATCCATCTGGGTAACCCGCCAGACCCCCCAGTCGGTGTCTTTCTTGGTCACATTTTTCATCGTGGTCTTAAAATAGACCCGGCTGGAATTATCAAACAGGGTCAGCTCGGTGATGAATTGGAGGCCGGAGTAGCCTCCCTTGCCGGAACTGGTCATCCGGACCTGAACATAGTCCCCGGATTCTTTCAGAACCTCCGTCTGATATGGCGCGTCCAGGATATCGTCGCCCGGTCCCGGCCATTGACTTGGGCCATCCCATCCCTGCGGAGCCGGCCAGACCTTGTCCCCGCCGTAGCTCTTCCAGTTCTCCAGCTTGTTGTT
>CAIYYW010000289.1 GCA_903930515.1 uncultured delta proteobacterium | reverse complement strand
GTCGGAAAAAATGTCAGGAGTGACCCTGCACGCGAAATGGGATCCGCGCAAAGAATATCGGCCGCACCCGAGGGATCTGGCAAAGAAGCAGACCTATTTGGGGAGCAAGGTCTGGAGACACCCGGAGCTCAGGATTGAGGAGCACCCGATCCCGAAATTGAGGCCCAACGAGGTATTGATGGAAGTGAAAGCCTGCGGCATCTGCGGATCGGATGTGCATATGGCGCAGGCGGACAAGCAAGGCTACATTTTTTATCCGGGCCTGACCGGGTTCCCCTGCATCCTCGGTCACGAGACCGCGGGCGTGATCGTGGACGCGGGCGCCGAGGCCTTTGACAAGATGACGATGAAGAAATTCAAGGGCGGCGAAGCGGTCTGCACCGAAGAGATGGTCTGGTGCGGGAGCTGCCGTCCCTGCGCGGACGGACAGCCCAACCATTGCGAGAAGCTGGACGAGATCGGGTTCAATGTCAACGGCGCCTTTACCAAATATGTGGCGCTCCCAAGCCGTCTGATCTGGAGCATTGAGGCGTTCAAGGAGAGATATCAAGGCAACGAGGTGTTCGTGGCCGGGGCCTTGGTGGAACCTTGCAGCGTGGCTTACAACGCCGTGATTGAGCGCGGGGGAGGGATCAAGCCCGGAGACAATGTGATCATCCTGGGCGCCGGTCCGATCGGGGTGGCCGCAACCGCGATCTTGAAAAGAGCCGGCGCGGTCCGGGTGATTGTTTCCGAGCCGGAGCCGGCCCGGGCGAAGCTGGCCAAAAAGATGGGCGCTGATTTTGTGGTCAACCCGCTGAAAGAGGATTTTGCCGAGGCCGCGTTGGAACTTACCCACGGCATGGGCGCGGCATTGATCCTGGAAGCCACCGGCCTGCCGGAAGTGGTCTGGTCGGGGCTGGAGCGGATCATCTGGGAAGGCAGGACTTTGCTCACCACCGTGGTGATCGTGGCCAGGGCGGACGCCAAGGTCCCGCTCACCGGCGAGGTTTACCAGGTGCGCAAGGCAAGGGTGGTGGGAGCGCAGGGTCATTCCGGACACGGAACCTTTCCCCATGTGATTGAGTTAATCGCCAACGGGATGGATGTCACGCAGATGGTCACCAAGCGGATCAAGCTCAAGCAGGTGCCCGAGCATATCCTCAAGCTCCAGACCGACCGCGAGAATTGCAAAATCAGCTGTATTATGTAATACCTAAAGAAAACGCGAATAAAAGCTTTGCGGAGAAAAAGGGGGATGACACAATGAAGAGGATGGGACTGGGATTGGGATGCGGCGTTTTCCTGGCGGTGATCTTGTTTTCCTGCGGATCGGAAAATTTTTGCCCGGATCTGGACGCCGGTTATCTCGCGACTAAAACCGTCACCAGCCTGTACTGCGAAAAAAACGGGAACAAGGTCCCGATTGATAATCCGGACGCGGTGATGCCTCTGACCACCGCGCTCCAGATCAGCCAGGGAGGCTGCGACATCTGGGGAAACGAGAATGTCTGGAGACATCATACCTTCATTTCCTACCGCGGGACTTCCAAGGATGATGATCAATTCAGCCTGGAGATCAATAATTCGGACAATGTGTCCATCCCGATGAATTTCAAGATCGGAGGCTCCAAGGTGAAATGCCGCTTCAACGGCGAGATCAAATGGGACGGGGACAGCGGAGACACCGATCTTCTCAAGGGGGAAATTTATTATAACCTGACCCGGCGGCCGAACGAGCACAATAAGAGTTGCCCGGATTCCTGCGCCATCAATATGACCTTTATTGCCGACCAGGTCAGCGGTAAATGAGCCGGACAAGGGCATTACCAAACCAAACCGCGAGACCGGGCCGCTCCCAGGCAAAAGCCCGCCTTGGTTCCGCGGCGAATTCTTTCCCGAAAATCTGGAGGTTTAAAATGATCAGAAAAATTTGGTCTTCGGCCTTGGCCGCGGCTTTGGCCGTAATAATTTTCTCCTGCGATACCGGACAAAATACTTGCAGCAATATAAGCGGGACCTTTACGGCGCGCAAAGATCTGTCCAGCCTTGCCTGCCGAAAATCCGGGCACGGGGTCAAGGTCCAGATCTCGAGCGGGATTATCCCTTCCGCCAGCAGCCTGTCCATCACCCAGACCTCCTGCGATTTGCTGGCCACCGAAGAGGTCACGGCTGGCAGCCTGAAGATCCCCTACACCGGAGAGATCAACACCGACGACCAGTTCACCCTCCAGATTCAAAACCCGGGACAGCTCGCCATCCCGCTCAAACTGGAGATCGGCGGGGCCGAACACGAGTGTTCCTTCAACGGGTCCATCGTCTGGGACGGAGATCAGAGCAGCAGCAACAACCTCTCCGGCAAGATCACTTACGACCTGGACCGACGCAAGGACGAGACCGACGCGGCTTGTCCCAATTCCTGCGAGCTGATTATGGATTTCAACGCGATCCGATAAGCGCCCGGAAACGGAAATGAGGATCCGAAAAGCCCCTGCTTTTTTTTCGCATGCGAAAGGATCTAATATAAGAAGCGGGAAAATCTGCCCAATGAATGGGGGCACCTCAAAAATACCAGAAACGAAGCAAGTTGAATTCATTATTCCGGGAGAAATAAAATGAAAAAAACAGGAAAGCTTGAAATAAAGCCTTTGGTTTTTTCAGCATTTATTGCCTTGTCTTTGTTCATACTGCTTATTGGCGCAGGATCAGAGGCTGAAACAGCGCAGCGGGCCGCCCTTAATCTTTCGCGGGCGGTGCAGTTCAAAACCATATCTTTTCAGAATTCCAATGAGGTGGATGAAAAGGAGTTCAATGCATTCAATGATTTCCTTGAAAAGACCTACCCGTTAATCCACAGGAATTTGAAAAAGGAGACGGTCAATGATCTGGGATTGCTTTACACATGGAACGGCTCAGACCCAAGCTTAAAGCCGATCGTATTCCTCGCTCATATAGATGTCGTTCCCATAGCTCCTGGAACTGACATTGACTGGACATATCCCCCTTTCGAAGGCCGGATTGCCGACGGATTCGTATGGGGCAGGGGAACCATGGATTGCAAGGGATTTCTCATGGCCCTAATGGAAACCGTGGAGGCATTGCTATCCCAAGGTTATCGTCCCACACGCACTGTTTACCTGTGTTTTGGCCGGGATGAAGAGGTTGGAGGAAAGGGCGCCCAGAAGATTGCGGCGATTTTGAAGGAAAGGGGAGTGAGTGCTGAATATATCATAGACGAGGGCGGATTGATAGTTGACGGCAAGCTTGTGGGTATAGACAAGGAATTGGCAATGGTGGGCGTCGCTGAGAAGGGTTATCTGACCCTGGAGATGAAGGTAAAGACCAAGGGAGGCCACTCGTCAATGCCTCCAAGGGAAAGCGCGATCGGCATACTCTCGGCAGCGGTGCAAAAGCTGGAAAAGAATCCTTTTCCGGCGAAACTTACTGGAGTTTCTGAAATGACGCTGGACAAGCTTGGTCCCGAGTTCCCGTCATACATGAAATTTGCCATAAAAAACCGCGGGATTTTCGAAGGATTGATCAAGAACATGCTATCTAAAAACAATGTTTCCGACGCCATGATACGCACGACAACCGCGGTTACGATCATTTCAGCGGGAACCAAGGAGAATGTTCTGCCTCAGGAGGCAACCGCGATTGTGAACTTCAGGCTGCTTCCCGGAGATAGCGTTGATTACGTTATCTCTCGTGTGAAACAGGTCATAAGCGATCCGCGGGTTTCGGTGGAAGCCCTCGGCGAGCCCAAGGAGGCCACGAAGATTTCAAACATCAACTCAAAAGGTTTCGGTATACTCGAGCGGACGATTAAGGAGGTTTTTCCGGAGGTCGTGATTTCTCCGTTCCTTGTTCTGGGAGGAACTGACGCGAGAAACTATGAGCAGGTAAGCGACAGCATATTCCGCTTTTCACCCCTGCGAGCCACGCAGGAAGACCAGGAAAGGCCGCATGGCACCGACGAACGAGTGAGCGTGGAAAACTACCTGGAAATAATAAACTTCTACACAAGCATGATCCGGAACTCGCAATAACCGCGGATCTCTTTTCGGAGGTGGGCAAGATGGGAAAAAATCTAGTGACGGCCGCGCTGGTGGCGACGGCATTGGTCCTCGGCGGCTCCATAGCTTCGGCCGAAGACCCCTGCCAACAACCGGTGTCAACTTCTGAAGGTCCGGTGATCGGGGCCCGCGACGGCGGCGCTTGCGCATATAAAGGCATCCCCTACGCCCGGCCGCCCGTCGGCGACCTACGCTGGAGGGCGCCCAAGCCTCCGGCCGTGCGCACGCAGCCTCTGCCGGCCCTGCAATTCAGCCCGGAATGCTCCCAGGTCGAGATGTTTCCCGCATATCTCCGGATCGGGCGACATCCCGTTCGGAGCGAGGACTGCCTCTACCTTAACATCTGGCGGCCGCCGGAGAACGGAGTCTATCCCGTAATGGTATGGATCCACGGCGGCAGCCTAACCAGCGGCTCCGGCAGTTCCTCGGGATATGAGGGCGATCTTCTGGCCGCCGAAAAAGACATGGTGTTGGTAACCTTCAACTACCGCCTCGGCGCCCTCGGCTTTCTCGCTCATCCCGGGCTGGCGGCCGAAGACCCTCACCACAGCTCCGGCAACTACGGCATGTTGGACCAAGTCCAGACCCTGAAGTGGGTCCGCCGGAACATCGCCAAGTTCGGGGGCGATCCTGACAATGTCACCATCTTCGGCGAGTCCGCGGGAGGATGGAGCGTCTGTATGCATCTGGCTTCCCCCCTCTCGACCGGTCTGTTCCAGCGAGCCATAATGCAAAGCGGCGGCTGCGACATGACGCGGACCATGGAGCAAGGCTTCTCGAACGGCGAGGACTTCGCCGCGCGCCTCGGCTGCTCCGGCGCCGAGAGGATTGCCTGCATGAGGTCCAAATCCGTGGAGCAGGTGGTGGGGGCTATGCCCAGCCGCAAGGATGCCACCGGCGATTATTTTGACCTCAATGCCTGGGAGCACATCTGGGCCCCCCACCAGGACGGATGGTTCTTGACCGAATCCCCGCTCCTCTCCCTTCGCATCGGCAACTATAATAAAGTCCCGTTTATCGTCGGGTCCAACCACGACGAGGGCAAACTTTTTGCCGCGGAATACAAGGTCTCCTACCGCCGGACGGGAAAGGCCCGGGTAGTGGAGGCGCTCACCCGCTCGCTTGGTCCGGAGCGTTTGTCGGTCTTTACGAAGATCTATCCTTTTGCCGACTATGATCGCCCGATTGACGCCTTTGTGGATGCCAAGGGCGACATCTCACTCGGCTGCAAGGGCTTCGAGGCTGCGGAAGCCGCCACGGCCTTTCCATCCACCTACTACTATCGCTTTGACTACGCCCAAAACCTTGCGCCCCACATCCTCGGAGCCGCTCACGGCTTCGAAATCCCCTTCATTTTCGATTCCCTCGACCACTCTCCATACAACTTGCTCTATTCCAAAAGCCGAAGACAAAAAGCCCGGCCCCTCGTCCAACAGATGATGAGTTATTGGACTAACTTCGCCCGAAGCGGCGACCCCAACGGCCCCGGCCTGATAAAATGGCCGGTTTATGAACAGAAGCAAAAAAGCCGCCTGATTCTCGATCTGCCCGCGCACATCGAGACCACGGATAATGTCGAAAAATGTGAATTCTGGAAAACCGGAGCGCCGGAGACGAGACCATAGCCCGGAGGTGATGCTCACCGGGGCTTCCCGGGATTTTTACTATTTCCCTGAGGGGGAATTTGCGTTTTCCCGAGGTCCGGAATTAATTCACTTCGCAGGCCAGTTGGCGGATTTCCTCTTCGACGAGAAGTAGCAGTTTGCTGAGAACCTCGAAAATGGTGCGGGCGATCTCGGGCTGGTCGGACATGATCCCGAAAAATTCCTCGCGGGTGATCTTGAGCGCGGTGAGGGGCGAGAGCGTGATGACGGTGGCCGAGCACGGCTCTTGGTCCAGCATGGCCATCCCGCTCTAGCCCAAGCGGGGACCAAGCACCCATGCACTTTCAACGGCTCCATTGCCTGGGACGGCTCCAAGGCCGGCAGAAGCATTGACGGCACGGTCAGCTATGACTTGGAGAAGAGCGCGAAAAAACCGACGCGACCTGCCCAAACACCTGCGCCCTGGGAATAGATTTCGCCGGCCTCTTGTGATATGATAACCGACCATGCTGGTGCGGAGGGCTGTAAGGGAAGACCTGGGGCGGATCCAGGAACTCTGGTGGGAATTGACCGCATCGCACCTTGTTTTCGATCCGCCTTTTTACGCCAAGCGCCCGAAAAAGGAATGCTTGAAAACCGCGCGCCGGTGGCACACTTCCGCCCTGAAAAAGCCGGGCCATTTTATCCTGGTTGCCGAAGACCGGCATCAAATCGTCGGCTATCTTCTGGGGGCGGTTTGCAAAAGACCTCCAATCTATCTTGAGGCCAAGCACGGAATGATCTATTCTCTGGTGGTCGCCGAGCGCTGGCGCAACCGGGGCGTGGCGAAAAATCTTTTAAAGACGGCCTTTTCAGAATTCCGCAAATTGAAAATAAAACTGGTGGTTTTGAATGTTGATCCCAAAAACCGGCCGGGCCGGAAATTGTATGCCGGGCAGGGGTTCAGGGATCGACATGTGCTTGTGGTAAAAAATCTGTAGAGGCGAAAAAGATGTTGGCCTGCGTGTTTGAGCAGGCGGGAAATAGTCAACCTCAAACCGGAAACCCCGGATCAGCTATTTTTCCAGGAATTCTTTGAGCGCGCAATTGAATTCATCGGGTTTTTCTATCATCGGGATATGCCCGGCATGGCTGATGATCAGGAACTTTGAGCCGGGGGTTTGGCGGTGGAATATTTTGGCGAACCTGAGCGGGACCTGGCGGTCGTCATCTCCCCAGATCAGGAGGGTGGGGGCTTTGATCCTGGGCAGGTCAGGGGTGAGGTTGGTTTGGTCTATCCTTTTGGCGAGCCTGGAGAAGGTCCGGAGGAAATAATGGAACTGCGCTTTGGAAATGATGGTTGCGAGGTGGCCGACGAAAAAATTCATAAAGTCTTCAGCCGGATGGGTGGCGGCGTCATGGAAGAACAAATTCAGCAAAATCGGGAACCGCTTGCCCGTGGCGAGAATAGTGGTCTTGATTTTTTCCGGCTCCTGCCCTTCCAGCCGTTTGATGAACAACCGGTGGATCAGGGATGCGGAAAATTCCGGATAAAGCAGGAACAATTTTAAATACCAGGGTATTTTTAAAGTCCCGCTCGGGTCCACCAAAACCAGCATATCCACCCGTTCCGGGAAATGTATTCCCAGATATGCCGCAGTATGTCCTCCCATTGAGTTCCCGATCATTGCGGCCTTCTCAATCCCCAGTTTGTCCATCAGGCCCACAATCGTCCTCGCGAACAGGTCAAAGGAATATTCGGTTTCCTTTTTGGCGGAATTTCCAAAACCGGGAAGGTCCAGGGCGATGCAGCGGTGGGTCTTGGCGAATTCAAAAAAATTATAATTCCAGACATTGAGGTTGGCGCCCAAGCCGTGGATAAAAATCAGCGCGGGCCCGCTTCCCTGTTCAATATAATTGATCTCAAAATCGCCGATCATTTCCTTCCTGGCCGGGATCGGCATCGGCCAGTCTTGCATCTTAACCGGACCGGGACTCAGCTTCCGCGTACAAACCCCGAGCGCCAAGGCCGCGCCGCCGCTGGTGATCAGGTCAAGAATTATGTTCCGCATTCGGTTCAGCCCTGACCTGGAATAGAACATTTTACCAGGTCGTCATCATAGCTGAGCTTGAGTTCCTGACCCGGGGCCAGGACCAGGAAATTTTCTTCATCCCATTCCATTGACACCAATTTTTTCACCAGGGTCGGATCGCCTTCCAGTTCTATAAGCTGCCATCCCAGTTCTTCCGCGCAGGCCCTGGTGTAAGCCAGATATTTCCCGCGCTCGCCGATCTTGAAGTCAATATAAATAGCCTTGTGATAGTTCCGGTTCCAGCCCGCGATCTGGGTATGAAGCCATCTCGCGTCGTCCTCCCCGAACTTCATCCGGAGCAAATCCATTTCCTTTTGGATCCGCTCCCTGCTCGGCTGGGCGCCGGTTTCAATCCAGCCCGGGCTGTACCAGTATCCGTCCGGATGCTCCCGATAAATCCGGTCCTGCCTCTGGCGCGACCCGAGCAAAAAGGTCAGGCAATCGTGGGCGCGCGGGAAAACCAGGGGAGTCTTCTCGCTCTTCAGCCCTTCAATGCCCCGGGAGCAAAGCCCGTACCCGAAAATCAATTGGTCGTAACTATGTTCCTCTTCAATCCGGTTGATCGCGCCCTGCAAAGTATCCCGCATCTGAGCCGGATCATTATGCAGGCCCTGGGGCTGGATGAAAAAATCTATCTCCGCCGGGCTTTGCGCCGCGAAATAGGCCAACTCCCGCCAAAGCACCTTGCAGGCGATCAGTCCGAGCTTCTGGATTTTTAATTCCGGCATCAGTTGACTTTCTGATCCAGTTTCTTCAGCTGCCGGGCTAGAAATTCGTCTTCGGTCTTGAGCGCTTCTTTCTTGCCGAAGTTCATAATATGTCCGCCCGGGAACCAGTAAATCTCCGGCTCGTCCCATCGCTCCCACAGAAGGATCGGCTGGTTTACCGGGACGAAATTGTCTCCCATCCCGGCAATGATCAGGACATCCTCTTTGGAAATGGCCGGCTTGAAATTGGCCGGGCTGGTGGGATAGAAAATTTCCCGGGCCGTGTCAAAGCCGATCCCGGAATCGTAAATCGCCTGCACCACATAGGGCACCAACTGGCTGTTCGCGGTCAGATCCGCCCAACTGGAGGGCGGCACCCAGGCAATGGCAAAATCCAGGGTCGGCTCGTTCACCGTGGTCATCAGGGTAACAATCCCGCCCAGGCTCCCGCCGTACATCCCGACCAGTTGATGGTCTTTTTTCAGCCATTGGATCCCCGAGCGCATATCCGTCACGGCCTGACACATCGCCTCGTTCAAGCGGCTCACCTCGCCGCTGAGGAACAACTCGCCGGAGAAATACGAATCCTTGGGCATCCGGAAACCGTGATAGGGCTGTTGAACGAACAACACATCCCAGCCCAGCTTGGCCAGCCGGTCAATCCGGTTGGTGGAAACCTGAAGCTGATCCGTGACCTTGCCCCCGGTCCAGCCGTGGGTCATCACCACCGCCTTGTTGGTCGGCTGCTTCTGCTTGAAATATAGCGCGTAAACCGTCCAGTCCTCCTGGTAGGTCTCGTACAATTTCCGAAAGTCCGGGTTGACCGGCTGGTAACTGCTCGGCCAACTGACCAGAAAAATCCGGTAGTCCTTCTCGTCCTTAAATAACTCCTGCTTCATCTCCGTAATCGGCTGGGGCGCCGGATAAAAATTCTTCGGATCTTTGAACTTCGGGTCCGCGTAGAACATATAATTCCGGATCACCGGCTTCTGGCGATCGGGCTTGGACGCTTTAGCCGCAATCGTGGACCTCAAAAAAGCCGCTCCAAAAGTGTCCACCGCGTGAGCCACATTGGACTCAACCTTCTCCCCCTCGCTCACCGGCCGCGGATAAAACTGAACCGCGCATTGGCTCAATAACACAAAAACCAACTGAATCAATCCGATCGCGAAGACCTTTTTTTTCATTGGCTCACTTCTCCAATTTTCTCAATGATCAAACGATACCCCCCTCCCTCTTTCAGTTCAACCCCGACCCGGTCCGGTTCCGGATCCACCGAAACCAGCGCGGGGTTTGGGATTTTGGATTTGCCGTCATAGATCACTGCATCATTGAGCGAGATTTTTACCAGATCTCCTTTTCCGGGCAGGATCAGGGAAGGGCCCGGTCCGGCGGGGAGGTTCAGGGTGATTTCAAACCGGTCCGCGCTGTCTTTCCAGTTCACCTCAATCAATCCTCGCGGAGTGGGCACCGCCCCCTGGGCCCATTCCAGTCCGGCAATACGCGGGTTGATCAGGTATTGGCTGAATCCGGGATCCACCGGCCTGACCCCCAGGACCCACTCGCTGAGGATGAAAGTTGAGCCGGCGCTCCAGCCGTGGGTGAGCGAGGTGTTGCTATGATCCGGACTTCCTTTTTTCCCGATCCATTCCCAGTCGGTGAAATTGGGGTCCTGTTCCGCCATCCGTCCCCAGCATCTCCGGATCAGGTCCAATGCTTCCTGGTCCCGGCCGAGCCGGAACCGCGCGACCGCGTCAAAGGCATTGATATAGGGCATCACATACTGGGAGTTATGTCCGATGGCAAAAGGAACCTTGCGCGGGAACACATAGGGTTGATCAAATTGGCGGTCTCCCCAGTCCAGGCGCAAAGTTCGGTTGATAAAGTCCAAAGCCTGCTCGGCCTTGCCCTGGTCCGCAAGACCGCTCAGGATGGCAAAGACATTTCCGTCCAGGGCGTGATGGGTCAGGTCTCTTTTAAGGTCGCGATATACCCCGGTCTTTTTCTGCCAGAAATAATCGTTGAACAATCCTTCAATCCGGTCGGCCCGGGTCAGGAACAATTGGGCCTGGCCCAGGTCTTCCAGCGCCATCGCGATCCGCGCCGCGTCCACCAAGGAAATATAATAGAGCGCGTTGGTGTAGGCCACCGGCCCGGTGCGGATGATGGAATAGCTGTAATTCATTCCGCCGCGCAGGAAATGCTGGCTGGTCATTCCATTGCTATCGGTCTTGCGGTCGTGATATTCCATCGCCCGGAGCAGGCCGGGATATATCTTGGCCAGGAAATCCAGGTCGCCGGAGTAAAGATAATATTCGTAGCTGTTGATCACCTGCCAGAAGGAATATTCCAAAAATTGGTCCGCGGCCTTGGCGCCCAGCTCTACCCGGCTGCAGGCCGGATATAGGCCGTTATTAAATTGCCAGGCCGCCAGGCTGAGCAGGGAATTCTTCGCAAGGTCGTACCGGCCGCTGGAAACATAAACCACCCGGTCGGCGATGCCCAAATCCCCGGACCAGATCAGCCGGTCCCGCTTCGCGCCGTCAACCATCACCCAGTCGCCCTCGCCGATTTTATCCCTGCCGGCACTTCCCCCCTGGTCCGGACGGATCGTGTCCAGGCAGGTGGTGTAATAACCGGCATACCAGATTTTATTCAGAAGTTGGTCGCTGGATAAAAACCAGCCCTGTCCTTTGGGGTCGCATTGGAAAAAAGTCTTCTCGCACCGGATCGCGTCCAGGTCCAGCTCTCCGCTCAAGACTTCAAGCATCACATAACGCGCCCCGCCCATTAAAACCGGGTCGCGGAACCAGCCGCCCTGTTTTACCTCGTAAGTCCTCTGCAAAAGTTTCTTGTCAACCAGCGAAAGCAAAGAGAGCTTGCCGCTTTCCCCCCGGCTGAATTTCGCGGCCTCCGAATAGGTGATCCGGATTTTGGCCGGCTTGGTCAGGTTGAACTTGAACTCGAAAAAACCGCCGGTCACCGCGCCGAAATCAACCGCCAGTTCATCGCCGTTTCCGAGCCGGGCGGATTGATCGTCTTCCGCCAAAACCGACTCCGCGGCCTCAACCTTTTTGCCCGCGGAATGGACCGCCTTGGGCAAGCCGTATTGCCCGGCCTCTTCCGGCCAGTATTTCAGGACCTCATCGGGCGCGCTCATGGCCGCGAGCGGCAGGGCCAAAAGCAGGAACAATAATCCTTCCAACCATGCTCTTCGGGTATGTTTGTTCATCTTTGCCTCCGCTAGAATCTATATCAGAAATTCGGGTTTTGAGCAAGGAATTCCGGAACAAATTGATTCGGCCGGTTCCCAACAATTGCAAGCCTTTGACCGATCGGGCGACGGCGGTGATAATGGTAAAAATGAAAATCGCTTTGATCAGGCCGAATTCAATCATAGTGGCCAGTCCGGCGCCGATTGGATTGGGCTATCTGGCGGGATACCTCTTGAAGAACCGCTCGGACCAGATTGAGATCATTAACGCGAGAAGGCTGGGGCTGAGCGCGGAGGCGGCCGCGGATTCTCAACTGTCCGGCTATTCCAGCCTGACCGTGAACCTGAGCGCGGTGCCGGATCAACGGCTCAAGCGCTTCAAGAAACGCGCCTGCCGGGAATTTTATTTTTCTCCCTTCCGGATCTGGTCCAACCTTTTGCTCGCGCCCAAGGATTTCCGGACCGTGAGGAGTATCTGGGATGTGGCGATGCTCTCAAGCAAGGACTCGGTGAATTATTGATGTTGCCGGCTTTGAACAAAAAGCTTGACCGGAATGACTATCTCCTTGCCGGGCTGTTGCCCTTGCTCGGTATTTTCATCATCTTCGGACCGCAGATTTTAAACCGCGAGGGCCTTTTCCTCGGGATCATCCAGGAACAATATTTTTTGCTCGGACAGTTCTCCTTTGACCATTTGATCCGGTCGGAATTCGCCAACGGATCTTTCCCGCTCTGGAACCCCGACAACGGACTCGGCTCGGTCCTGCTCGGGAATATGCTCTCAGCCGTTTTCTATCCGTTGAAATTATTCCTCTACCTCTTCCCCGCGCTCATCACCTACGAGCTTTATCTCGTCTTCCGATTCTGGCTCGCCGGCTTCTTCAGCTATCTGCTCGGCCGCCATCTCGGTCTCTCCCGCTCCGGCTCTTCCTTTATCCTGTTCGGCTTCATCTTCTCCGGATACTTTCAATTTTTCCCCAATGAAAATTATTTGAGCGCGGATTTCCTGATCCCGCTCCTGCTCCTGCTCGCGCTCAAGATTTCCCAAAGCCAAAGCAAAAAATGGCCGATCCTGCTCAGCCTCGCCTTATTCGCGCTTTTCAACTCCGGCCATCCCGAGGCGATTTTTTACGATTGGTTGTTTGTCCTGCTTAGTTTTATCGGCTGGACTGTCAGCCGGGAAAAAACGGAACGGCCGGCCGCATGGGTCCGGTTCGGCCTGGCAAACCTGATCGCGCTTTTCCTTTCCCTGCCCCTGGTCCTGACCTTCCTGGAATTCTGGGTCCGCGGCGATCATTTCCATCTCCCAGTCGCCGGCCTCTATCATTACTCCATCTCCGAATTCCTCGCGGCCTTCTCTCCCTGGTTCTTCGGCCCCGGCAGTCCGGGCGCGCCCTTTTTCCACCGGCCCGAGCTTGCCGGCTATATTTCCTTTTTGCATCTCAATTACCAAAGCTCCACCCTGCCCTGGCTCGCCCCCTCAATCGGATTGATCTTCCTTCCCCTGTTGCCCCTGGCTTTCCTGGAATTGAAAAAACTTCCCAAAATTCATCTGATCTGGATGGCCTGGATCATCGTATTCCTCGGGCTAAGCTTCGGCCTGACCGGATTCCAGTTCCTGGGACTGGTCTTCCCCTTCAGCCTGTCCGGAAATTTCAAGCATCCCTGGCCGGGAATCATTTTCGCCGCTGTCCTGATCTCGGCGTTCCTGCTGGAGAAAATATTGGAAGGAAAAATCCCAACTAAAAAAATCGTCCTCGCCTTCCTCGCCGCAGTCATCCTGCTCTTGCTTTTCTTCCCTTATGATACTTTCCGGCCGGCGTTGAATCCCTTTCTCGCCATTGAACTTGGATCAACAATGTTGTTTTTCCTCTGGCTCTTTTTCGCCAGGGGCGTAAGTTTTTCCGCTCCCGCGGGATTCTGTCTCGCGAGCATCGTTCTGCTGCTTTCCGGACAGGCGCGCCGGTCCTGGCAGGAGCCGATTTATTTGGACTATCATTTGAACGAGCTGCGGGCCAATCCGGTTTTCCAGAGGATCAAGGCCGACCCGCTGGCCCGATTTTATTTCGAGCGCGGGATTTTTCCTCCCAACCTGAATCAACTCCTGGAAGTCGCGGACCTCCGGGTGATGGACGGGGTGAACCATCACCGGTTGGTGGAACTGGTGAACCGGATCAACGGGCATAGCCGCGAGCAGGGCTTCAATTACTGGTATAACGATGTCGGCTATTTGGAGGTGATGCCGGAGAAGGCGGAAGACCCGAGGCTGGATTTGATCGGGTTGAAATATGTGATCTCCCGCAGCCCCCTTCCTTTTAACCGCTCCATTGAGCGAGTCCTGTCAAGCGGAATCAAACGCGCCCCCTCCCCTTCCCATCTCGGCCCGGCATATTTCAAACTTGGGAACGCCACGGCCAAAACCTTGTTCCAGCATCCGCCTGGATTGATCAGCTTCAACCGGTGCGACCTTTATGAATCCGATCAAGCCCGGCCGGGATTCTGCCCTTCCCGCGAAAAAGATCATCCGCCGGTTGTTGTTCCTCCCCTGATCCTCAGCTTCGCTCCCAGGATCCAGGAAGAGGCTGTTCCCAAAGAACCGGACGGGGTTTGGTTTATCATCGGCGCCGAGAAAAAAATCGGCTACGCCCGATACCTTCATCCGGCAAGGCATCCGGAGGAGCAAAATTTGCCGGCAGTGGAATTGAACCTGGCAATGAGCGAGACGATTTCCCTCGCCACCCTTCCGGCGGACAACTCCGATTTTGACTGGGCCGGCTGGCTGGACTTGAGGGTGGACACCCCGCGCCTTGCGGAAAAGCTGGAATTGATCGGCGATCAGGGCTTTTGGTTTTACCAAAACCCGACAGCCTATCCGAGATTCTTCCTGACCGGCGCCGGGGAGATGGAAAGCGGAAACGGGGGAAAGCTAAAAAGTAAAAAAGAATTGGACCCGGCTATTCTTTTGCCGCCCGGAACCCCGAATAGCCCGGAGCCGCGCTTGGGCGCCGAGCAATCCCCTTTGAAGCTCAAGAAATTTTCCAGCCAAAATTTCCAGATTGAATTAGAGGCTGTCCGGAATTCCCGGCTCCTGATCTCCCAGATCTTGTTCCCGGGATGGAAAGCGATCCTGGACGGAAAAGAACAGGAGTTGCTTCCCGCGGATTTCCTCACCGGCCTAAAAATTCCTCCCGGCAAGCATCATCTCAAAATCTTCTACCAGCCCTGGTCGTTCCGGATCGGGCTGTATTTTTCGCTGGCGTCGCTTCTCGGTCTCATTATTTTCGGGATTTTCCGGAAGCGCGGAGCTTGAGCGTCGGAACCGTTGATCGGGAAACAACCTGAAGCCTAGAAAATTTTCTTCTCCAGAAATTTTAAGCGCGCCTCCCGGCCGGTGATCGCTTGATAGCCGAGCTTGAGATAGATCCAGGCCAAAATGGGCGCGACCATTACCACCATCCAATTGAAGGCAATCGCGGTTTTGAACTGACCGTGGAGCAAATACCAGACCGCCCGGGTCATCCCGCAACCCGGGCAAGGCCCCAAGCCCACGAGGGTCCAGAGACAAATCGTGGGCGTGTGACGAAAAAGCCCGGCCGGCAGCAACACCGCCACCGCAAGCAGCACAGTGGCTCCGATAAAAAATGCGCGGCTTTTCCGGTTATTTTTTAAGGAGTAGTTTTCCGTTCCCATCCACGAAAGTGCCATTGGCAATGGCGATGATGTCCATGATCGTCCAGATCAGCCCGCCAATGCCGCAGGTGAAAATGGAGAGCAGGATCTTATAGACACCCTTTTTGTTGTTGCCGACATAAAAGTAGTGAATGCCGAAAGGCCACAGCACAATGCAAAGCAACAGCGTGGTCAACCAATCCTTGTCGCCGACTTCACCCGCCCCGATTGGTACTTGTTCCGTCATGTTTCCTCCTTCAACAATTTGCGTTTTGGATGCGCCATCGCGCGCGGCCGGTTCCCCCAGCCCCGGGGGAAAATCCCCAACCGCGACACCCGCATCATAGCATCTACATTCTACTATAGACGGTGAAGCGGCTAAATTGCAAGTCCGGCTATTTTTTCAAGAGATCCCGGCCCTGCGCGTCCTTAAAGCTGCTGGTCCCAATCATGACAATGTCATGGAACCGGATCAAGCGATCCAAGCTTTGCCTTGGAATTGCATCTCCATAACCTGCTTATCGTCAAGTATAGGCCAGGCCGGATCCCGTATTTTTCAACCGCCTTGATGGAATAATTAGAACAACTCGGAAGGTAACGGCATCTCACCAACCGTGTCAAATGAGGGCTGATTAGTCTTTGATATAGGCGAACACCTTCAATCCATGCTTTCGCCGAAACCTGATTCTTGGGTTCCCGGCATGAATCAAAAACCGTCATCAGGCCCATCACCAAGCATGCCAGCAGCCAAGGATCGGGCCTTTTGGCCCAGCCGCGTATGGTTATCCTTCCTGCCCGCAATGAGGACATTTTTTGAGCGACTCCAGTTTTTTCTCTTTGCAATTCGGGCAATCAATCAGATTACCTTTAGGCCGGGATAGAATGTAAATGATCAGGCCAACCCAATTGGTAAAAAACACCAAAATCATCCATATTACAGGACTATCCATGCCTCTTCGCTTGGCATCCTTGGCAACCCAAACCAATATTGCTATCCCGCATATTATTAATAGTACAATTATAACTATTGGTAGCGTGCCGCAGGCCAAGCAAGCCGCTGCACCCCCTGCAGCCGCTGCCGGATTAGGCGCGTTTTGTTGCGCAAACGCGATGCCACTGATTAAAAATGGCAGCAACAATGTGAATACCGGCCTAAAAATTCCGAAAAACGATTTTGAAAGCTCCTCGATTTTCACTCTAACCATGGTCATTTCTCCCTCCTTACATTTTTGCCGAATCCAGTTTCTTCGGCTTCTTGGACTGCACCTTATCATCAATCGCCAACCTTATCAAGCGATTGGCCCAGTCCTCAACAATTCCTCAAACCGTTTGGGGGCATTTCCAACCGCAAGAGCCGAATTCCCGATTCGAGCTTTTTCTGCTATCATATCCCGAATCAATGCGCCGTTTTTTTTCCGGAGGGAACCATGAAAAAAATATTGGCGGACATTTTGGCGCTCCTAATTTCCAGTCTAGCCCATGGCCAAGTTTTGTCGAAGGTTCCGGGCGTGACCTATTCCGGCCCGCCCACCTACACCAGAGAATTTCCCGAGGCCTTCCGCGACAACGGCGGCCCGCTCAGCCCATTCGGCAGCCACATTGGGCTCAAGGCTGAGGTGGAAGGCAAAGCCTTTGCCGGCGTGCTCCACTTTGCCTGCGCCACCGGCCAGAATGTGCTGGACTATTCGCGCACCGGTCTGTTCGGGCAAAGCTCGGTCGGCCGATTATATTTTAGGTATGCTGCTCAAAGAAGCGAGCTTTGCTATGGCCTGGGGTCCGGTAATACCTGCCCGCGCCAGAGTTAAAAAATTTGGCTGGATCGAGCAAGCTAACGGAGGTAAGAAGAAGTGCTGGACGGCCAGATAAAAATTCCCTTGACCATTTCTATTGAATATGATATAAACGGTCAGAGTGGATACAATGGCCAGTTTTCCAAAGGCAAAGTTGAACTCCATGGAGGAGTTCAGAAGAAGAGAACACTTTGGGCTCATCTGGCTCTGCGGCCTTCCGATTTTGACTTCCTTTCTGCTCCGGGTGGAAAATGGCCGGGCGATTTTCCCGATCATAGACCAAGGCTTCTCCTCCCTCTGCCTTTTCCAGAACCTGCTCGGAATTGATTGCCCTTTTTGCGGGTTGAGCCGGAGCTTTATCGAGATTGCCCATTTCAACTTTTCCCAGGCGATCAATTACAATGGCGCGGGAGTAGCCTTTTTCCTGTTCCTCATTTTCCAGATTTTTTATCGGGCATATCTTATGCTCAGGCCTTACCGACGAACCCCTTCCCAAAAATTGACGATGATTCCTTTATATCTATTGCTCGCGGCGGTTTTTGGGCAATGGGCTCTTAAACTATTGAGCCATCTGGCATGAGGAGGATAGATTAATGAAAACAAGGAATTGACAGATGTTGTCAACAATATACATTATGGAATAAAACTATAACCCAAAAGGAGGTAGAGAAATGCGTTGTCCAAACTGTGGTAAAGAGAATAGCGAGGGGTCCAAATCCTGCCAACACTGCGGGCACCAGTTTGCCGCTCCGGGCCCGAGCGCGCCAGCCGGATCTAAGCCGGCGGCTATCCCCGAGACGAGGTCTGCCATTTCCCAGGCGCCCCGAACCTCAGGCATGGCCATCGCCTCATTGGTGCTGGGAATCCTAGGAGGGTGCTCCTTTGGCCTGGCCGGAATTGTCGGACTGATCCTGGGGATTATCGCATACCGCGAGATTGGCCGGAGCCAGGGACAAATCCGCGGAAAGGGAATGGCGATCACTGGCATTATCCTCGGGGCGCTTTTCCCGGTATTTATTTTTCTCGGGATTATGGCCGCCATCGCCATCCCCAATTTCCTCAGATTCCAAGCCCGGGCCAAGCAGTCCGAGGCAAAGCAGAATCTGGGCGCGATTTTCACGGCTTACGCCGCTTATTATGCCGATAATAATACCTACCCGACTGCACCAATGATCAATGTGAATGGCAAGGACTATAATTGTCTTGCCATCGCGGACTGGGAGCCCAAAGGCCGGATCCGGTATACTTACGAATGCATGGGCACGGTGGCTTATCACAACGACCAGATCGCTCCGAGTGAGAGTTGCGGCGGAAACTCGGGTGCGGACCAGACCTCTTTTACCATCTCAGCCTGTGGAAATATTGACGCCGATTCTACCTTAGATGTCTGGACTATAAATGATAGCAAGGTATTGATAAATGTCGTCAATGACGTGCGCGAGTAGAAAATCAAGCTAAACGATTTACTAAAGGCGCTTCTCTAAAATTAATTGGTGGGTGATCTTTGACAGATCACTTGTAGGTTAAGGACCATCGGGTGGAATGGGTTGACCGCGTTCAAGGCGATCTCGGAGAGTTGGTGGTGGTTTCGCAAATTCTGTTTCCAAGCTGGCGGGCGATGGTGGACGGGAGGGAGCAAAGATTGGAAGCCACGGATTTTAGCGCGCGCTCCCGGTCCCGGCCGGCAAGCACCGGCTGGAAGTTTTCTCCCGGTCCGAGTTCGGCTTTATTTCGTATCGGGAGCCATAGCTTCATTGCTCGCCCTTTTGTTTTTCAAAAGGCGAGTATGGATCTAATGCCCGGAGCGATTGCTAATTACCAAGAATGCCTGCAAACCCAATGGCTATCCATATTATAATCCATATTGCATATAAGACAACGCTTACCGCTCCGGTAATTATTCCGGCAGTCGCAAATCCTTTGCCTCCCATAGCACCTCGCGAGTTGTTAATTTGGGATATAGCAACAATGCCCAGGATTATTCCTACAATCCCGCTAATCCCTGTGCAAAATCCCATAATCCCCAAAACCATTGAGGCGATGGCCAATCCGGAGTTTGCAGGCGTTGCCGCGGTTCCGCATGGAATAGGTGCTTGTGCCGTCATGTTCCCTCCTTAAAAAATTTGACTCATTTTCAACAGTTTAATTTTTAAAGCCCTCTATAATCAATAGGTTAAGACCGCATTTTTATCTCTTGGCACTACATTTTATCCTTGCCTCAATTTCTATTCAAGCTGCGTCACGCGGGGCGGGGTCCGAACTCCGGCGCTCAGAAAGGCTTTCTGGGCAAAATCCTCCAAGTCCGTGCGAACGATGTAGCTAATCCCTCCAGCTTGATCCGCACCGCTTGAAGGCGCTTCAGGTCTCTCATCAGGTCCGGCCAGGGCGCCTTGATCCCCTTCTCCTCCATCCGCCTCTGTAAATTAACCTCCAGCCTGAGCGACAAAAAGCTCGCCACAATATAATTATATTCCATTTCCGCCTGGATTGTCAAATCATCAGATCAGAAAAGGGGGCGGAGCCTTAAAGGCGGAGCCTAAACTGAAACTGTGAGCGCTCAATTTGTTTGATGCTCGTTTTTCCCGCTTTTGACAATTCAAGAAATTATGCTAGATTATCTGCCAATCCCGCGTGCGAAAGTGGCGGAATTGGCAGACGCGCTAGGCTCAGGACCTAGTGGCCGCAAGGCCATGGGGGTTCAAATCCCCCCTTTCGCACCAGATTTTTTTAAGATGAATATTCCGCTGATAATTTTTCCTCCTCACCCATCAATCGGTCGCTCATTTCCTTGAGCTTCCGTTGATACCCGGGGTCCCGGGCCAGGTTGGTCATTTCCAGAGGGTCGTCCTTGAGGTTGTAAAGCTCGTGATCAACTTCGCTCTTGCCCGGGCTGAAATAATACGCGTATTTCCATTCCCGGTCTCGCAAGGCGCGGACATGGGAAGGATGCTCATAGATCGCGTTCTGGTCCGGGTCCTTGCCAATAGTTGCCGCGGCCTCCCAGTCCACATGGTAAATCAGGGATTCGCGCACCGTTGCCGAGTCCGGGTCCTTGAGCGCCGCGGTGAGGTCTTTTCCGGCCATATAATTGGGGTTGGAGATCCCGGCCAGGGAAACCAGCGTGGGCATAACATCCACATTGCTCGCGAGCGCGTCCGTGCACATCCCCGCGGGTATTTTGCCCGGCCAGGAAATGATCAGCGGCACATTCATCACTTCCTCGTATGCGAAGTTGCCCTTGGTGCGGAGCCGGTGCGAGCCGGCCATCTCGCCGTGGTCGGAAGTGAACACCACGATGGTGTTGTCCTTTTGTCCGGATCTTTCCAGGGCGTCCATCACCCTCCCGATCTGTTTGTCAACCATCTCCTCGCAGTCCGCATAATAGTCCAGGTAGCGGCGCCAGGCGTCTCCGTCTTCAACATCAATTTGGCCGCCGATCTTGGCCCAGCGCTTCTGGTATTCCAACTGCACGCCCGGTTTTTGGGATAGGTCGTCCGTCCAGTTCGCGGGAGGCTCGCCGGTCCGGATCGGCTTGAGCCGCTCGTGCGGGTAGTAGCGCGGGAACGCGCATATGTCGTGCGGGTTGATCAGGTTGCAGACCAAAAACCATGGGCTTTTTTTACTGGCCGCGCTGTTCAGCCAGTCTATTGCCTGGCCGGTGTAAACCGGGTCCATCAACTGTCCGTTGTAAGGAGGCCCGCCGAAGGGCGCTTCGGGCGGTTTCCATCCTTCCCATCCGTAGTCTATCAGCGCATCTTTTTTATTGCGGTCGGCTTTGCGGGTGAGGTGCCATTTGCCGCGGTAAGGCGTGCGGTATCCGGCGTTTCCGAAGATGTGGCCCAGGTTGGGAATTTTCGGACTCAGGCTCGGTTGCAATTTACCTTCCACAAAATCGCAATTGGTGAACATCTTGTTCTGAGTGGTGTAAGTGCCGGTGAAGAGACAGGCCCGGCTGGGAGAGCAGGGAACCGCGCTGGTGAAATGCCTGGTAAAGCTTACTCCCTGTTTGGCCAGCCGGTTCATATTGTAGGGAAAACCGATCCGGGTCCATCGCGGATATCGCATCTGGTCAACTTCCATCAGCAGGATGTTGGGTTTGCCAACTCCGGCCTTGAGCAGGTTCCCGCCCAGCGCCAGCCCCGCCGCCGCCACTCCCGTGTCCCGGATAAACTCCCTTCGTTTCATTTTATGGACCGCCTTTCCATGAAAATTGTTATTTTTCTCCGAGCATTGATTTCCGGATTTCCTTCTCGAAACGCTTAAAAGTTTTTTCCAAATTTTCAACCAAATTCTTCATTTTGTCCCATTTGATCTGGAACGTATAGATATTTCGGAAGGTATGCCGAAAGGAAAGGTAGTCATATAAATCGATCCGGAGCTCTTCGCTGATCACGGAGCCTCGTCGGGGATTGGCCTTGGCCATGGAGTCTAGCAATTCAATGTGCCAGCTGGGACCCGTGGGCAAGCCGCGGTCAAGCTCGATGGCGATTCTGCGGAAAATATTTTCGATGCCCATATAAAATGAGTGCAAAACCGCGCCGATCGCCAGAATTTCCCTGCCCTTGGGCTCCCCCGCCAGGGACTCTTGCATCATTCCGCGATGGGTTCTGATCAGCAGGGTCAATTGGTTCAATTCCAAAGTGACTTCCTCTTTGAGGCTATCCAAGGCTCACCAATTCACCCTTTTTCTCGAGGTAAGCGGTAAACTCGTTCCGCTCATCCAGGTCCACCAGATGCACGGGACGGTGCAGATTAAACATCAGTTGCCCAAGCGCTCGGAAGAAGTGCTGGGGCGGGAGTCCCTTGACCGCCAAATCCAAATCCGAATCCTTCCGGGCCTTGCCTTGGGCAAATGATCCGAACAGGTAGATCTCGGTCGCGCCAAATTCTTTCAGGATGGTCCGGGCACTCTGTAAATCCTGTTTTCTTATTTTCATGCCAAGTCTATTTTAGGAGAAAAACCACCTTTCGGCAAGAGCCTGGAATCGGTTCCGGGCGACGCCGAACTCCCGAGCCTGAATTTTAAACCGGAATCTTTTGCGCGCAAGGGGTTCCGGTCATACACAGGCCGCAGGAATAGATGACCACATTGTTCCGGAAGATATTGCGCGGGATGCTTTTCATCACATATTTGGAACAGGCATCCTTGTTATGTCCCTTTTCCGTGATCGCGTTGATCGGGCAGCGTTTGGCGCAGACCAGGCAGTCGCCGGTCCGGTGTTGCTTGCAATTATGCCGGTAATGCAAAAGCCGGGTCCGGTTGGGTGTGAGCGGGAGAGCGACCACGATTGAGCCGCACCGGTGCGCGTCTCCTTTCTCGGTGATCAAAGCGTCATGCATCCCGAAACTGCCCAGCCCGGCGGCAAAGGCAATATGCCGATGCGACCAGGGCGATGCCCAGCCGGGCCCGGGATACTTCTTCTTGCGGAAGTCGGGCATGAAATCACCGGCTGCGGCGAGCACGGCTCCCTTTGCGAGTTGGATAATCATCGTCTGCATCAGCTTCCGCATAAAAATTTCCCCGAATAAACGCGCCTGCCCCCAGCGCGCGGACCCCCATTCGGTCTCGCGCGCATTATCTTTGGCTATCGCATCGCTCAAGGGGAGGATGAAGGAAACCACCCCGATCTGCTCCGGGGACGGCGCCGCAATCCCCTGGACCTCGGAGGCCCAAGCCATTACTTCCAATGGGGTGTGATGAAACGGACCGATGATTTTTTTATATTCCTGGAATAACGGGTCGGTTCCCCTGACAAAACCGATCAAAGGGGCTTGATAGATCGGCTCGCTGGAAAATGCCTGCTCCAGACGGTTCCCGGAATCGTTCCTGACAAAATCAAATATGAAATCTTCCAGCCAGGTCTGGTTGATCTCCCGGCTTAAACCCTTTTTCAGCTCCGGCAGCTTGGGCGAGCCCCGGCCCAGGGTTTCCGAGACCATAGATTTCCATCCCCGCGGGTCAAACATCGCGTCAAACAAACTCACGCCGGCAAATCCTCTCTCTGCCGCTTTACTCCTTGCTCAATCCGCATCCGCATCATCCCCTGCAATATATCATACCCCGGCCATAAACCCAACCAGCCCCCGGCTGGCTCCTTTGCCCACCATGCTCGACATCTCCGCCCGGCCCGCTTGCATGAACAAGGGTGAGGCTTTGTGCCATATTTCATCACATGCTTTTCATTATATTTTCAATCTTTCTGTCTAATCCATATGCCCATTATGAACCAATTTTTGTTAAAGTTTTTTGCTAGATTTATAGCTTAACAAGTTGATATTTAAGTTATTCCTTGCAATTGTTTTAATTTTCATTAATTTTGCCTGTCAAATTGAAGATTTTAATGTGGAATTTGCTTGACAAATAAAATAGGGGATCTTACAATAAGATCAAGAAAAGCGGAACCTCCTTCCGGAAACGCGGCATCAAATAAACAGGGAGTGATAGTTGAAACAGGGATTGCCAGGAAAAACCACTCAACCGGGAGGGCTAAGATGGGCTGTATTTTTTTAAAAGGCGAGTGCCAGAAATTCTGTACGGCCTATGCAGAGGTAATGGTATTAAGCCTGGAGGAGCTGAAGAAATTCTGCGAATCCCCGCATTACCATCTCTGCTCGGTGTATCAGAAGTTTGAGAAGAGCGGGGAAAAAATCCCGGTCTGCGAGCATACTCAATTCAAGAATTTTGCCGGGATCTGATCTCAACCGGAAAGCTCTTTCTCGCTTAGGACCCGATATCCTTGCTTGAGCAGCAGGGCCGCGAACACCCCTGTCCCCCGGACCAATTTGCCCCTGAGATAAATTGAATTGACGCCGCAGGCCGGACTATTCTCTTTCAGGACGGCCAGGGCCGGCCTTGAGTATTGCGCGATCTTCAGGGCCTGGCGGGCGCCGTTCAAAAATTCTTTGCTGACTTCCCTCCCGTCCTTCAAGATCACCCGGGCGTTTCCGGCCAGCAGTTCAAACCCGTCCCCTGATTCCAGTTCGGCCGGGGGCCTGGGGATGCCTAGTCCGGCCAGCAGTTCCGGGCAGACCGGGATCGCGATCTTGTCTTTGAGGAATTCCAGCACCCGGCTGTCGCGCTTGCTGGCGCCGTCATACCTGGTATTGAGACCGATCAGGCAGGCGCTGACCAGGACTATTTGCCGTTCCGTCATTTGCGTGGATTATAATCCCAATCGTCCGAAACAAAAAAGGAATATCGCGGCGCTGATCCTAATCTCCGGAGTATTTGTCCATCATATTCCGGCAGATCAGTTGAACCTCCCGCCTGAGCGTTTCCGGCTTAATCACCTCCACCATATCCCCGAAGCTGAGCGCCCAGCTCCTCACCTCTTCCATACCCCGCGCGTGAAAATGCAGGGTCACCGACCCGTCGGGGTTGGTCTTGAGCGACTGGGTGGGATGCCATCTCCGCTCTTTTACCAGGTAGCTCACCCGGGGATCGAAATTCAATTCAAACTCCTCTTCCTCCCCGCCCCGCATCACCCGGAAACTCTCGGAAGTGTATTTGCGGAAATCAAACCCGCTTTTGACCGTAAAAGGCTTTTTGGTCGGAACAGCCTTTTCTATCCGATCCACCAGGAAAGTCCGGATCTCCTGGTTGAGATGACAGAAGCCGATCAGATAAAAACTGTCCCCCATCATCCAGAGGAAATAGGGGTCCACCTTCCGCTCCAGCTCTCCGCGGTTGGGGGAAAAGTAGCGCATTTTTAAAATGGTCTTGTCGCGGAGCGAGCAGAGGATGGCCTGGATCTCCCTGGCCTTTTTCTGGTAATTCCTGCGGCTGAACAGCTCAATCAGGATACTGGCCTCCAGCTCCTGAAAATATTTCCTGGCCGAAGACGGGAGCACCTCGCTCACCTTTTCCATCAGCCGGTCAATCGCCTCCTGAAACACCGTGCCCCGGAGCTGGCTCAATATCCCCTGGCTCAAATATAGAGCGAGCAGCTCGCTCGGACCAACCCCGATTTGGTTTATGGCGCCGCTGTCCTGGGTCAGGAGATAGACCGTGCCCTTCTCGTTTTTGTTGCTGGAGAAATAAAAACCGGCCTCTTGCAAAGTGGACAAATCCCGGTAAACCGTCCGGACCGACACCTTGAATTCGTCCGCCAACTCCTGAGCCGTCATCCCGTTCCGATATTGTTCCAGCCTCCTCAAAATCTTCCACTGCCGAAGCATCTCTTCCTGCCGCATCCTGCCCTCCTGTTATGATTCAAATCCCGACACTTTATCCCGACCTCTGATTGCAGTCAACTATTCCGACCGGAGATTTTGGAACAGTGTTTATCTTATTAGAATGTTTTCCCCGCCAGTTTCACCAGTGGCTTCAATTCCTTCATCAGTTCCTTGAAGGTCTCCGGCTTCAATGACTGGGATCCGTCGGAAAAGGCTTCGGCCGGCCGGGGATGGACTTCCACCATAATCCCGTCCGCGCCCACCACCACCGCGGCCTTGGACATAGGCAGCACCAAATCCCAATGACCGGTGGCGTGGCTCGGATCAATGAACACCGGCAGATGAGTCTCCTTTTTCAGGATCGGCACCGCGGAAATATCCAGGGTGTTGCGGGTCGCGGTTTCAAAGGTCCGAATCCCGCGCTCACATAGGATAATCCGGCTGTTGCCCTCTTTCAAAATATATTCCGCGCTCATCAGCAATTCCTCAATGGTGGTCATCATCCCCCTTTTGAGGAACACCGGTTTTCTGGCCGCTCCCACGGCCTTGAGCAAAGAAAAGTTCTGAATGTTGCGCGCGCCCACCTGGAGCATATCCGCGTAACTGGCCACCAGGTCCACATCCCCCGGGTCCATCACCTCGGTCACCACCGGCAATCCCGTTACTCTCCTCGCCTCGGCCAGCAGTTTCAATCCCTCTTCCTCCATCCCTTGGAACGAATACGGGCTGGTCCTGGGCTTATACGCCCCGCCCCGGAGGATCTGCGCCCCGGCCTTCTTGACCGCAACCGCGGTCTCCAGGATTTGCTGCTCGCTTTCCACCGAGCACGGACCCGCGATCACCACAAACTTGTCCCCGCCGATCACCACCGACCGCCCCCGGTCCAAAGCCTCCAGCTTGATCAGGGATTGCCCGCCCCCGGCCTGACGGCTTGCCAGCTTATAAGGCTTCAAAATCGGCATCACCGACTCCACCCCGCCCATCGTCTCTAGGGACTGGAGCCGGACCTTGCCCCGCTCGTCCCCGATCGCCGCGATCACCTTCCGTTCCACCCCGTATAAAATATGCGGCTTATACCCCATTGCTTTAACCTTGGATACCAATTTCTCCAACTCCTTTTTCGTTGCGCTCCTTTTCATTACGATGATCATCTTGATTCCTCCCTAAATTTGTTTTTTGGCTTTCCCCAATAAAAAAACCGCTGATAGATTTTTTTCCACCAGCGGTATCTTGGTTCCGGTCTTATGAAAAATCGCCTAAATTCCAAAACACCCACCGCTGGCGGGGAGGCTAAAGATGAACGAATATCGTCCCTCCCAGAAAGCCCTAAATCGCCGCCATCGGTTTGCTTTTACGATCATTGTTTATATTTACCCGCATTTCCCGGGATTTGTCAAGTTAAGGGCCGGTCGCCGGAAGCTTGCAGGCCAATGGTTTTCATCCATTGAGCGCCGCATCTCCATCCGATGATTTCACCGGCGCTGTTTAAACCGGCTTTCCGGCGAGTGATTTGACAATTAAAAAATAAATCCCGCCCGCGAAAACCGCGGAGAGCCCGAGCAGGACTCCGGCCCAGGTGAATTCTTTCAGAATCAGTTTGCCGATCCCGAATAAGGTGGTGTAAATCAAGGTCGACCCCAAAATCCAGGCCAGGAAATTTATTTTCAGATGATCCGGGCTGGCCGGCAAATTGCCCGTTTGCTCCCGGACCTTCTTCCAGCCGGCTCCCCCCGGTTGAGCCCGCCTCACGAACCCGGCCAGGGTTTCCGGGCTTTCCGCTTTTGTGAGATAGGTTACAATCACCCAGACCGCGGTGGTGATCCCGACCGTGATCAGCATCTCCACCACATAGCCCGGGGAATCCGGAAAAAATTTCGCGGCGAACCCGGAGAACCTTAGTCCGAGCGAGACCACCAGGGCCGCGCTCATCGCGCTGATCTCGCTCCAGGCGTTGATCCGCCACCAGTACCAGCGCAGGATATAAACCAGGCCGGTGCCTGCGCCGATGGTGAGCAAAAGCTCCCATCCGGAGCGGATTGAATTCATCGCATATCCGACCAATCCCCCGGCGACCATCAGGAGCAGGGTGCAGAGGCGGGAGACCAGGACATAATGCTTCTCGTCCGCGTCCTTTTTCAGGAACCGGCGGTAAAAATCGTTGATGATATAGCTGCTGCCCCAGTTCAGGTGGGTGGAGATCGTGCTCATAAACGCCGCGGCAAACGCCGCCAGCATCAACCCGAAAAAACCGCTCGGAAGCAATTCCACCATCAGTTTCACATAACCTTCCTGGGGCTTGTCCAGGCCCGGAAGCAGGACCAGGCTGCACAGCCCGACGATGATCCAGGGCCAGGGACGGAGCGCGTAATGAGCGAGGTTGAACCAGAGCGTGGCGAACAGCGAATTCTTCTCGTCCTTGGATGCTAAAATCCGCTGGGCAATGTAACCTCCCCCGCCCGGCTCCGCGCCCGGATACCAACTCGCCCACCACTGGACGCCGATGTAAACCAGGAACAAACTCACCGGCATCCAGACCGAGCCGATTTCGGGAGAAAACCGGAAAATCTCCTCGGTCCGCTCCGCGCCGTAGTTGGCGAGCATCTGCGTTTTCAATCCTTCAATCCAGCCGACCTTGTCCAGGGCGAACAAGGCGAGCATAATGGAGCCTCCCATTGCCACGATGAACTGGAAGAAATCGGTCACGATCACTCCCCATAATCCGCTCAGGACGGAGTAAAGCACGGTGGTGCTGAGGCAGATGACCATCGCCCACCAGCGGTTGACATTGAGGGAGATGCCCACGATGCTGATCCCGGCGTTGATCACCCATCCCATAATGATGCAGTTCGCGATCACGCCCAGATATAGCGCCCGGAACCCGCGCAGGAACGCCGCGGGCCTGCCCCCGTATCTGACCTCGGCCAGTTCCTGGTCGGTCATCACCTCCACCCTTCTCCAGAGCCGGGCGAAGAAAAAGACCGTGAGCATCCCGTTCATCACCGCGCACCACCAGATCCAGTTCCCGGCGATCCCGTGCTCGTAAACAAACTGGTTCACCACCAAAGGCGTGTCTGCGGCAAAGGTGGTCGCGACCATTGAAGTCCCGGCCAGCCACCAGGGAAGGTTCCGGCCGCTGGTGAAATATTCGCTGGTGCTCTTGCCGGCCCGTCTGGAATAATACAGCCCGATCAGGAGGGAGAAGATAAAATATACCCCGATCAGGACCCAGTCTATCAATTGCATTTTCATTCCGAACTCCTTTTAAGAATCCCTGATCCATTTTCCCAGATCAATATTTCAGCGTCAAGCCGGGCCGATTTTTTTCCATCCCCTTGCTCCAAACCGGCCCTGAACTTTTGCGCCGGACCCGGTTGGCAAAGCGGGTTTCGCGGATATAATAAAGGAAAAGGAATATCCAATACGGATGCCGGATCAAAGAAAAATTGACAAAGTTCTCCTGCTGTTCCCGCCGGTCAGACTCCCGCGCGAAACGATGAAGGTGGTGATCCAGCCCCTGGGCCTGTCCTATATCGCCGCGATGACCCGTGACCAGGTTGAGCTGGAAATTATGGACGCGCCGGCTGAGAGCGATTACCAGGAGCAGTTGGAAGACGGATTCACCTGGTATGGGTCTTCCCTTTCCGAAATCAGAAACAGGATTGAACAGGCCAAGCCGGATTTGGTCGGGATCACCTGCCTGTTCAGTTCGGTCTTTCCGTTGATCAGACAGGTCTGCCGCGAGATAAAAAAAATTGACCCCTCCATCCTGACCATTGTCGGGGGCAGTTACCCGACCTTTATGCCGGAGCGATGCCTGGAAGAGCCGGCCCTGGATTTGATCGGCCTGGGAGAAGGCGATCTGACCTTGAAGGAACTGATCCGACATTTAAGAGCCGGCCAATCTCTCTTTGATATGGACGGACTGGCCTTCAAGGAAAACGGCAAAGTGATGATCGCGGAAAAAACCAGTTGGATTGAAAACCTGGACACCATCCCCTTTCCCGGCCGCGACCTGCTCCCGATGCGGCGCTATTTCCAACACGGGGTGCCTCACAGCCTGAGTATGAAAAGCAAGAGGCACGCCCCCATCATCACCTCGCGCGGTTGCCCGGCCAAATGCATTTACTGCTCCTCCACCCGCTTCTGGGGCGAGCGGTATCGGTTCCGGTCGGCCGGGAATGTGGTGGATGAAATCGGGCAACTGATTGACCGCTGGGGCATTGAAGAGATCAACTTTGAGGATGACAATATCGCGGCCAACCGGGAACGCGCCAAGGATATTTTCCGCGAGATCATCAAGCGGGGCTACCGGATCCAATTCAATTTCCCGAACGGGATCGCGCTCTGGACTTTGGACCAGGAGCTGGTGGACCTGATGGCTCAAGCCGGTTGTTACGGAATGACCCTCGCCTACGAGAGCGGCTGCCCGCAGGTCTTGAAAGATATTGCCAACAAACCCAACAACCTGGAAAAAGCCCGGGAGATCACCGAATACCTTCATCACACCAAAATCCGTTGTGACGGTTTCTTCATCATCGGATTCCCCGGAGAAACCCGCGATCAGATCCAGGAGACCTTTCGCTTCGCCCGAGAAATGAAAACCGACCTGGCTTATTTCTTCATCGCCAATCCATTGCCCGGATCGGAAATGTATGAAACCGCCAAATCCCAAGGGATGCTCAAGGATGATTTTGATTTTGAAAACCTGTCCTTTTCTCATTCGCCATATAACGAGCGCTTTTTTAAGCCAGGAGAATTGGAAAAAATGGCCCATAGCGAATTCCTCAAATATGCCCTTTGCTCTTTCCTCCGGAACCCGCTGGTGATCCTGAAAAGATTCCTGCTTGACCTGTTCCTCAAGCGGCCCGGATACGCCATCGGCATCCTGGTCCGGATCTGGAGAAGAAATGTTTCCCCACCTCGTCCCTAAGCGCGCGGCCGGATCCGATAAAAAAGAAAAAATTGTGGAAGGCCGGAATCCCCTTATAATAAATGTTGTTTGCGAGAAAATTGAGCGCGCAGTTTCTCTGGTTTTTTTCTCAGGCGCAAGCATTTTTAAAAAATCAAGGATCGGATCAGGGGGTGTAAAATGAAACCATATGGCAAAGGGATAATGGCGGGATTAGTGTTGGCGCTGGTCTTCAGCTGCGGCTGCGGGGACCAGTCAGCAACCGATGTCCCGGCAACGGAGCAAACCGCGGCCAGCGACAGCGACAGCTTTTTTACCAATTGGTCCGCGGTCGGGACCGGGAACGCGCACACCTGCGCGATCGCTTCCGGCTATCTCTATTGTTGGGGAGCGGGCTTGAACGGGGAATTGGGCAACGGCGGAAATTCTTCCAGCAATTCCCGGGTTTGGGAGGCGAGCAATTCCACCAACTGGGAATCGGTCACCGCGGGCTGGTCGCATACCTGCGCCAAAAAGACGGACGCGAGCGTTTATTGCTGGGGGTATAATTCCGAGGGACAATTGGGAGACGGCACCAGCGCGGACCGGAATATTCCGACCCGGGTGGGCAGCGGGAATGATTGGTCAAGCCTATCCGCGGGCGGGTCGCATACCTGCGCCCAGAAGGTTGACGGCACGATCTGGTGCTGGGGAATGAACGATCACGGCCAGATCGGAGCCGGGACTGATGACTATCGCTATAAATCCCCGGTCCAAGTCGGCGCGTCCACCGGTTGGACCAAGCTTTCAGCCGGGATGTGGCATACTTGCGCGGTGAAGAAAGACGGCACGCTCTGGTGCTGGGGATACGGCTGGTACGGCCAACTCGGGAACGGCTCTATCCTTGACAAGAACAAGCCGGCCAAGGTGAACACGGATAAGAACTGGTCCCTGGTCGCCGCGGGCCGCGAACATACCTGCGCGAAGAAAAAAGACGGATCGGTTTATTGCTGGGGTTCCAATGACTTCGGCCAGCTCGGGATCGGCAAGGTTACCGCCGCGGATAAAAAGAAACCGCTCCGGGTCGGGACCGCAAGCGATTGGAACGCGCTTTCGCTCGGCCAATATTTTTCATGCGGGAAAAGGAAAAGCAATATCTATTGTTGGGGTTCCAACGGCTCCGGCCAGATGGGAATCGGCAATGAGATTTCTCCCAAGCCCAGGCCGGTCAGGGCGAACGGGACCGGTTGGATGGCCATTTCGGTCGGGGAGCTTTTGTCTGCGCGATCAAGACCGACAACACGCTCTGGTGCTGGGGTTCCAGCGCCTCGGGCCAACTGGGACAAGGCGACAACAACAACCTTGATGTCCCGACCGAGGTGAACTGAAGCCAGCGTCGCGCAGGCTCTCGCCGGTAACATTATTGGGGAACGGTTCGCGGTGAACGGTTCGGGGAAGAGTTTATGGGATTCAGGATTTTAACCTGCAACTCCAAACCAGGAACTATTGATTGAGCCATTCCCGATCAAACACCGCGTAGCCAATGGCTTTTCGGCGCCAGGTGTAGGTGATCCAGATTTTGCCGTCTTGGCCCTGGCAGAGACTGGGGTAGGAAAATTCCGCGTCATCGGTTTCAAGGTCCTTGATCACCGGCCAGGTTTTTCCATGGTCCTTGGAGACGGCAATGGAAAGGGGGGTGCGCTTGGTCCCGGAGTTGTTGAACGCAAGCACGAGTTCGCCGGACATGAGTTGGATCAAATCAATCCCGGCGTTGGGATTGGGCAGGATGGTTTGTTCGGCTTTGGTCCAGTTCAGTCCCTGATCCCTGGAATAGCTCTGCCAGATTTTTTCGTTTTTGCCCGAGGTGCGCATCAATGCCATCAAGGTCCCGTCATCAAGTTGGACCACGGCCGGCTGGATGTTGCCCGGCCGGGTTTCAATCGGGTTGCCTTTTTCCCAGGTTTTCATCCCGTCGCGCGAGAGCATAAATTCCGAGCGCCAATAAATCTCGGAGTAAAGCGGGAACAGGATTTCGCCGGTGGATAGGGTGACGATATGGTTTCGGGGAAGCCAGCCCCAGATTTTTCTAAAATATCGGAACGGTCCAAAGGTTTTTCCCCTGTCCTCTGAAACAATGTATTTCAAACTGCACGCGGCCCAGCCGCCGCCTTCAATGGTCGCGTAATATAGATAAACCTTTCCGTCCGGCGCGACAAACAAAACCGGGTTGCCTTCGGGCTTGTTGGGTGTGTCCGCGAGCACCGTCGGCTTGGTCCAATTCCCGGTTTGCCCCGGGGCCGAGCCTGCCGGAGCCTCAAACCGGCTCCCCCATACCGCGACATCCTTCGCAGCCTCGCTCCTGCCCGAATACCATGCCGCCATCAT
>CAIYYW010000288.1 GCA_903930515.1 uncultured delta proteobacterium | reverse complement strand
GGCATCGGGGGACAGGCCGACTTTATGCGCGGGGCAGTGCTCGCCCCGGGTGGAAAAACCATCCTCTCCCTCCCCTCCACCGCCAAGAACGGAGAAGTGTCCCGGATCGTCCCGTTCCTCCAAGAGGGCGCCGGGGTGACCTTGAACCGCTCGGATGTGCATTATGTGGTGACTGAATACGGGATCGCATATCTCCACGGCAAGAACATCCGCGAGCGGGCAATGGAGCTGATCGGGATCGCGCATCCGAAATTCCGGCCCGGGCTGATCCAGGAGGCCAAGAAATTCAACCTGATCTACCAGGACCAGGCGTTCATCCCGGGCAAGAAGGGGGAGTACCCGGAGGAGATGGAAACGGCCCGCACCACCCGGACCGGATTGGAGGTCCTGATCCGGCCGACCAAGATTTCCGACGAGCCCCTGCTCAAGGATTTTTTCTACTCCCTTTCCGGAAACAGCCTGTATAAAAGGTTCATCTCGGTAAGGCGCGACATCCCCCACGAGCGGCTCCAGGATTTTGTGGTTGTGGACTTAAGCAAGGAGCTGGTCCTTATTGCGGTGATCAAGGAGGCGGAGAAGGAAAAAGTAATCGCGCTCGCGCAATACGGGATTGACGAGAATACCCATACCGCCGAGGCCGGGATGGTGGTCCGGGATCAGTATCATAACCAGGGGGTGGCCACCGAGTTGTTCGCTTACCTGGTCTTGCAGGCGAACAAGCGCGGCCTGCTCGGGCTGACCGCGGAGGTGTTGGCGGAAAATTCGTCAATGCTTCATATCCTTAAGAAGCAGGGGTTTGAGATTGAGAACGCGGTTTCGGACGGGATGTATAGACTGAAAATGATGTTCGGGTCAAGATGAATCTTGGCCGCGGACAAGACAAGAATGTTTGCGCCTTGATCCGGGAATTTTAATAATGACGGAAAAACCGGACATAAAATATCTGTTTGAGCCGAGATCGGTCGCCGTGATCGGGGCGTCGCATAGTCCCGGCAAGGTCGGGTATCAACTGCTGGATAATATCTGCTTCAGCAAATTCCCGGGCCGGGTCTATCCGATCAACCCCAAGGGGGGCGAGATTCTGGGGTATCCGGTTTATCGCTCTCTCTCGGAAGTGAAGGATGAGATTGATCTCGCCTGTATTTCGGTTCCGGCGCAACTGGCGGTTCCGGCAGTGGAAGAATGCGGGAAGAAGAAGGTGAAATTCCTGGCCGTGATCACCTCCGGGTTTGCCGAAGTCGGCAACATTGAGGCGGAGCATAAGATGCTGGAGATCGCCCGCGCGAGCGGGATGAGGATTTTAGGCCCGAACATCTTTGGAATTTTTTCCGCGGCCTCTCCGATCAACGCCACCTTCGGTCCGAAGGAAATTTCCCACGGCCGGGTCGCGATCATCACCCAGAGCGGCGCGCTCGGGATCGCGATGATCGGGAAGACCACCGTGGAAAAGATCGGCCTGTCCGCGATGGTCTCGGTGGGGAACAAGTCGGACCTGGACGAGTCGGACCTTCTGGAATACCTGATCCCGGATCCGGGCACCGGGATTATTATGATGTATATAGAAGGGATCAAGGACGGAGAGAGATTTATCCGGGTATTGAAACGGGCGACTCAAGTCAAGCCGGTGGTGGTGATCAAGGCCGGCCGGTCCAAAAGGGGCGCGCTCGCCGCGGCTTCTCATACCGGGTCGCTCACCGGGTCGGATTTGGTCTTTGACGCGGTCGTGAAGCAGTGCGGCGCTCTCCGGGCCGAGAGTCTGGAGGAGGCTTTTAACTGGACCAGGTTTTTGGCCGACACGCCCCTGCCCTCGGGCGAGAACACCGTGATCGTGACCAACGGAGGCGGGATCGGCGTGATGGCCACCGACGCCTCGGAGAAATTTCAGGTCAACCTTTACGACGAGCCTGCGGCGATGCGCGAGACCTTTTCCCAGGTGACCCCGGATTTCGGCTCGCTCAAGAACCCGATTGACCTGACCGGCCAGGCCAAGGCCGTCCAATACCAGATCGCGCTTTCGGCCGCGCTGCAAAACCCGAATATGCATTCCATCATCGCGCTTTATTGCGAGACCGCGATGTTTGATTACGAAAACCTGGCGCCGATGATCACGGCAAGCAGAAAGGGCTATCTGGCCAAGAACAAGCCCCTGGCCTTTTCGCTCTTCGGCGGAGAGAGGACCGAGCAGGCGGTGTCTGAGCTAAGGCGCCAGGGCATCCCGGTCTTCCCCGATGTTTACCAGGCAGTGTCCTGCCTGGGCGCGCTCTATGCCTACTACCGCCACCGGGCCCGCCCGCCGGAGGCTGCGGAGGAAGTCGCGCCCTTGCCCGGCAAGGTGGAAGAGTTGATCGGAAAAGTCCGCTCCGACAACCGCTCTTTCCTGCTCGCGCATGAGGCCAAGGAATTGATCGGCATCGCAGGCATCCCCGGGCCGCAAACCCTGGTCGCGCGCAATTTGGACGAGGCGGTGAATTCCTCGGAACAGGTCGGGTACCCGGTGGTGATGAAGATCGTTTCCAAAGACATCATCCACAAGAGCGATGTGGGCGGGGTGGCCCTGGACCTGTTGAATAAGGCCGAGGTGATTGACGCCTACGAGGCGATCCTGCACAACTGCCGAACGATCAAGCCCGACGCGAAGATTGAAGGCGTGGAAATTTCGGAGATGATGAAGCCCGGGATTGAGGTGATCATCGGAGCCCGGAACGATAAAATTTACGGCCCGATCCTGATCTTCGGGATGGGCGGAAAATATGTGGAAGTGATGAAAGATGTGTCCACCCGGTCCCTGCCGTTGAGCCGGAAGGAAATTATGCGGATGCTGGAGGAGACCAAGGCCTATACCCTCCTGCTCGGGGTGCGCGGGGAAAAGAAAAAGGATATTGACGCGGTGGTGGACACGATTTTAAAGCTGGGAGCGCTGGTCCAAAATTGCCGGAATATTTCCGACCTGGAGATCAACCCGCTGGTGGTTTATGACTATGGAGAGGGCGCCAAGGCCCTGGACACCAGGGTTTTGCTCGCTAATCCCCAAGGAGGTATCTGATGAACAAACTGGTGATCGCGTCCATTCGGAGGTCTGCGGGAAAAACCGGCCTGATCATCGGGCTGGG
>CAIYYW010000287.1 GCA_903930515.1 uncultured delta proteobacterium | reverse complement strand
GTTTGTCAAGAAGCTCACGAATTTGATCAGCGAGGAGGGGGAAATTTAAGCGCCGATTTTCAGGAAGGGAGTGTGAACTGAAATGGGAGAACGAAAAGTCAAGGGGGCATTGGTTGTGCCGCTGGCGATGATCATCAAGGATCAGAAGCAGATGGACTGGCTCGGCCAAACCGAACTCACCGCGGAGGATCTGAAGAAGATCAACGAGGGAATCCTGACCTCGGCCTGGTATGACCTCGGCTTGATGGAACGGGCCGGCAACGCGGTGTTCAAGCTGGTGGGGCAGGACAAGCCGGAACTGGCCTTTGAGTTCGGCCAGGGCGTTCTCTGCAAAATCCTGCTCAGCGTTTATCGAAGCCCGCTCAAGAAGAACGATCCCGCGGAAATCCTGGCCCGCTTCGCCGCCCTTTATAACGGAACCTGGTTCAAAAGCGGCGTGGCCAAATTTGACCGGAACGAGACCGGAGGCGTTTATAGCGTTTCCGAGCCGGAGGGGATTCCCAACCAGGGCAACTTCGCGCCGATGTTAAAAGGGGTCCTGTTCCGGGTGGTGCAGGAGAACGGCGGGGAAAAGATCAAGGTGGAACTGGATGAAGACAAGCTATATCAAACCCAGAAGCTCACCGCTCTCCATTACCGGATTTCCTGGGAAACCAAAAAATAAGCGACCGGAGGCAGAAATGAGTCTGAAAAAGTTTCAACTGACTATTCTCGGGCTGATCCTTGCGATCAGCCTGGTCCAGTGCGTGAAAAAGACCCCCCAAGCCGGCGGGCTGGTTGAGCATCAGGGCTACGCCGTTAAATTCTGGGGATACCGAACTTCGGTCCTGGTCAAGGCCGGCCCGGCGGAGATTGACGCGTATAATTCGGACGCCGGGAATCTGATCCAATCCGGCGGAAATGTCGGTCTCAAGATTGCCTCGGGAGATAAATTTGAAAAGGTCGGCGACCGGGTGGTGTATCAATCCGAGTTGATGGGCAAGGCCCTTACCATCTCCTGTGTTATGGCCAAATATGATCCGGGAAAGGAGCAGGTGTTCGTTTGTCTCTTAAATGAAAGCATTATGGCTTTTATTCGCTACCAGATGAAGCCGCTGGGTCAGAATTCCAAGCTGACGATTGAGTTGGAAGTGGAGGAAACCAATCCCCTGCTCACGGAAATGATTGAACAGGTCAAACTCAAGGAAACGGTTATGAAATTGCAGGATGAGGCCATTGCCCGATTGCAGATGCATTTTGACCCGAGCCTGAAAAGGGAAGACCTTCAATCCGAAAACCTGAGGGGCGAGCCGATTGAGAAACTGTATCCCGCGCATCAGGCAACGATCTGGATCAACGCGCCGGCAACAAAGGTTGCGGAATATCTGGCCAGCCCGGCCTTTACGGAGATGATGAAACAGAAGTTCAATATTGACTTTGACCGCGCCTTTATGGATCAAAAGCCCGGAACCTATCGCCTGTCAGTGAATTTCCTCGGGACCGAATCTCACCCGGACGCTTTTATCTTGAGCTATCAGAAGGAAAAACATATTATCGCTTACTGGACCGCTAAATTGAATTCCCGGATTCAAATTTACACCAAACCCCGAAAGGGAGGCACCGAATTCACCTTAGCCTTTATGACGGAATCCCCGTCCGCCGTGACCATGGAGCTGGCCAATATCGTAATGAACAATGCCCAAATCCCGAATATTGTGGAGGCCGCCCTGATTGAGATCAAAACCGCGGTGGAAGGAGCGGTTTAGCCTTGGGAGCGGGAAGGAAAAAAATCAGCCGGATCATCCTGATTCTCCTTTGGATGCCAAAAGCTGGGTGGAAGGAAATGAAGAATCGGGCTTGGCTGCCAGGCAATCAAGAAGCTTTCCACTAAACCCGCGGAGGGATTAGTTGATCAAAATTATATGGTCCGTTTTTCCGGTTACAAGCAGATGGTGATGGCTTACGGGCAAGCGGAAGGAAATTTTAACCAGATCCTCTTGGAGATCAAAAAGGAGGCCGAAGAAAATCCATGAAAAAAAGATCGCCGGCGTTGATCCTGCTCATATTTTCGCTGGGCTTAAGTTGCGCGCATCGGACCGGGAAGACCGCGCGGCTTGGGGTGGAGCATAAATCTTCCGATGTTTCTTTTGCCGGATACAAAATCACGGTGAAGGTAAATGCGCCTCCGGAAGAGGTGGACCGGTACCTGCTGGACCTCCGGAATATGGACGCGGAAGTCGGAATGTATAAGCTGAAAATATTGTCAAAGGAAGAGATTAAGGACCTGGGCGACGGCGTTGACGGAAAGGTCGAGATTGCCGGGGTTTCCATTCCGGGAAGGATCATCTTGGTTTATCACAAGCCCGGAGAGGAGAGCTGCTTTGTCTTTGACGGCAAATACGCCGGGACCGCGGTCTTGCATTACAATTTCCAGCCCCTGGGGGACGGCACCCGGGTGACCATGAAATATGAGGTGGGGAATCTAGATTACTTTTTTAATCAGCTTGCCCAGGCGGAATTGAAAAATGCCATTTCAGCGCTGGTGGAAAAGATCATTGTTCGGGGCCAGATCTATT
>CAIYYW010000286.1 GCA_903930515.1 uncultured delta proteobacterium | reverse complement strand
TGATCCCGAAGCTTAAGGATCCGCTTTTGAGCTTGAGTTATATCAAGAGCCATCCCGAGCTTTCCGAACAACTGCTTCGCGACACCGACTGGAAAGAGATTGACCGGTCGCTCCTGGTTTTTATTGAAAACGGCATTCAACCGATTCCGATTATCGGGCACGGCTATTCCGCCAATTACGCGATCTACCAGGGCCGGCCCGCGTATCCGGACCGGATCGGACGGGATCACTATCTGGCCTATCAATATCTTTACATCCGGGCGGTGGTGGAACGGTATGACGGGGACGGGTATCTGGACGCTCCCGGCATCCGGATCAAAATTTGGCAGATGGAGAACGAGTTGAACCAGGCCGGATTGACCGCGGGATGGGGCTGGCGGCAGCCGGAATGGTTTGCCGGGCTGTCCTCTTCCTGGTCCAACTGGGAATTTCTCACCGAGCTTCTGGACACCTTGCACCGGGCGGTCAAAGACGCGGATCCGCAAGCGCAAACCTTTATGAATTTTCATACGGACATTTCCCCTAAGGTCAGCCGCCTGTTCGGACAGCCCGATTGGCTCACGGCGGTCTCCGACTGGAAGGGTCTGATGGAAATCATCGGCCTTGACGCGTATCCCAATTATTATTATCCGGACCCGCTCCGTCCGGAAGAGGTCGGGAAAAGGGTGAGGATGGTCAAGGAAATCGTGGGCGATCAGCCGATACTAATCGCCGAGATAGACTATCCTTCCGGGCCGGAGATTCGGGGGTTCACCCCGGAAAAGCAGGCCGAGTTCATCCGGCAGTCGTTTGATTCCGCGAAATCAGCCGGCGCAATGGGATACTTCAAGCTCAGCCTGACCACCTCGGACGAGCCCGGAACCGGAATCACTCCGGCAGACCTGGAAAATCTCGGCCTGATTATCCCCTTATGGGAGCGGGATAAAATCGGAAAATTATTGCTCTGGGCCATCCCGCGCGCAAGTTATGTCCGGAAACATTTTTTGGATGTGGTCAAAACCGTGGAAGGATACTGGGGAGTAATCAGCCCTGCCGGAGTTGAAAAACCAGGATATTCCGTAATCAAAAAAATTGCCCATCTAAGCTCCGGAAATGACACAAAATGATTTATAACCGCGGAGGTAATATGCGGATCATAGACTTTCACAGCCACCTTGGCGACATCCTTTACGGGGGCGAGATCGTGGAGCCGTATTCAGAGCCGGTCTGGACCCCCGGGGATATTTATGAAGCATCTTCCTACCGGCTGGCGGGGTTGCCGGGACCGCTGAAAATAATTTCGCATCACCTGGAGGCGCTCTACATCCATCATCGGAACCAGCTCGGCACGGTTGAGAATATGCTCAAGTTTATGGCCCGGTTCGGGGTCAGCCAGAGCGTGCTTTTGCCGATCGCGCCCTTGACCGACGGGTTTCAATACCTGAAAAAAGTCAAAGGCGATTCCCGGTTCATCGTCTTCGCGGGCGTGAGTCCTTATGATCCGGACAAGGAGCGAAAGCTCAAGGACCAACTCAGCCAGGGTTGCCGGGGGCTGAAGCTTCATCCGGTGCTTCAGAACGCGCCGCCCGATCATCCCGGCTATTTTGAAATCCTGGAGATTTTCAAATCCTATCAGTTGCCGGTTTTATTCCACTGCGGGATTGCCTCTTACTATCCGGCATATCAGCCGGTCCGATATAGTTACGGCGACCCGCGGAAATTTGAAAAGATCATCCGGGCCTTCCCGGAAATGCCGATGGTGATGGGGCATCTGGGGATGAAGCAAGGGGAATCGGTGATTGAGTTGGCGAAAAAGTTTGCGAATATCTTCGCCGACGGGTCCAACCAGACCCTGGCCCGCCTGAAAAAAGCGGCGCCGGTTTTGGGAAAGGATCGATTGATGTTCGGGTCGGACGCCCCCTTTTCCCGCCAGAGTATCCCGATCCGGATCGGGCTCAAGCTGACAAAAGGGGATCGGGAGTTTCAGGAGAAATTTTTCTGGAAAAACGCGGCGGATTTATTGAAGCTGAGCGGATCGGCCGGCTGAGGCTCAGGCTTTCCGGGGCAGCTTTTCCCGCAGGATTTCTTTCACCCGGTTCACGGTTTGTTCCAGGTGTTCGGACTTGATGATGTATCCGTCGGCGCCGAACTCGTAGCAGAGGTTCATCAGATCGGCATCGCGCTTGGAAGAGTAGATCACGATCAGGATGTCCTTGGTCTTTGGGGAGCGTTTCAGGTTCCGGCAGATTTCAATCCCGTCTATCCCCGG
>CAIYYW010000285.1 GCA_903930515.1 uncultured delta proteobacterium | reverse complement strand
CAACCGGGTCGGAAACCGGGTATTAAAAAGCCCGAATTGAAAATCATCCGGGATATAAACGTCAACATCTATTTCTTGGCCCACGGAGCAGGTCGGCGGGGCAACCACCCGGACCGGCGCCCAGCCCCCGTCTATCGGCTCTGCAGTATATTCATAGGCCATATCCGAGTAATAACCCGAAACCGTTCCGTCCAAGACATCCCGGCCGCAAATTACCGTAGCCGGACAGGCCATTGGCCTGGACAGTTACTGAATCTCCCGAATCCACGGTCAAGGCGTAAAATTCCGCATCCAGGGAAATGGGATCGCCGGACAGGTCGCTGAAATCTCCGATCAGCCAGCCCTGGATAATGCCGTAATCCGGGCCATCTAAAAGCCCGTTTCCATCCAGGTCCTGCCAGAGGGTGGTCCGGGAGCGAACCCCGCCCGGAGCCTGGTTGTCCGTAACAAGCCAGTATCCCGGGTCCTGGAAGGCCAGTCCCAATTCCATCGCGCCCATATCCGGGTTGTCAATCAGGGCATTGTCCGAGTCTCCCCAGAAATTCGCGCCCGGCAGATGTTGTTGCGCGTTGGCTGAAAAGGAAAGGATAAAAATTGCGGTTAAGCAAAAAAACCGATTACCCAAAGCCGCTTAAACTTTTTCATTATAATGCCCCATTGACCCCTTTGACTGAATCCGCTTATCGGTTCAGCAGTTTATCCACCAGTTGGATCATTTCCTCAAAGCCGAAGGGCTTGACCAGGTAGGCGTCAAAATATTTGGCCTTGTCCCCCAGGGTTTGGGGAGACACCCCGGTGAGAGCGATCAGGGGGATTTTGCACAGCTTGGGATTTTTCCGGATTTGTTCCGCAGCCTCATACCCTTTCAGCTTGGGCATCTCAATGTCCATAATGATGATGTCCGGGATAAACAGCTCCAGCATCTCCAAAGCTTCCATACCGTTATATGCGATCTCCACCTCGTATCCTTTTTCATTCAGCTCGTCATACGCGGCTTCCACTACGGTCGGACTGTCATCCACCATCAATACTTTTTTGCTCATCGTTTCCCCTTCCAACTATTATAAATCAAAAAGGCCGGTCAAAGCAAACCGGCTTTCAAACGATTACTCTCCACCAATTTCACCAATTTGACCGAATTCTCCGCTCCCCCGGTTCATTCCTTGACAACCCTTTTGGTCTTTGCTAAGTTTAGGTCATTAAAATCTCGGGAGGCAGAGATGGAGGAGTTTAAGGTTACTTTTCAGTTTTTGGATTGGTTCTGGACCGTCGCCTACCTGATCTTGATGATCGGCTGCGGGATGTTGTTTTACAACCTGGGCAAGCGCAGCGAATCCGACTTCTTCCTGGCCGGGAGGGGTCTTCCCTGGTGGCTTCCGGCCACCTCGGTTTACGCCACGCACACGGCCACGGACACCCCGATGTGGATCGGGGGGGTGATCTACAAGCAGGGATTACGCGGCCTCTGGTACACCTTCTTCTCGTTGTGGTGCGCGATCAGCGCGTTCGTTTCCACCAGGATCTTCCGGCGCTCGCTGGCGATGAGTATGGCGGAATGGCAGAGCCTGCGCTATTCCGGGCTAGGCTCGGAAATGCTGCGCGGCTGGCTGGCCGGCTGGCAGGTGTTTATGAATATGTTCGTGCTCGGCTGGGTCGGGATGGCGATGGGCAAGGTCTGCCATTTGGTGTTCGGCTGGGATGAATGGATCGGATTAGTCGTTTTCTCATCCGTGTGCGCGATTTATGTTCTTTCCGCGGGATACTGGGGCGTGATTATGACCGACTTCCAGCAGGGAGTGATCGCGTTCCTGGTGATCATCATCGTGTCCGTCTGGGCGATGATGTACGCCGGGGGACCGCACGCGATCATAGACAAGCTCAATCAAATGGATCAGGCCTGGCGGCTGAACCCGTTCGCCTTCACCGGCTGGACCAGCGGGGATTTTCCCATCCTATGGTTTATTACCATGCTGGTGATGGCCGCGGTGGGCGGATTGGGAATGGGGAATTTCATTGACTGGTACCCGGAGGCGCAACGGATCCAGTCCGCGAGGACCGTGCGCGACGCGGCCTATTCCATCTGGGCCGGAGGGTTTTTGGTCCTGACCAGAAACGCCCTCTGGGCCGTGGCGATTTTGGCCTTCTTCGTGCTTAACCCGAACATCACGGATGTGAGCAGATACGAGATGGGATGGTACCAGATGGCCTTTGAAAAACTCCCGATGGGAATGGTCGGCTTCTTCTTCGCCGCGGTGCTCGCAATCCATTTCTCAACCATCTCATCGCACTTGAACCTGGGCGCGTCCTATTTCACCCGAGACCTCTATCATCATTACATCAACCCCATGGCGACCGAGCAAAAGCTGATCTGGATCGCGCGGCTCTCAACCTTCATCCTCCTGATCGGGTCCTTCTTTATGGGCTCCCTGATGAAGGACATCACCTCCTGGCTGATCTTCGCGCTCTGGCTCCAGGCCGCGGGGATCTGGCTCCCCAGCATCCTGCAAGTGGTCTGGTGGAGGTTCAACGCCTGGGGATACCTGGCATCCTGGATCGCCAACCTCGGCATCTCCTGGCTGATCGTCTGGGTGCTTCCGGCGTTCAACATCCTTCCCAAAGATATGCCCGACTATCAGCAGTTCTGGATCCTGATGGTGCTGACCTTCCCGATTTATATTCTGGTTACCCTCTTCACCAAGCCGGACGATGAGGCGCATCTGGTCAAATATTATGTGATGACCCGTCCAATCGGGTGGTGGGGACCGATCCATAAGAAAGCCCTGGCAATGGGACTGATCAAGGAGTAAGAAGATAAAAGCGGCGCGCGGACAAGAGTGTCTGCGCCACGAGTGATCCTGCAAAGCAGGATCGCGAGCAAGATAAGGAGGAGAAGATGGCAAAGACCTATACGCCGGAAAGCGCTGAGAAATGGGGATGGGAGGAATTGGTGGCCTGCATTATGTCGCCGGTTTCTTATATCTTCGTCTCGCTCGGACTGGTGCTGGTGCTTTTGGAGAGACCGATCGGGTGGGTGTATCTGATCGGAGGGATCGCCGCCACCCTGGTGATGTATTTCGTGATTGACCCGAAACTGAGGGCGGTGTCCGACGAATACGAGCGGAGACAGGCGGAGTTCCTGAAGCAGGTGGAAAGCGTGTCCAAATGGGAGGAACGGAAATGAGCGATCAAAATGTCTGGATGAATTTCGTGCAGTCCGGGGGAGGCAAGCTGATCGGGATGAGTCTGGCGTATATCGCCTCGTTCATGGGATTGATCTTTGCCTGGTATAACTATAAAAAACGGGAGCAGATCAAAAAAGCTAAGGAGGCGGGCAAATGAGTCGGAGCACGATTATTTTCGGGATCATCATCCCGGCCGGGGTGTTCATTTTTTCTTTTATCATCACTTACGCCCTGTATTTGCATTTCAGCAAGCTACACTCTCAAGATAAATAATCCTTGAATGGAAAAGCGAAACCCGACCACATCCACGGTCTTCAGCCTGATCATTCCGGGCGTGGGCCAGTTTTATAACCACGACATCTGGCGCGGCATTTTCTGGCTGATCATCACCCCCGGTTTCTGGATCGGGTCCGGGGGAACTTTGGGCTGGATCTGTCATTTGAGCGCGGCCTATACCGCGTATCGGCGTTCCCTGAAAATAAATCAGAATCTGGAGCAGGAGGTTTCCAAATGAACTGGAGAAAAAAGCTGGTTCTGTCGGGTTTGGTCTTGGTCTTCACGCTTGGGCTGTTTGCGCGGGCGGAAGAGCAGCAGGAAAAGGGAAAGGTCAGCGAGTCAACCATCCGGACCACCAAGGCGCAATACCTTTCCGGCTTGAAGGGCACGGGCTTGAAGCCCGAGGACCTTCAGGTTTTTTCCATCGGCCAGTCCCATATTGACGCGGCCTGGAGATGGCGCTGGCGCCAGACCGCGGAGTCCAAAACCAAGATCACCTTCGGAATGGCGATCCAGAACATTGAGACCTACCCGTCCTTTAATTTCCACCAGAGCGCCCCTCAATATTACGAGTGGATTGAACAGTATGACCCGGCGATTTTCCAAAAGATCGTCCAGTATGAGAAGCAGGGAAGATGGGAAGCGGTCGGGGGGATGTGGGTGGAGCCGGATTGCAATTTGCCGGAGGGGGAATCCTTTGTCCGGCAATTCCTTTACGGCCAGAGATATTTCCTGCAGAAATTCGGGCATACCACGGACATCGCCTGGCTGTTGGATTCGTTCGGATACAACTGGAACCTGCCCCAGTTCGCGGCGAGAAGCGGCTGCAAATATATGTGGACCTCCAAGCTGACCTGGAACAAGGACACCATCTTTCCCTTCCACCTTTTTCAATGGCAGGCCCCGGACGGCTCCCAGGTCCTGACCCACATCTGCCCGATTGTGCCGCTCCCGACCTGGTTTCCCTTCCAGGAGCTGAAGCCCTTTTCCGGAAAAGACTACCTGCTCAAACCGGGCGGGGGAGTGGGCGGAATGCAGTTGGCCGCGAACTTCCGCGAGACCAGATTGTTGCTCAAGCCGGGATCAAAACTGACCGCAAATTACCTGACCACTCCGCAGGCGATTGAGGAAAACCTGAGCAATGAAATTATGCCGGTGGTGGGAGCGTTCTACGGGCTCGGGGACGGCGGACACGGACCGCTCCCGATGGAGATTGAAAAACAACTTGCGCTCCAGGAACTCGGCTACGGAAAAATCGGAACCGCGGACCAGCTTTACTCCGCGCTGGAAAAATATTCCGGCCGGGTCGCCACCTGGAACGACGAGATGTATCTGGAGTATCACCAGGGGGTGATGACCACCCAGGAATGGATCAAGCGCGCCAACCGCAAGGCCGAGGCCCTGATGCGCACAGCTGAGGCCGTGTCCAGCGCCGGGTTTTTGTTCGGGATTGATTACCCGCTGGCCAGGATCACCGCGATCTGGAAGGTGATCCTCTTAAACCAGTTCCACGACATCCTCCCCGGCTCGTCCATTGCGGAGGTTTACCAGGACGCGCGGGAGCAGCACAACCAGATTCAAAAGGACGGCAACGAGATCATCCAGTCCGAACTCGGCGGCCTGGAAGCCAAAATCAATACCCAGCCTTTGCAAGCAGGCCTGGAACCGATCCTGGTCTTTAACCCGCTGGGATGGGAAAGAAGCGATCCGGTGAAATACCCGGTCAAGGCCGGAGAAAAATTCCAGGTCTTTGACCGGTCCGGAAAAGAACTGCCCAGCCAAACCGCGGCCGCGGAAGAGGGCGGCGATTTTTTATATTTCGCGCCCGGCTCGCTCCCGGCCCTGGGCTGGAAGACTTTTTATCTGAAGGCCGGGGCGGCGTGCGCGCTCTCCGGTCCGCAAGTCAATGACGGCAAGAGCGTAATCAAGGTTGAGAACGATCTGGTCAGCTTCACGGTGGACAGGAAATCCGGCCTGCTCAATTCGTTCTATGACAAGCGGCTGGCCAAGGAACTATTGAAAAGGCCGAGCAATAAAATCCTGGCTTACAAGGATCAGCCCAAGGAATATTCGGCCTGGAATATCTCGGAAAATTACCTGAGCAACCCGGTGGCCGTGCCGGAAGTTACCGCGCTGAAAGTGGAATCGCAGGGGCCCCTGTTCGTCCGCGTCCTGATTGAGCGGAAGGGGTTCCCGACCGATTTCAAACAATGGCTCACCATCTCTATGGGCTCGCCCCTGCTCAACATCATCACCCGCGCGGATATGGGCTGGAAGGAAACTTTGGTCAAGGTGGAATTCAATACCGTCATTGAGACCGACAAGGTTGCCGCGGAAATACCCTACGCCGTGATTGAGCGGTCCACCCATCCGAAAGTGGCCTGGGACAAGGCGCGCACGGAAATGCCGGTGGAAAAATGGACCGACCTGTCCAACCAGGATTTCGGACTGGCCCTGATCAATTTCGGCAAATACGGTTTCAGCCTGAACCAGGACGGGACCGGCTGGAGGATGAGCATCATCAAGGCCGCGCGCTACCCGACCCCGGCGCCGGAAGCCAAGAATGTCAATATGTCTTCCCTCGCCATCCCCAACCCCCATACCGACCAGGGCGAGCACTGGGCGCATCTCGCGCTCTATCCGCATAAGGGCGGCTGGCAGCAGGGAAAGGTTTACCGGGCCGCGTATGAATACAACACGCCGGCAGTGGTCGTTTCCGCCAAGGCACATTCCGGAACGCTTCCGGCCGAGGCCGGCCTGTTCTCGCTGAGCAGCGACAGCGCCTACATCGCGCAGGTGAAGAAGGCGGAGGATGACGATTCCATCATCATCCGGATCGTGGAGGGAGAGGGTAAGGACACCAGCGCGACCTTGAAAGTGAACCCGATGCTTAAGATCGGCTCTGCGCAGGAAACCGATTTACTGGAGCTGAATCCCAAACCCTTGAAATCGAGCGGAGACTCCCTGACCCTTTTGGTCGGCCATTTTGAAATCAGGACCCTGAAACTAAAGATCACGGAGAAGTGAGCAAACCGGCCGCGGGATATTTTTCGGGCGGGAGGGATCGCCCGGCCGGAAATCCTTCGGCTGGGGTCGGGGAATATCCCCTTGGGAAAATCGGGAATGAAAAAGCCATTTAAAATTTCCCTGGCTTTAACCCTGGCCTTTATTCTCGGCCTGTCCCTGTTCAATTGCCGGGAAGAAAATCCTGGAAAAATCAGCCCGAAGCTGGTCCAGTGGATAAAAAACGACTATACCCGCGAGCTCAAGAAAGTGGGGCTTAAGCCGGAACAACTCTTGATCTATTCCGTCGGCCAGTCGCATATAGACGCGGCCTGGCTCTGGCGCTGGCGCCAGACCCGCGATTACAAGTGCCCGAAAACTTTTGCCAACGCCCTGAAAAACAGCAGGCGCTTTCCGGGCTTCAGCTTCCATCAGAGTTCTCCGCAATATTACCAATGGATCAAGGACACCCGGCCCGATCTTTTCCGCGAGATCCAGGAAGCGGAAAAAGACGGCCGGTGGGTCCTGGTGGGAGGGATGTGGGTGGAGCCGGACTGCAATATGCCGGAAGGGGAATCCCTGGTCCGGCAGCAGCTTTACGGCCAGAGGTTTTTTCTTCAGAACTTCGGGCATATCAGCGATGTGGCCTGGATTCCAGATTCCTTCGGCTTCAACTGGAACCTGCCTCAATTCCTGGCCAAAGCCGGACAGAAATATCTCTGGACTTACAAGCCGGCCCTCAACGACTACAATATCTTCCCGTTCCATATTTTCTTCTGGCAGGCACCGGACGGTTCCCGGATCCAGACTTATATCTGTCCCACTCCCGGCAAGAAAAACTATTTTAAAGACTCCGAGTTCCGGCCTCCCCGGCGCAAAGATTATTTGCTCGCCCCGCTCGGGGATTTGAGCCAAAGGGTGGGCAAGGGATTCCGCGACACCCGTCTGCTCTTGAAACCGGGCGAGCGGTTGGTTGCGGGCTATCTGACCGCGCCGGAACAAATCAGCGATAAACTCAGCCAAGACCTGATCCCGGTGATGGGGACTTTTTACGGAGCCGGAGACGGGGGCAACGGCCCGAAAGATTTTGAGATTGAACGGCAACTGGCCCTGCAGGAGTTGGGGTTCGGCAAATTGGCCACTGCGCCCCGGTTGTTCGCGGCTTTTGACCAATATTCCGACCGGCTCCCGACCTGGAACGATGAACTGTATCTGGATTTCCATCAGGGGGTTCTGACCACCGAGGAATGGATCAAGCGCGCCAACCGCAAGGCCGAGGCAAACCTGAGGACCGCGGAGGCCGCCTCCAGTCTGGCTTTCCTCTTGGGAGGCCGATACCCGATGAGCGACCTGGTCCGGGCCTGGAAGCTCGCCCTCTTCAACCAGTTCCACGACATCCTTCCCGGGTCCAGCATTCCCGAGGTTTACGCGGACGCCCGGGTTCAGTATCGGCAAATCCAGGGATTAACCGAGGCCGCTCTCAATTCCTCGCTCGTTTATCTCGCCGATAATGTTGAGAGCCGGACCAGCCTCCCGGGCGCAGAGCCGATCCTGGTTTTCAACCCGCTCGGATGGGAGCGGAGAGACCCGGTCGGAATGAAAGTCACTCCGGGTGAATTTCAGGTTTTCAATCCGCAGGGAGCGGAGTTGGCGAGCCAGGTTTCAACCAGCCCTGAAGGGGGGACTTTTTTATCGTTCATTCCGGATACCCTGCCGGCCCTGGGCTGGAAAATCTTTTTGGTCAAGCGCGGCCAGTCCAGCCGTCTTCAGGGGCCTCTGGCGAGCGAATCCGCAGACGCGGTCACTTTGGAAAACGAGCTGGTGAGAATCGCGGTGAGCAAAAAAAACGGGCTGCTGATTTCGCTCTATGACAAAAGCTCGGACCGGGAATTAATCTCAAAACCGAGCAACCGGATTCTTGCCTTCCAGGACCGGCCTGAAAAATATTCCGCCTGGAACCTCGCCGCGGATTACCAGGCCCATCCGGTCCCGGTCCCGGAATCCTGCTCCGTGAAAATTGACAGCCAAGGCCCGGTTTTCAGCCGCGTCCTGGTGGAACGCCGGGCCGGGCCGAGCAGCTTCAAGCAGTGGATCACGGTCTCAGCCGGGTCGCCCCTGGTGGAATTTTTGACCTGGACCGATCTGCGCTGGAAGGAAACCCTGGTCAAGCTGGAGTTCAATACCACGGTCGTGACCGACAAGGTCGCCGCGGAAATCCCTTACGCCGTGATTGAGCGGTCAACCCATCCGACCATACCCTGGGACAAAGCGCGCACGGAAATGCCGGTGGGAAAATGGGCGGACCTTTCCAATAACGATTTCGGAGTGGCCCTGCTCAACTTCGGCAAACACGGATTGAGCCTGACCGAGGATGGCAAAGGATTCAGGATGAGCATCATCAAGAACGCCAAATACCCTGCCGCGGCAGGGGCAGCCCGGGAGGTGAACCCGCTGGAAAAAATCATCGCCTTCCCCCAGACCGACGCCGGCGAGCATTGGGCCCATCTCGCGCTCTATCCCCACCAGGGCGGATGGCGAGAGGGGAAAGTGTCTCAAGCCGCCTATAATTACAACACGCCCGCGGCCGCGGTTTTTACGTCTCCTCATTCGGGCAAACTCCCGGCCCAGGCCGGTTGGTTCTCGCTTGAGAGCGACAGCGCCTATATCGCGCAGGTGAAGAAGGCGGAAGACGACGGTTCCATCATCATCCGGATTGTGGAGGGGGAGGGCAGGGACATCAGCGCCACCCTGCAAGTCAATCCGGCGCTCAAGATTGTGGCCGCGGCCGAGACGGACCTGCTTGAGCTTAACCCGAAGCCTTTGAACGCGGCTGCAAACTCTGTTACCATTTCGGTGGGGCATTTTGAAATCAAGACGGTCAAGCTTTCTTT
>CAIYYW010000284.1 GCA_903930515.1 uncultured delta proteobacterium | reverse complement strand
TTGAACAGCCATCCGACCACCGGGAGGTCTCCCAGGAAAGGCAGCCGGGCATTGGATGTGCTTCTCCGGTCCTCCATCAATCCCCCGATCACGATGGTTTGGGCGTCCTTCACGATCACGGTGGTGGACGCGGTTTTGTTGGAGGTGATCGCGCCCAGGATGGGGTCGCTTCCGCTGACGCTGGAAATCTCGGTGGAGATATCGAGCCGGATGGTTCCGCTTTCATTGATCTGGGGGGTGAGTTTGAGCTTGATCCCCACATTTTCTCTGGTGATGCTATTGCTGGAAAGGCCGCCGGTGGCAATGGTCTGCCCGGTTAGAAACGGAATTCTCTGACCGACCATGATTTCGGCTTCCTCGTTGTCGGTGGTCAGGATGGTGGGGGCGGATAAGACATTGACATTGGAATCGCTGGCCAGGGCCTGCAGCAGAACCCCGGCGCTGGGGATGGTAATCTCTCCCTTTTCTCCCGCAATGGTAATGGGATTGGTGAGTGCGCCCACCATCAGGCCGCCGGGGAGCGAAACCCCTTGATTGAACAGGCTGAGCAATTGCAGGGTATTAAGCCCGCCCGGAGCCGAGCTGGCGAAGGCCATCCCGTTTTTGTCCAGCGGACTGGCGGCATGAGTCGAGACGCCGGCCGACCGGGTCTGGTCCAGGGTCAGTTCCAGCATCACCGCTTCCACGAACACCTGCCTTCTGGGGATATCCAAAAGCTCCAACACCTGCTTGACCGTCTCATAATCGCGGGGAGTGGCGATGATGATCAAAGAATTGGTCGCATCGTCCGCGCTGATTTTGATCTCGCCTTCAAACATTCCTCCGCTGAGAGTGGCGGAAGAGGTTCCGCCGCTGAACCCTCCCCCGCCGATTCCTACCCCGCCTCCGCCGGTGATCCCTTGCATTGACATCCCGCTGGTTCCAGTGGTCCCGGAGGTGCGCCGGGAAGATGTGCGGGAGATGCCTGCTCCGCCTCCTCCGGTTCCGGACAGGGTGGACAGGGTTGAGGCCAGTTCCCGCGCGACCGCGTTTTTGCAGTAATAGACATGGAACACCCCTTTGTCTTCAGCCGGCACATCCAGTTGGGAGATAATTTTCTTGACCGATTCCAGGGTGTTGCGGTCCGAGATCAGGATCAGGGAATTCAATCTCTCGTTCGGAATGATCTTGGCCTGGATCCCTCCTTTCGTGCCCCCCCCGATCGGCTCGGTGGGCGGTCTCCCCCCTCCGGGCGCGCGGGGCTGAACCGTGGCTGCGTTTTTGGCCCCGCCCTGCTCGCCGAAAATCTGGCTGAGCAGCCCGGCCATATCCGCGGCGCCGCTGTATTTCAGGGTGACTATTTCCATTTCCGGCTGCAGGGACGGCACATCCAGGGCCTTGAGCACCCGCAAAATCCGGGAGATGTTGAGCGAGGTGTCCACCACGATCAGGGTGTTGGTGGGGAGATAGGGGACCGCGTTGGCGGCTTCTTTGCTCAGGATCGGCTGAATCACATTCGCCGCGTCCTGGGCGTTCAAATATTCCAGCGGAATAAAACGCACGACATAATTCTCGCCCGACCGGGGGGGCTCCTCGCCGGGAAGATAAATCGGAAGGTTGGATTTCAACGCCTCCGAGATCGGGACGATCCGGTAGAGGTTGGAGATGCTGGTCGCCACCATATTATATCCGTTCAGATTCAGGATCGCCTCGAAGATGGGGAGGGCCTGGCTCTTGGGCATTCGCACCGGGGAGACAATGGTGATTTTGCCTTTGGGAACCTGCTCCAGGATGAAATTCTTGCCGGTGATGTCGGAGAAGACCTTGATGATCTGCTCCAGCTCCACATCCTTAAAGTTGATGGTGAAACTGTTTTTGCTTTCCTCCACCATCCTGGGAGGCTTGTCGGTTTCG
>CAIYYW010000283.1 GCA_903930515.1 uncultured delta proteobacterium | reverse complement strand
TGACAGAAAACCTTCCGCAATATTTGGCCCGGGTCCAGGAAAAGGCCGAGCCGCTCGCGCTCAAGTATTTGAAGATAGACCTCCCGCGCAATTTCACGGAATGGATGGACGAGGCCAAGAACCAGATTTTAAAAATGGACGCTTCCTCCCTCAAGCCGGTGACCGATTTCGCTAAAAAAATCAGCTCCAAGGGACTGACGCTGTTCTTGTGGTTTTTCGGCCTGTTAATAGTCCCGGTGCTCCTGATTTATTTCCTCCGCGACTGGGAATCGCTCAAGGAGCGCGCGGCGTCCTATTTCCCGCTCGCCTATCGCGACTATCTGCTGGAAAAATTCCAACAGGTTGACGAGGTCCTGGCCGCGTTCATCCGGGGACAACTGACCGTGTGCATCATCCTCGGCCTGCTTTACAGCATCGGCCTGCTCATGGTCGGAGTGAACATGGCCGTGGTGATCGGGATGGTATCGGGCCTGGCCCTGATCATACCCTACTTCGGGACTGCGGTCGGGATCGTGGCCGGAAGCATTATGTCGCTTTTGGAAAACGGGTTTTCCTGGCAACTGGTCGGGGTCTGGGTTGTGTTCGCGGTGGCCCAAACTATTGAGAGCTATTTCATCACCCCAAAGATCGTGGGAAAAAAGGTCGGCTTAAGCCCGGTCGCGGTGATCCTGGCCATCCTGATCGGGGTGGACCTGCTCGGCTTTTTCGGAATCCTGGTCGCCGTCCCCGCAGCCGCAGTCCTCAATGTCTTCATCAAGGACGCCCTCCAACAATATCGCCATTCCAAATTCTTCCTCCAGAAGCCGCCGGAAAAATAAGCGTAAGAATCCACCGGATCAAGGGATTGGTGGCAGAATTTGCGGAGCGGCGCCTCTGCGGCAAAAATATAATACTATCCGAGCGGCTCGAACTGATCTTTAGCGGCGCCGCAGACCGGGCAGGTCCAATCGTCGGGCAATGCTTCAAAAGCGGTTCCGGGCTTTTGGCCGTGCTTGGGGTCTCCCTTGGCCGGGTCATAAATATATCCGCAGACAGCGCATTGATACTTCTTCATCTTTTATATCCTCCTGCTTAAATTTGAATTCCTTGCCGGGCCGGCGGGGCAATATAAGCGGGAATGGAGACCCCGAAGGCCTTGCTTTCCATTATTATTTAACAACTTCCTTGATCCTTTCCGCAACCTGCCCCCCCAGAGCGAAGCATTGATCCAGCATTTCCTGGGTCGGGACAAACTTGCTCTGGATTTCAGCCGTGACCGGTATTTTCATTCCTTCCAGATTTTCTTTCAAAATCCGGTTCGCTTCTCCGCTCCAGCCGTAAGAGCCGAACACGGCTCCGATTTTGTTCTTGAACCTCAATCCTTTTAAATAGGTTAGCAAGTCGGACATAGTCGGGAACAGGCCGTTGTTCAAAGTGGGGGACCCGACCAGGAGCGCGCAGGCGTCCAGCAATTCGGTGGCCACATCGGAGCGGTGATCATCGCGGAGCTTCATCACCTTGACGCTGATCCCGGCCGAGGTTAGTCCGTCCGAGATGGCTTTGGCCATTTTGCCGGTGCTGTTCCACATTGTGTCATAGACCACCACGGCTTTTTTAGTCGGCCTTTGCTCGGCCCATTTTTTATACAGTTCCAGGACGCGCTTGATGTTCTTGCGCCAGATCGGGCCGTGGTCCGGGGCGATCATTTTCAGCTCAATGCCCATTTTGGACACCCGCTCCAGAGCCTTGAGCACGATCGGGGAATAAAGCGTGATGATGTTGGCGTAATACTTGGCGGCCTCGTATTCCAGGACGGGCTGATCCAGCTCGTCGTCAAAGCGTTCGGAGCTGGCCAGATGCATCCCGAAGGCATCGGAGGAAAACAGTATTTTTTCGTCATTGAGGTAGCTGAACATGGAATCGGGCCAGTGCAGCATCCGGGCTTCCAGGAAGGTGAATTTCAATCCGGCCAGGTCCATGGTTTCTCCGTCCTTGACCGGGATGATCTCCTGACTGATCTTGAAATGCTCATTCAGGGCCTCGGCGCCGTTGGGAGAGGCGAACACCTTTTCCGGCTTGGCGAGCTCAATCAGGTCAGGGAGACAGCCGGAATGGTCCATCTCGGTATGGTTGGAGATGATGATTTGGATCCGTTTCGGGTCCATCACCGAGCTGATCCTGGCGAGCAGCTCGTCCCGGAACTGGGCCTTGACCGTATCAATCAGGATCGGCTTTTCCCCGATCACCAGAAAGGCGTTATAGGTTGAGCCGCGCTGGGTTTGGTAGCCGTGGAAATCCCTCATCGTCCAGTCAATCGCTCCCACCCAGTAAACCTTGTCCGAAATTTTCACCGCTTTCAAATGCTGATTCATCAAGACCTCCTTTTTATTCGGTTCGGCGTTGACCTATCGCCTGGCTGAGCTTTTTGCTTTCAGACGCCGTCCAGGCCGTGGCGCTCTTTTTCAATGAACCAGGCCGAGGGGTCGTTGAGATACAGTTTCATATCCGCCAGCAGTTGGTGGTGGTTTTTTTCTTCCTGGATCATCTGTCCCAGGAATTCCTTTTCCATTTTTTCCTTGGTCTGGTTCAGCCGCTCCTGGTAGAAGCTGATTGAAGCGAATTCCAGCCCGATCCCCACTTCCAAAGCGGCCAAATCCGAGGCGTCCGTTTCCAGGTTTTGCGATTGCTTCTTGCCCAGTTCCCGGAAAATCTTTTGCGGGCCTCCCTGATCCACCTTTTGTTGTTTCCAGTCCTCGGACCAGACTTGATTCCGGCTCAGCGATTGATAAACCATCGTGATCCGCTTCTTGTGGACCGACTCGTCCGACATCAGCATCTTGAACACCTTCTTGCCCAGGGAATTTTGGGTGGTCTCGGCCACGCCCTGATAAAAGGCCCTTCCCTTTTCCTCAATCTCCAGGGCAATCCGGAACACTTTCAACATCTGCTCTTCTCGCTCGCCCATTGTCATCTCCTTTAGAGAAAATTTTGCCCCGACTCCCGCGGGTTCAAAAAGCCCAAAAAGCCGGCTTTTGCTCAGGCCCCGGCGCCTGCTCCGGCTCCTCCGAACCCGACGGTCGGCCCCAGAAGCGGGTCCATCACAAAGGTTCGGGTCCCCATCTCCTGGTCCAGCATCAGGATCGCGCTGGAATTATCTTTGGCCAGCTTGAGTTTCTGAACCACCTTGAGCGTATTCGCCTCTTCCTCCACCTGCTCGTTTACGAACCATTGCAGGAAAACCGAGCTGGTATGATCGCGTTCCTGGTCGGCCAGGTCCATCAGGCTGTTGATCAGGCCGGTGACCATCTGCTCGTGTTTATAGGCTTCCTCAAAAGCGTTCTGCGGGCCGGCCCATTCCTTGGGAGGCGCGCCGATCGCGGTCAGGCGCACCCTTCCGTTCCGGTCATTGATGAAATTGTAAAGCCTTAGGCCGTGGGTGATCTCTTCCTGGGTCTGCACCTTGAGCCAGAGGGCGAACCCGGGCAGGTTGATGGATTCACAATAGGCCGCCATTGAGAGATAGAGGTAGGCGGAATACAGCTCGGCGTTGATCTGCTGGTTAAAGGCCTCTTCTATCTTCTGGTTCAACATCCTCTCACCCCTTCCATAATCCGTGAAGGTTACAGTATTCCCGGGCCGAGACCTTCTCGGCCTTGACGCAGAAAAAGGCCTCGGGAGCCATTCCCGGCTTCAAGAATTCCCGGTAGGCCTTCCCGTCCGCGATCAGCTCGATCCATTCAATATAATGTTTCTCTTCCATCGGATGAGGAACGCTCCCCACTTTCACCTTGATCCCGCCCTCCACTTTCTCTATCACCGGGAGGTGCTTTTCTTTGGATGCGTCAACCGTGTTTTCGGTCATCAGGGTCATCGGCTCCCCGCAACAAACCAATTCCCCCTTCCCGCCGTCCAGAACCTCCACGATGTTCCCGCAAATATCGCATTTGTAAATTTCCAGCCGTTTCGCCATTTTTCCCTCCTTTATCGGTTGTTTTATTTTCCCAACTCAATACTTCACAAATTGCTCTTTCGGCGCCTGGCAGACCGGGCATTGCTCCGGCAAGATCCCGTCCGAAACATACCCGCAGACCTGGCAGATATAATAGGTGGTCTCCCGTTCCTCCATCAGGTGAGACATCGCCTCCTTGTAGAGCTTGGCGTGGCCCCCTTCCACATCCCGGCTCTGACTGAAAATGGTTCCCGCCCCCGCATTCCCATTCTCCGCGGCCAGCTTGAAGAATTGATCATAGGCCACGCCCGCAATGTTGGCTTCCGATTCAAAGCTTGATTTTAAATTGTCCTCTGTCCCCTTGATCTCCCGGAGCATCCTTAAACTCCGCTCCCCGTGCACTTCCTCCGATAGCGCGATCACCCGGAACAATTTGGCCATCTGAGGATACCCCTCCTGCTCCGCCTTCTTGGCATAAATCTTCAGCCTCAGCGCGGCCTTGGATTCCCCCTCATAGGCCTGATAAAAAGCCTCGTTGAGTTTGTCGGCCATTTATTCCCTCCCCTTTTCCGGTGCACGGCTTAAGGCACAAGACCGATTCATCGGCGGCCTTAACCGTTTATCGCATTCAATCACCAGTTTTCCCCCTTCAACTCAAAATAGGCCTGGGGATGTTTGCAGGCCGGGCAAATCTCCGGCGCTTCCTTACCCTCGTGCAAATATCCGCAATTCCGGCAGCGCCAGACCACTTTCTGATCGCGCTTGAACACCCGGCCGGATTCCAGGTTCGCGGCAAAATCGCGGTAGCGCTTCTCGTGATATTTTTCCGCCACCGACACCCGCACGAACAGTTCCGCGACTTCGTCAAACCCCTCCTGCTTGGCCACCTGGGCAAATTCCGGGTAGAGCTTGGTGTGCTCAAAATTTTCGCCGGCTGCCGCGGCCTTCAGGTTGTCCAGCGTCGCCCCTACTTTTCCCGCGGGATACGCGGCCTGTATTTCCAACTCGCCCCCTTCCAGGTAGCTGAAGAACCTCTTGGCGTGCTCCTTTTCCTGGTTCGCGGTTTCCTCAAAAATGAAACCGACCTGCTCCAGCCCTTCCTTACGCGCCTGGCCCGCGAAATAGGTGTAGCGGTTCCGGGCCTGAGACTCCCCGGCAAAGGCCTTTAACAGATTCTTCTCGGTCTTGCTTCCTTTGATCGTCATCGTTTCCTTACCTCCTCTAAAGTTTTTCCCTCTTCCCTTGACAATTCGGACAATATCCCAAAAATTCCAGACGCCGGACCAATCCGGCCCCGGCCATCTTTTCCGGGTTCCGGTAAACCGTGGACAAACTCACCCGGGGCGGCTACTTGCGCGCCGCCTGGAAAACCTGGCCCGCGCTCCGATGATCGGTCAATCCCTGGAGCGCGGACAGGACCGCCTTCCGTTGTCCAGTCATCCCGGTCATTTTTTGATTCATTCCCCCGGCCCGGATTCGGTTTCTGCTAATACTAATAATTATTATTGATAAGGAAAAATCGGGAATTTGCAAGGCTTGCGCAAGATTGCGCGAACAGCCCGGCATTTGCCAGTTCCATCCGGATCAAATATACTTAAGCCAGAACCGCGCAGGAGGAGGGCTGAAATGGGAAACGGTTTAGTCTATCTCAAGTATTGGATGGCGATTTCCGCGGTAATGTATTTCACCGCAATGTTGTTTTTCCTGTTCCTGCAGAACCGCCTGCTGGAGCAGATGAACACGGTTTCGGCCAAATTGTTCAAGGACCGGTTCCCTCCCATCCCTCTTTCCACCGAGAAATTCTGGCTGGCCCTGACCACTTCCATGATGCTGATGCTGGTGTTGCTCTGTATTTTTGTCGCGCTGAACCCGGTGGCATACCTGGAAATGACGCTGATTGTGCTGGCGAGTAAAATCTGTTCCACCCTGCTTTACCTGACGCTTTTCGCGCGGCACAAACATTTCGCCTACCTGGTGGGCGCGCTCACGGACGGGCCGTTGTTTATCATCACCTTGATCCTTTTTCTCCAAACGGCGGGCACGGATTTGTTTATGGCTTTTTAGAAATATCCGGCTAGAATATTGAAAGAGAATTTTAGAGGGAGGTAAAGATGCCGAAGACCTATCCGAAGCGATTGGAGGATTTCGGGAAGAAGTATGTCCCGCTTCTGCGGACCTATCTTCAACGGGAGGAAACCCGGGACCTGGACAAGGTGATCCGGGACGAACTGGTGAATAAGATCCAGGGGCTGATTGACCGGATCAACGGCGCCAAGCAAACTTTGGTGGAAAACAAAGTTTTGACCGGGCTGGATTTACTGGACCGGTCCACCCGCAAGCTGGATAAAATCAGGGACAGCATCAAGTTCGCGGCGCGCGGATATAGCGGGGTGTTTGACCTGGAGGTGATGGGGGACGACCAACTGAAGCGGCTTTTGGATTTTGACCAGAGCCTGTTTGACCAGATTTCGGGCCTGGAGAGCGGCTTGAGCGAGACACTTTCCAAGCCCGCGGCCGAGCTTAAGACCAGCCTGTCCGCTTTGGACCAGAAGATCAAGGACTTTGAGACCAAGCTGGATCAGCGGGACGCCTACGCCCGGGAGCGTCAGGCCGGGAAGTAAAACCGAATCATTGAAAGGAGAACAAAAATGGCTGCGCAATTTTTGGATGTGATTGAATATTTTGACCAGACTGGAGAGGAACTGGTTCACCGGATTCCGGAGGAAGGTTCGGCCGAGACCAAGTTCGGTTCGCAACTGGTGGTTCGGGAGAGCCAGACCGCGGTGTTTTTCCGGGACGGCAAAGCCTATGATGTGATCGGCGCCGGCCGGCACACCCTGTCCACCCAGAACATCCCGTTCCTGACCAAGTTTATGACCAGTATGGTCGGGTTCGGGCAAAAGAGTCCGTTCCGGGTGGAAGTGTGTTTCGTGAATATGAAGGTGTTCACCAAGCTGAGATGGGGGACCAGCGAGCCGGTGGTCTTCCGCGACAAGGAGCTGGGGATGGTCCGGCTCAGGGCGTTCGGCAATTACACGCTGAAGGTGAAACAGCCGCTCCTGTTCGTCAACACCATCGTGGGCACCCAGGGGATTTACCGAAGCGAGCAGATCCACGAGTATCTGAAAGATGTGATCGTGTCGCGGCTAAACGATTTGCTCGGGGAACAGTTGGAAACCTTGCTGGACCTGGCCAAGGTTTATGACGAACTGGGGGTGGCGGCCAAGACCCGGGTGATGGGCGATTTTGAGAAATACGGCCTGGAGGTGATTGACTTCTTCATCCAGAGCATCACCCCTCCGGAAGAAGTTCAGAAAATTATTGACGACCGTTCGGCGATGGGAGCGGTCGGGGATATGGGAAAATTTATGCAGTTCAAGGCCGCCAAGGCCATGGGTGACGCGGCCAAGCAGGAAGGCGGAGGCGGGATGGCCGGGGCCGGAATGGGAGTCGGGGTGGGCGCCGGCTTGGGAATGATGATGCCGGGGATGATTATGGGAGCCACGGCTGGAGCACAGGCCGGGCCTAAAATAAAATGCCCGAGCTGCCAGGCGGAACAGCCGGCCGGGACCAAGTTCTGCGGCAACTGCGGAGGCCAACTCACGCAAACAACCAAATGCCCCAAATGCGGCAATGCGGTGGATGGCTCGCCCAAGTTCTGCCCCAATTGCGGACAATCGCTCTCAGCCGGCAAATGCCCCAAGTGCCAGGCAGACCTTGCCCCGGGCGCAAAATTTTGCCCCAATTGCGGGAATAAGACCGGCTGAAAAATTCAGCCGGCTCATCCGGGTCTCCGGATTGGAGAGCGATTTTTGCCGGCAAGACAATTGACTTTCAAACATAAGCCAAGGGGTGTCGGTCGTAATGGCAAGCATACACTTTGGGATTTGTGACTTCTGCGACTCCGCCTGCGGCCTGGAAATAGAGAGCGCGGCCGGAAGGATCATCTCCATCCGGGGAGATCAAGAGCACGGCTTCAGCCGCGGACACATCTGCCCCAAGGGCATCGCCCATCAGGACCTCCATTATGACCCGGACCGGCTGCGCGCTCCGGTTCGGAAAAAGGGGGGCGAGTGGGAAGAGGTCTCCTGGGAGGATGCCCTGGAGGAGGCTGGAAGCAGACTGTCCGAAATCCAGCGGAAATACGGCCGGGACGCGCTCGCTCTTTATTACGGGAATCCGATCGGCCACAACTACGGCTCGCTCTTGTGCCTGGTGCCGTTCGTGAAAGGTTTCAAGACCAAAAATGTGTTCTCGGCGACCTCGGTGGATCAGCTCACCCGGACCTTGGTGTCTTTGCTGGTTTTCGGCAACCAGGCCATCCTGCCCATCCCCGACATTGAGCGCACCGACTACTTCCTGATCCTCGGAGCCAACCCGGTGGTATCAAACGGAAGCATTATGACCGCCTCCGATTGCAAGAACCGCCTGCTGGAGATGCGAAAGCGCGGAGCCAAGATCGTGGTGGTTGACCCGCGGAGGAACGAGACCGCTGAAATCGCGGACGCGCATTATTTCATCAGGCCCGGCTCCGACGCCCTGTTCCTGCTTTCAATGATCAATGTCATATTCGCGCAAGGACTTGCCGATCCGGGCGATCTCAGAAAAAAGATCAAAGGGCTTGACCGGTTGAAGGAGATCGCAAAAAATTTCCCGCCCTCGCGCGTGACCAAAGCCACCGGGCTGTCGGAGAAAGACCTCCAGACCATTGCTACGGATTTTGCCTCGGCCAAGAAAGCGGTCTGCTACGGCCGAAGGGGGATTTCCACCCAGGAGTTCGGGACCCTCGCCACCTGGCTCTGCGACGCGCTGAACATCATCACCGGGAATGTTGACCGGCCCGGGGGCGCTATGTTCACCACGCCCGCGGTGGACCTGGTCGGACTGGCCAAACTCCTCCGCCAGCCCGGATTCTTTGATCGTTGGAAAAGCCGCGTCTCCGGACTGCCCGAGTTCAACGGAGAGTTTCCCGCGGCCGTGTTCGCCGAAGAAATCCTGACTTCGGGTCCGGGACAAATCCGCGGCCTGATCACAATGGCCGGGAACCCCGCGCTCTCTCTGCCGAACACCAGGCGGATAGAACAGGCGCTCAAGAGCCTGGAGTTTATGGTGTCCATAGACTTCTACATCAACGAGACCAGCCGTTATGCAAACCTGATCCTGCCCCCGACCGGCCCGATGGAAAATGACCATTACCCGATCCTGGAATACAATATGTCGGTCCGAAACTTCGTCCATTACACCCCGGCCCTGTTCCCGAAACCCGCGGGCGCCAAACACAACTGGGAGATTATGCTTGACCTGTTATATCATCTGGAAAAACATTCCGGCGCCGCGACTTTTGCCCTCGGATGGCTCAAGCGCAAAGCGCTTTATTGGCTCCGACCCGACCGTCAGTTGAACCTGCTCTTAAAGCTCGGGCCGCATAAGCTCTCGCTCAAGAAGCTTATGGCAGAGCCGCACGGCATTGACCTCGGACCGCTTGAGCCCAGGCTGGATAAAATCATTTCCACCAAAGACCAAAAGATCAACCTGGTCCCGGAAAAACTGGTCAAGGACCTGACCCGGCTGGAAGGAAGGATTGAGCAATGGTCATCGCCGAACAAGGATGAATTTCTTCTGGTCAGCCGGCGCTCTTTAAGAAGCAACAACTCCTGGATGCACAACAGCCCCCGCCTGGTCAAGGGCAAACCAGACTGCACCTTGATCATAAACAAGGGCGATGCCGGGCGATTGGGCCTAATGGACGGACAATTGGCGCGGGTATCCACCCAGATCGGCGAGATCAAAGTGCCGGTGGAAATCACCGACGACATTATGCCGGGCGTGGTCAGTATGCCCTTCGGATGGGGTCATAACCAGGAAGGCGTAAAACTGCGGGTCGCAAAAGAACACGCCGGGGTGAATGTGAACGAGGTGACCGACGAGAAACTCTACGATGTCTTTTCCGGAATCTCCATCCTGGACGGCATCCCGGTCCGAATCAATAAATATTGAACCGCCTCCGCCGTCCGTTCTCCGTAGCAGCAGCAGTTTACTGCTGCTTAGAAGGATGAAACAGATTGTCCGAGCAAGCAAAGGCTACGGCGGACAGGAAGGCGGTCTGGATTTTCTATTTTTATTTTTGGTGCTAAACTCATTCCCGGGGTGTTTTAAAGGTGATGGCAATTCTTCCAGATCAAACGGCCCGGCAGTTCCAACCGGGAGTTCCCCTGCAAGCTTCTCCGGGGCTTTTGGCATCGCCCAGTCGCGGGGCAACCGCCCTCTCCGAGAGAGGCATTGATCCCGGGCGGTTTTCCAAACCAGCGGGCAATTCCAATGAGGATCGTCGGGTTGCGGAGTCAATTACTCAACCAAAGGAAGCGGCATAATGAACGCGGTGAAATGGGGGATCGTGGGCCTGGGCGAGCAGGCGCGCAAAAGGATGGTCCCGGCCCTGAAAAAGATCAAAGAGATTGAGATCGTCTCGGTCTGCTGTTCCTGCCCCGAGCGCGTCGCAGAAGCGGAGCAGGAGCTGGGGGTCAAGGGGTTCGGCAAGTTCAGCGATTTCCTGGACGACCCGGAGGCCCAGGTGGTTTACATCTCCACCCCGCACCATCTCCATACCCCGCAGGCCTTCAAGGCGCTGGAGGCGGGCAAGAATGTTTTGGTGGAAAAACCGATCGCATTGAGCGTTGACGGCGCGCATAAATTGGCGGAGGCTGCGGCCAGGAAAGAAGTTCGGTTGGGGACCTGCTTCCCGCTCCGGCATCATCCGGCTTTGAAGGAATTGAAGGACGACCTAAGCCGGGGGGAGTTGGGGGAATTGATCCAGGCATATGTTTACCTGAGCCGGGGCAAGGCCCCGGAGCAGGCCTGGTGGCGGGACCAATTCCATTCCGGGCCGATGTGTATGATGGACCTGGGGTTGCAGGGGCTGGACCTGTTGTTCTGGATGATCGGGAAAAGGGCCCGCGAGGTTTCCGCCCTGGGAACAGGCGGTCAGAGCGACGACTGCGTCAACACCGCGGTGAGCGTTTCCATCAACTTCGAGGGCGGCGCCACCGGCATCGCCTCTTCCAATAATATCTCGGCCGGGGAGACCAATTTCCTTTTGATCCAGGGGACCGGGAAACAAATCCAGGCGCAGATCAACTGGCCGGACGGGGACGGAACCTTCAAGCTGATCCGGCGTTCGGGCGGCCGGGGCGAGGAGAAGCGATACGAGCCGGTTGATTTATACAAAATTCTGGCGGAGAATTTCAACCGGGCGGTTTTGGGCAAAGGAGATTTTCCGCCCGCGGCCGAGGAATGTTACCCGGTGGTGGAAGCCTGTTGCGCCGGGATCGCCTCGTTGAAAAAAGGAAGAGTGGTCAAGGTGGGAGAAATCCAGCGGGTGTCCGCGCCCCGCTATCAAGATCGGGAATAAATTTTAACGGAGGACAAAATGATTAAGGAGTGGTTTGATTTTTCCGGAAAGGTGGTCCTGATCACCGGGGCCAGCCGAGGGATCGGCGAGTCGGTGGCCGGGGCTTTTTGCGATTTGGGCGCCAGTGTGGTTTTGACCAGCCGCAAGCAGGACGCTTTGGACAAGGTGGCCTGCAATCTGCAGGGCAAGTCCGGGAAGGCCTGCGCGATTGCCTGTCATGTGGGCAAGGAAGAGGACCGGAAGAAGTTAGTGGACCAGGTGATCCAGCAGTTCGGGAAAATAGATGTGCTGGTCAATAACGCCGCGACCAACCCGGTGTTCGGGCCGGCCATCAACACCGACGAGGGCGCCTGGGACAAAATTTTTGAAGTCAACCTGAAGGGGCCATTTTTTCTTTCCAAGCTGGTTGCGGCAAAAATGGCGGAGAAGGGCGGAGGGGCGATTGTCAATGTCGCGAGCGTGGCCGGCCTCAAGCCGATGATGGGACTGGGGGTTTACAGCATCTCCAAGGCCGGACTGCTGATGCTTACCCGCGTGCTCGCCGCGGAGCTGGGAGAAAAGGGCATCCGCGTGAACGCGGTGGCGCCCGGGGTGATCAAGACCAAATTCAGCGAGGCGATCTGGAAAAACGATTTCATCCGCAAGGTGGTGGAGCAATCCAGCGCCCTGGGCCGGCTCGGCGAGCCGGACGATGTGGTCGGGGCGGTGGTGTTCCTGGCCGGCCCGGCCGCCAAATATATCACCGGCCAGATGATCGTGGTGGATGGAGGAACCGGTCTCAAGGGAGCTTAAATTTTTGTATAAAAAAACCTTTTTCAGCGCGGCCGGATTTCTGATCCTGATCCTCGCCCTGGCCGGCTGGGTGCCGGCTCAAACTCAGCCGACCGGCTTGAAAAAGGAAACCAGCCTGGACCTGGACCTGTATGAGTTGCAAAGCCCCCTGCTCGTCTTCACCATCGGCGTCCAGGAAAAACATCTTTATCATCTGGCGGTCAGCAATCGGATCATCCATCAAACCAGTTCCCTGGAGGGCGAGCAATTTATCCTTTACTTCCGCGGAAAAACCGTCCAGGCCTCTGAATTCCTGGTGGATCGGGCGGAAAAAACGCCGGGAAGGTTGAGCTTTTATCTCAAGGACGATGGGGACGGCCTGGCCGGCCGGCTAGATTTTCAAATCTCCGAATCCGGAATCGCAGTGGAGAAAACTTTGCTGCTCAGAACCGAGCGGGATAAAAAGTTCCTGGAAAAAATCTGCCTGGTTGACTCCCAGGCGGGCAGAACCGGAACCGCCATAACTTTTCCCTCCCCCGGTCAGCCGGTCTATGCGGGGAACCTCTTTTTCGCCGTCGCCTATCCGCTGACCGAGGCCAAAATTTCCGGCCGGAATATTTCCATCTGCTACCAGCCCGGCCAATGGATCACCCCGGAGCTTTTTCAGGCCTACCCGGCCGTGCTCGGGGTCTCGGAGCCGGATCAAACCGGCAAGTGGTTCTTCAAATATCTGGACGAAAAAAGACACCGTCGGCCCGCGCCCTACCTTCTCTATAATTCCTGGTATGATATGCCCGGGTCGGTCAACCAAACCGGCCTGATCAATTCCATCCAGGGACTGAAAGATCATCTTTCCGACCCTTACGGGATCAAGCTGGACGCGGTGGTGATTGATGACGGCTGGGACAATTTCTCCAAACTATGGCAGTTCCATCCGGAAAAATTCCCCCAGGGAATCGCGGCCGTCAAAAAAAGCGCGGAAGCCGTCGGCGCCCAACCCGGGATGTGGTTCAGCCCGGCCGGAGGATACGGCAACCGGAAACTCAAGCGCCTCCTTTGGACCCTCGGACAGGGCTATGAAAAAAATTGGATCTCAGCCAATATCATCGCCAATGGCTTCTGTCCTGCCGGAGAGAAATACCACCAGGAATTTCAGAAACAAATCGTCACCGCGACCCGGGCCGGCGTGTCCTATTTCAAGCTGGACAATATCGGCGCCGCCTGCAGAGTTCCTTGGCACAGCCACCCGCTTCCCGAGGCCTCCCAAACCGCGGTCACCGACGCCCTGATCCAGACCATCAATGCCTCCCATCAGATCAACCCCGACGCCTTCTTCAACATAACGGTCGGAACCTGGCTCAGCCCCTTCTGGCTGTTATGGGCCGATTGCGTCTGGCTCGGCGGAATGGATTACGGGTTCCAGGGGCCGGGCTCGGCCCGAGAAAAGTCCATCACCTATCGCGATCAGAACATCTATCATTATTTGAAACAGCCCAATCTCCAGGTCCCCTTCAACGGCCTGATGACCCACGGAATCATCCGAGCCAATTCCAATTTCAAGGACCCCGGACCGATTGCCGAATTCGAGCGCGATCTGATTATGTATCTCGGAAGAGGCGTCTCAATGTGGGAACTATACATCTCGCCCGACCTGCTCACCGATCAGGAATGGGCCGCGCTTGCCCAATGGATCAATTGGGCAAAAGAAAACCGGGCTATCCTCCAGAACACCCAAATGGTCCTCGGCAATCCGAACCAATTGGAAATATACGGATACTTGCACCAGAAAGACGCTCAAGCCCTCCTGGTCCTCCGAAACCCCTCCGGCCAGCCCCAATCCCTCACCCTCTCCCCCACTAAACTCGGCCTAAAAAATATCTCCGCCGCCTCCCAACTCTACCCCACCGCCTCCAACCTGAATCCCGCCGGCCTCACCATCTCCCTCAAACCCTTCCAGGTGAGCGTGATAAAATTAGAGATTAGTCTTTAAAATAAAGGCTACGCCCTGGTCGTTGCTAATCCTGGTATCGCGTCATAATCTCGCCGAGACCGGCCCAAGCGCGACCGGAGGCCCGAACCAGGCTGGGATGGACAGAGAAAACCGGGCTTGAAAATTCTTTACAAGCTTCCGGGAGTTGGCTACAATCCTGGTCTGGGTGATCCCTATGGTTGCCCGACCAGGGATTCAAGGAGGTATCCACAATGGCGGAACGGATAGCAATAATCGCGATGGCTCAGACCCGGTTTGAGCCGCATAAGCGGAACCAGCGGTTCCAGGAGATGATCTGGGAGGCGATCAAAGAGGCGCGCGGCCAGGTTAATTTAAGCTTCGGCCCGGGTCAGATTGACAATGCGGTGACCTGCTCGGACGATTTCTTTGACTGCCGGACCATTTCCGACGCGCCGATCGGGGACCTGGTGGGCGCGCATTACGGCTCGGAGGAAAAGGCGGCGCAGGACGGGATTCAGGGTCTTTTTTACGCCGCGGCCTGCGTGGCTTCGGGTCATTCCGAGATCACGATTGTGGCCGGGCATTGCAAGGAAAGCCAATGCGCGAGCCGCAATATGATCACGCATTGCGCGTTTGATCCGATTTTTTCCCGCCAGGTCGGGCTGGACTATCTCAATGCCGCGGCGCTCCAGGCGCGTCTGTATTATGAATGTTTTGGGGTGAAGCCGGAGGCGGTTGCAAGGGCGGTGGTCCGGGACCGGAAGAACGCGACGCTGAATCCCAAGGCGCAACTCCGGAAAGAGGTCACGGTGGATCAGGTCTTGAATTCGCCGATGGTTTGCGATCCCTTGCGGGAGATGGAGATTTATCCGGTCAGCGACGGGGCCGTGGCGTTCATCGTGGCGAAGGAAAGCCGGGCGAAGAAGCTCTGCGAGAAGCCGGTCTGGATTTTGGGCGCGGGCAATTGTTATGACGCTTACTATCTTGGCGACCGCAAGCTCTGGGAATCCGCGAGCTTGAAGCTGGCGGCCAAGCGGGCCTACCAGATGGCCGGGATCCGGAACGCGAAAAAGGAACTGGACCTGCTGGAGATCAGCGCAGGATATTCCTACGAGGAGCTTTTATTCCTGGAATCCCTCGGGATTTGCGCTCCGGGCAAGGCCGGAGATTTTGTGATGAGCGGAGCGACTGATCTGGGAGGAGAGCTTCCGGTCAATACTTCGGGCGGGATGTTGAGCGGGAATCCCTTGATGATTGCCGGGATGGCGCGCGCGGCTGAGTGCGTGATTCAACTCAAAGGCGAGGCCGGAAAGCGCCAGGTCAATGGCGCCAAAGTCGCGCTGGCGCACGGAGCAACCGGCCCGGCCGGCCAGCACCATTGCGTGATGATCCTTTCCAATCAGTGAGGAGGAGAGAAATGGCGAAAAATAGGCAGGTAGCGATCGTCGGGATCGGTCAGAGCAAGCACCGCGGGCATCGGCCGGATATCAATCAGGCCGAGCTGGTGCGGGAGGCGGTGGAAGACGCGCTCCGAGATTCCGGCTTGTCGCTCAAGGATATTGACTGCGTGGTCCACGGCGATATGGAGCTGTTTGAGGGAATCCATCAGCCGGATATGTGGCACACCCTCGGGGACGGCGCGTTCCTCAAAAGCGGCTTCCGGATCACCACCGGCGGAACCACCGGAGCAACCATCGCCTGCGCCGCGGACAATCTGGTCGCGAGCGGTTTTTATAATGTGGTGATGGCGCTCGGTTTTGAGAAGCAGGAAGAGGGACATACCACCACCGGGATCACCAATATGGCGGACCCGCTCTGGATGAGAGAGATTCAGACCGGGGCGATCACCGGGTCCACCGGCCTGGAATGGGTCAACGAGTTCGGAGAGCGCGCGGAATGGGCCGCGGCCAAGCTCCGGGTCTTGATGGCGGACAACGCCCGGCGCAACCCCAAGGCGCATCTCCGGATCAACATTACCGAGAAGGAAGTGATGAATTCCAGGCTGTTGGCATATCCGCTCCGGCTGTTGCATATGTGCCCGGAATCCAACGGGGCCTGCGCGGTGATTTTCGCCAGCGAGGATCTGGCGAGGAAATTTCCGCAAAAGCCGGTCTGGGTCTGGGACCATATCACGATGCATCGGGAAGAAACCTTTTTCCGGGGCGGTCCGAGGAAAGACCCGCTCACGCAGGAGATCGCGGCAAGGAGGCTGTTTAAGAAGACCGGGATCAAGAACCCGCTCAAGGAAATCGGCGTGTTTGAAATGTATGACCCGTCCTCCTGGTGGCTGATTGACTGGATCGTCAATTTCCTGCTCCTGGACCGCAAGACCGTGCTGGAGATGGTGGAGCGGGGAGCGTTCAATATTGAGGGCGAATTCCCGATCAACCCGAGCGGCGGGGTGGTGAGCACCAACCCGATCGGGGCCTCCGCGCTGATCCGGGTGGCTGAGGCCGGCCTGCAAATCAGAGGAGACGCCGGCGAGCACCAGGTTCCGGGGGAGATCAAGGTGGCAATGGCGAGCGGGTTCGGCGGAACCTTCTGGACCGTGCTCACTCTTCTCAAGAAAAACCTGGATGGAATGAATTCGGTCAAAGTTGCGGTTCCCGCAATTAAGGCTAAGACGGTTAAAAAGCCAAAAAGTAAAAAAGTTAAAAGGGCAAAACCCGATAAAAAGAAAGAGAAAAAAGCAAAGATGAAAATCAAGATCAAAGCCAAGAAATCCAAGGCGGTCAAGATCAAGGTGAAAAAGGGCAAGAAAAGATAACCGCCGGGACGGCGCTTGAGCCGGTCATACTGAAATATTCAGGAGGGAAAAAATGGCTGAAGAGAAAAAACAGGAACTGGTGGAGATCACCGAGCTGGTGAGCGTTCCGCATAAGTTCTCCACCGGGCCGACCATGGGCAGGTTCCTTTCCGAGATCCGGGACAACAAGCGGATTATGGCGAATAAATGTCCGCAATGCGGCCGGACCCAGCTTCCGCCCAGGATCGTGTGCGCGGCCTGCCATTGCCAGGTGGACGACTGGATTGAGCTCAAGAACACCGGCGAGGTGATGAGCTACGATGTCACTTATGTGCCGACCCTGAACCCGCTCACCGGCAAGATGCGCGAGGTGCCTTATACCACCGCCAGCATTCTTTTGGACGGAGGGGACACCACCATTATGCATTACCTGGATCTGACCGATCCCAAGAAGCTGAAAATGGGAATGAGATGCGAGGCGGTGTTCCGGCCGGACGGAGAGCGGGAGGGACGGGTGACCGACATCCTTTATTTCCGGGTGATCACGGAATGAGCGCGGAAAAGAAATTGCGCGCGGACCGGAATATCCGCGCCACGGAGGAGCGAAAATGAGCGAACAAGACAAATGGTGTTACGAGGTTCCGGGCAAGCTGGAAGTCCCCTATCGGTATTTTGCCGGAGAGTGCGGCTCCAGGTTTTTGACCACCCTCCGGGATGAGAAGAAAATCCTCGGCTCCAAATGCCCGGCCTGCAACAAGGTCTTCATCCCACCGCGGTCCAATTGCGAGCAATGCTTTGTCAAAATCCAGGACTGGGTGGAAGTAGGCCCGAAGGGTAAAGTGACCAGCTTTTGCATCGTCAGATATAAAGAGCCCTATCTTCCGATGGAGCCGCCCTATGTGATGGCCTTGATCCGGCTTTCGGGAGCGGATTCCGATTTGACCCATCTGATCGGAGAGATTGACCCGCAAAAGGTGAAGATCGGGATGGAGGTTGAGCCGGTCTTTGCCGATCAGCCCAAGGCCGGAATCCTGAACATAAAATATTTTAAGCCGGTTTTTTGAAAAAAAACTGTATTACCGAATTTTTTGCAATTCAGCCCTGATGTGTTAATAATATAGATATGGCTGACGCGAGGATATGCCTGGTGTGCGCCTGGCGGGGGGATTGCCAGAGGAAGTTCAGCATCTCCAAACACGCCCGGTATTGCCCGGAATTTTCCAGGGATTTGAGCATAAAAGAGGACCAGGGGCAGGAAGAGGAACAGGCCGCCGAAGAGAAAGGCAAATAGCAATGACCAACCAACGAGGCCGCAAAAAAGGGTCGGGCAAGACCAAGATCGCGATTGACCGGTATTTTCTTTCCTCGAAAGAGCCGGAGGAGATCTTGTTCAAGCTGAACGAGTTGCTTTTCGGGGATGAGGCCGCGGTGCTCCGCAAGAACCCCCGGATCGCGGTGAACCTGTCTTTGATCTGGAGTTTTGGAAAAGAGATTCGGCAGGGCAACACCTATACCCTGAGCCGGGAGGGGATGTTCATCAAGACGCCTTCCCCGGCGGAGATTGATTCCGAGATTGAGATCAGTTTTATTATCCCGGGGCATCCCAATCTGATCCGGTCTTTGGCCAAGGTGGTCCACAAGATTGAACCGGAAGAAGCCAACCAGCAGGGGTTGGTGAGCGGGATGGCCGTGATTTTCAAGGAGATGGACTTGGAGTTGAAGGACAAGCTGGACCAGTTCATCAATAAACGGCTGAAAAAATGGTCTAAACCCCCGGTATGGATCTGAAAAAAGCCCCCGGCCTGGAAGCGGAACAACTGGCCGGAAAATTCCTCCGCCAACTCGGATATCGGATTATTGAGGAGCGGCGCTGGACCAAATACGGAGAGCTGGACCTAATCTGCCGCAAGGGACGGGAGCTGGTGTTCGTGGAAGTCAGAAGCGTTGAGAGCGAGTCAGGCTTTCACCCGGAAGAAAGCCTGATCCAGAAAAAGATTGACCATCTCGTCAAATCCGCCAAATCCTGGCTGATCCAAAAAAAGCTCCTGAACTACTCTGTCCGCTTTGACATCATCACCGTGGACTTATCGGAAAAGCCTCCCCGGATCGTCCACTATCCCGCGGCCTTCTCTTCCCGTTTTGATCTCTGATAAAAATATTTCAGCGCTGCAAAAAGGAATCGCGGATAAAGCCGCTCGCCCAATTGGAAATTCCCCGTGCCTCGGCGGTGATACTTTATCATTTCGGCTTTTCTGATTTCTGCAATTTATCCAGTTTATCCTTGGCCTTGGCGGCTTCGTCGGAATTAGGGTAAGCATCCATCACCTGCTTGTAGAGCGCCTGGGCCTCGGGCTTCTTGCCCAGGCTTTCAAAGCAGACCCCGATCTTGTAAAGAGAGGCCGGAACCTTGTTTGCTTTGGGATATTTTTCCGAGACCTTGGCATATTCGTTAATGGCGTATTTGAAATTTTTCTGCTGGAAATAAGTCTCCCCAATCCAGAACTGGGCGTTGTCGGAATAGGAATCCTTGGGATTGGCGGAAAGGAAGGCTTGGAACTGGTCGCGGGCGATGTCATATTTTCCTTTTTTGAAGTAATCCAGGGCCAGGTTGTAGATGTCAGTTCCGGGTCCGGATTCCTTGGTCTCGGAAGTCGGCTCGGCCTGGGCAGTGGCGGATTGCTGGGCCAGGGTTTGGGCCTGGGATTGGACCTGGGTTTCCAGGGCGGTGATTTTTTGATTCAGGTCCCCGACCGTTTCTTGGAGCTGATCCATTTGCGACTTGAGCCGCTCTATCTCCAGCTTCAGGTCCGCCTGGTCTTTCCTAACCTGCATCACCTGGTCCTGGCTCGCCTGTTTGGCGGCATCAACTTGCTTCCGGTATTTTTCCTCGCGCTCCTCCACCTGACCGATCCGGCTCTTCAGCGCCGCGATCTCGGCCTCCAGATCGGAAATCTTCCAAGCCCGGGCCGAGCTTGCGATCAAAACCAGACCAACAGCCAAAACCAATCCCGTCCGAATGATTCGGCTCATTTTCTCTCTCCTTGTCCGGAAAATTTATTTCTGAATCGCGAAATGCGCCCGTCGGTTTTGGAACCAGGCATCCTCGGTATGTCCGGGATCCAGGGGCATGGTTTTCCCGTAGCTGATGATGCTGAGTCCGGCGGGTGAAATGCCCAGGCTGACCAGGTAATCCCGAACCGCCTTGGCCCGTTTCTCGCCCAGGGCCAAATTGTAGTCCTCGGACCCGCGCTCGTCGCAATGTCCCTCTACCTGGATTTTCAGGTCCGGATGATCCGCAAGCCACTTGGCGTTCGCGACCAAAATCTCCTTGGCCGCGTCATCCAGGTCCGTGGCGTCAAAGGAGAAATTGATATCCTTGAGCGCGGCTTTGGCCTGATCCTCAATCGGGACCGTCTCCTCGCCCAGGGTTGAGACATTGTACGCGACCGTGGTTTCCGGTTGAGCCGCTTTGGCCTTCGCCCCTTCGGCCTTCCGGTCCTGCGACCGCTTCAGGGCTAGGTCCGATTGCTCCTTGCTGCTCACCGCGTCGGCCTGGGACTGCTTGTAATCGCGGCCGGAATATTCATCCCGGGCCTTGCTCAAAAGACCCTCCGCGCTCTTGTATTCATCCGGCGCGTATTGGTCCGCGCCCGCGTCCTGGGCCTGGGTCAGCGACAATTGCGCGTCGTCAATCGCTTTTTTCGCGTCCTTGCCGCAGGACACCGCCAGGATCAGGGCCAACGACATCAACATCGACACTCCGACTTTTCTGATCATTTTTATCCTCCTTCTTGAAATAAATTTTGAGACCAGCCAGGCTGGGTCTCGTTGCTGGGCCAATCCGTGACCCGCGCCGGCTCCTTACTGTAAATGCTGATCATATATATATCATAATTACCGCTCGGGTTCGCGCTGTAAAGAAGCATCCGGCTGTCCGGTCCCCAGCACGGGTCTTGCTCGTTGGAGGCCGTGTCGGTAAGCTGTACCTCGGTGCGCTTATTCGGGGAGGCGAAGTCAATCAGGAACAGGTCGAACTGATTTCCGATCCTCCTGCTGTACGCGACATATCTTCCGTCCGGGCTCCAGGCCGGGGAAGTGTTATAGCTTCCGGTCGCGCTCAGCCGGATCGGCCGGTTCCCCTCCGCCTCCGCGCCCTGATAAAGGTCCATCATATATATTTGGGGAGACCCGGTCCGGTCGGACACGAACGCCAAATAATGACCGTCCGGGCTCCAGGTCGGCTCCAGGTCATTGGCCGGGTTATAGGTGAGCCGCTGAGCCTTGGTCCCGTCCGGGTTGCTGATATAAATATCCAGATTGTTCCCCGGACTTTCCATCGCGAACGCCAGCTTCTTGCCGGAGGGCCCGGCCGCAGGCGACATATTTAGTCCGGGCTGGGCCGAGATCAGGGTTTTCTGTTTGGTGATAATATCCATCAAATATAAATCCGGGTTGATCCGGTCGTAGCCCAGATAATAAAGACTGTTCCCGTTCAGCCAGGCCGGATCAAGGTTCAGCTTCTTGCTCGCCGTGATCTGGATCGGGTTGAACCCGTCCGAGTCCGCGATAAAGATTTCCTTCCGGCCGGCCTTGTCCGAAACCAAGGCGATCCGGCTCTCAAACCCGCCCCTGGTCCCGGTCAGCCAATCAATAGTCTCGTCCGAGAACCGGTGCATCATCCTTCTCAGGCTCGACTTGTTTCCCTTATAGACCTTGCCCACCGAGAGCTTCTGAACCGCGACATCAAGCAGCTTGAGCGTAATCTCAAACTGGCCGGCGCTGACTTCGGTGATTTCTCCCCGGACCAATGCCTGTCCGCCCAAAATGCTCCAGGCCTGCCAGTCTTCCACCTCCGGAGCGATCTGGCTGGATCGGAGATAGCTCTCGCGCGGGATCAGCTCAAACAGCCCGCTCTTGGCCAGGTCCTTTGACAATACCCCGGACAACTCCTCGCCTAAAACAAAGCTATCCGTGGAAAGCGCCTTGACCTTGAACACCGGGATCGCGACCCGGGCCTTTTTCGGGGCCTTGCTGATGATGATGAATTGGGGCTGGCCGGAGCCCTGCGCCAGGATCACCCCGGAGATCAAGATCAAAACCAATCCCAGCCAAATCTTTTTCAACATCACTCCTCCTGGTACGGACGGAACTCGATCCCGATGCTCAGCCACTGCGCCCCTAAAAGGGGCGGCGCCGGAAGTTCCTTGACCAACTCTAATACTTTTTGGACTGAACGATCCAGGGATTGGTTCCCGCTCCAACTCAATACCTGATAGTCTATCACCTCGCCGGCGCTGCCGATCCTGATGATCACCCTCACCCGCAGGCTGGGGTCTTGCGGAACGCTCGAGGGAACCACCCAGCTCCGGGTATAAACCTCGCTGGCCCTGCTGAAATATGCCCGCTTTTCGATGTCCGCGTTTATCCCTCCAACCACATCCCGCCATTCCGCCTCGGCGCCCGAGGCCTCTCCCTTGTTCACCTCGCGCTTGATCGCGGAGATCGCGTCACTCACCCGTTTTTTATCCTCGTCGGTCAACTGGTTGGAAACGGTTGACCCGGTGTCCTTCTTCAATTCCTCCTTGGTGGCGTCCTTGGGCAGGACCGCCTTTTCCGGAGCCTTTTGCGCCGGGGCCGGGGTTGGCGCCGGGGCCGGGTTTTTTTCAGAAGGCTGGGCTTGAACCGTGCCGTCTTCCGGCTTGGGGCCGGCGGCCTGGTCAAAGGCGGGGAAATCCTGCGGCTGATACAACTGCACGAACATCGGGTTGAGCATTGACAGGTCGGCTCGGGCGCTGCGGCTGGACCCGAGCATCGCGCTGATCAGGAATCCGAGGTGGAAAATTATTGACACAATTATGAACAGACCGAATTTTGAATCGGGGCTTTTCTTCCGGATCGGCTTTCCCTTCATTGCTTAATCCGCTCCGGCTCGGTCACCAGCCCGATCCCCTTGGCGTCATTCTCCCGCAAGACCGACATCACCTGGACCACGAACCCGTAAGGCACGCCCTGGTCCGCGCGCAGGAACAGGTCCTTTTCCGGCCGCTGGGAAAGTATTTCTTTGATCTTCGGCCCCAACTGCTCCAGCTTCACCGGGTAGCGGTTGATGAAAATCTCCCGCCCCGCGGTGACCGTCACCACCAGTTCCTGGCTCTGGCCCGGGAGCGCGTTGGTGGTGACTTCGGGAAGGTTCACCGCCACTCCCTGCTCCAACTGCGGGGCCGTGATCATAAAGATCACCAGCAGCACCAGCATCACATCCACGAACGGGGTGACATTGATCTCCGACATCGGCAGCCGCGATTTAGATTCAAGATTCATCTCAACTCCGGCTCCGCGTCAATCCCTTCCATCTTCAGCTTGAGCTTCTTCAGATAGTGCCGCTCGATGATATTGATGAACTCGCTGCAAAAGTTCTCCAACTCGCTCTCCAGATAGCGGAGCTGGCTCAGGTAAAAATTGTAAAAAATCACCGCGGGGATCGCCGCGAACAAGCCGGCCGCGGTCGCGACCAAGGCCTCGCTGATCCCGGGAGCCACCACGGCCAGTCCCGCGCTTTGCAGGATCGCGAGACGGCGGAAGCTGTTCATAATTCCCCAGACCGTGCCGAACAGTCCGATAAAGGGGGCGGTGGACCCGCAGGTGGCGAGGAAGGACAGGAACCTTCCCAGCCGGATCATTTCCTTGCTGGTCTCCTGGTTCATCGCCCGCTGCACATTCTCCACCCCGATCAACTCCCTCCGGACCGGGAACTTGAACTCCGGGTCCGTTTCTTCCAATTGCTTGCGCCGCTCCCGCACCCGGTTCAATTCCTGATACCCGGCTAAAAAAACCCTCGCCAACGGGCTTTCCTGGAATTTACCCGTCTCCTGGAAGGCCTTGTCCAGGCTGTCCGCCTTCCAGAACCGGTCAATGAATTTCTCCGAAGCCCGCCGCGCGCGGCGGAGCTGGAAGAATTTCCACAGGATGATCGCCCAGGAGAGCACGGAGAAGAACATCAGCAGGACCATAATCATCTTGACCATCAGGCCCGCGTCGTTGATCAGCTTCCACACGCTCAGCGATCCCGGCCCTGAAACCAATATAATCGTTGATATATATCCCGCCACTTTCTTTTCCCGATTAACCCTGCTATCTTATCCCTATATTCTAGCAGAATAGGATTATTCTTCAATGCCCAGGGTTGCCTGGAAAGGAGAACAAAATGTCAAGAGAAACCTCTTGCCCGGTATGCACGGCAAACATCCCGCTCAATGCCGATGACCGGGTCGGCAATTTTGTGTATTGCTCCTGTTGCGGAACCCAGCTCATGATCAAGAAGGAGCCGGAAGAAAAGGGCAAAGAAGTTGAAGTTGAAGAGGACTGGGGGGATTACGGCCACAGAAAGCCCTAATCCTAATCCTTTTCCTTTTCCGGCTGCTTCTCCCCAAAGCCGACCTGATTGACAACCTTATCCACCGCGCGCATCATCGCGTCCGAAGGCTTCGGATCATAAACCTCCAGGTCATAAAAATTCTGAGAAACCAATTTGTCCTTGTCCCAGACAAACAGCTCCAAAGTCGCCGCAATGTCCGGTGACAACCTGGCGTTGAGGGTGGCGATTTTTTTGCTCGAGTCCGGCTCCGCGTTATCCAGCCAGGTCCCGACCAGCTTGCCGCCGGCAAAGGCCTGTATTTTCAAATTGGAAAATTTCCGGTCGTAGTCATTGACCAGGAAAAGGTCGGTGGAAAGATCATCCCCGGGTTTCCATCCCCGAACCGCCAGGTCCGCGGCGATCAGGAGCGGGTTGTAGCTGTCCTTGATCCGCTCGTAGGCGAGCTTGGGGACAAGCTCGTAATCTATCACCGACCAGCAGATCGCCGGCCAGGGCTCGTTGAACTGCCAGAACAAAGTACCGCTGTAACGGTACTTGCGGATCCGCCAGTGCTCGGTGGAGCGCTGGTAATAATAGGCCTGCATCTTCTGGCTGGCCTCCACATACCCATCCAAACTGTCCTCATGCGGGAGAGCGGAGAGGTATTTCATCATCTTGGACCGGCCCAGGTTGTGGAACTCGTAAACCTTGCCCATCGGCCAGAGCAGTTTTCGGGAAATATATTTCTCCAGGGCGCTGACGCTCGGGAACGACTGCAAGCCGAACTCGCTCATCAATACATGCTCATCGGAATAATAGTCCAGCAGGTTCCCGAACCGGTGCCAGACCGCCCAGTTATGGCTGTCGCCCTCGGCCGGGGACGCCGCAATGAACCTCCGATCCGGGTCCGTCTCCTGGACCGCTTTCCTCATCCGAGCCACCACCGCCGCGTTCTTCTTAACATCAAACTCGTTCCCGCCGCTGTAAAGGATCACGCTCGGATGGTTCCGGATCGCCCGGATGATCTCGCCGGATTCCCGCTCCACCAGGGAGAGGAATTTTTCGTCGGTTGGGAAGGTCGGGATAAAAATGCAGGCGAGCGGAAATTCCTGCCAGAGCATAATGCCCAGCCGGTCCGCGGAATCATAAAAATAATCCCGTTCCCGGTTGCCCCCGCCCCAGATCCGGAAGATGTTGATGTGGGCCTCGCGCGCCAGCCCGAGCAATTTATCATACCGCTCGTCGGTGAGTTGCCCGAACAAGGCTTCCGGCGGAACCCAGTTCGCGCCGCGAAGGAATATCCGTTTGCCGTTCAATCTCAACACCCATTTCCAGCCCTCGGGCGCGCCCGGGTTTTGTTCCCAGACAATCTCCCGGAACCCGAAGGTCTCCTCCAGCCGGTCGCTGGTCTGGCCATTAACGATCAGCTCGGCCTGGACCCGGTATAAATTCGGATCGCCCAAATCCCAGCTCCACCATAATTTGGGATTATAAATTGTGAATCCTGAATTATGGATTGATTTACCCCGCTTCAATTCAACCGGAAATTCTTGTTGCAAAACCGGTTTTTGGTCTCCGAAGTTTTCGGGAAGGACCGAGATTTTCAGGACCGCCGGGCCGTCTTGATTTGAATCAACTGAAAGCTCAATGCCGACCTCGCCGGAATTCCTGGTCTTGATCCCAAGCTCCTCAATCAATGCCGGGCCGGTCTTGAATAATTCCACCTTGTCCCAGATCCCGGCGCCGATCAACTCCGGCGCAAAATCCCAGCCATAACTCATCTGGGTCTTGGTGGTGTGTCGTCTATTCCATTGCTCAAGGATTTCGTCAACGGTGTAGGAACCGCTGTTGATCAGGTTGCCCAAGCCCTCCAGTTGAACCTCCAACTGGTTCTCCTCCCCCTTTTTCAAAAGCGGAGTGGCATCCACAAATACCCTCGAAAACATCCCGGTATGATTGAAGATTTCCCTGCCGTTCAAACTCCCGCGACTCTTATAATCAATCCCGTGAAACAAAATCCAGACCCGCTGGTCCTGGTCGGGCTCGGCCCTGAATTCGGTCTGATACCTCCAATTAAAATTATTCACCCAGAGCGCGTCCTTGGAGTTGAAATCATAATACGGATGCGCTAGCTTGCCCGCCTTCACTAAATCCGTGATCACATCCCCCGGAACCTTGCCCTCCATCCAGGTCCCCTTCTCAGATCCGCTCTTCGGGTCCACCTGAATAAACTTAAACTTGTTCAGCTCGCTTGCAGACTTCCGTTCTTGATGCCCGGCAAAAGCCGACAGCGGCGCCAGCGCTAAAACCAACCCTATTAAAATCGCCTTTCTTCCCATCTCTCCTCCTCCGTGGAGCAGGCACTCTTGCCTGATCACAATCAAATTCTACCAAACTCCCATCCATAAAAGCAAATCCCATTTCCTGGGGGCCGGACCCCGCGGGCGACTTTAGTCGCGATAGATTCGTGGCGCAGACACTCTTGCCTGCGTGCTGCTTTGAATGTGCGAGCGCCTTCAGGCGCGATAGCTCTGAACACTCCTCTGGGGTGCAGACACTCTTGTCTGCGATTTCTTTGAATACACCTCTCCCTTCAATTTCCCTTTTGCTGTTTCAAGGGCAACTATTTTTTTTGCCCAGGCGCCAGGGCGATCAAGTAGAGGCAATGTTGACGCTGAATGGCACTCTGGAGGAGTATTCAGGATCCGGCTCGACTTATACCGCCCTAACCGGGTTT
>CAIYYW010000282.1 GCA_903930515.1 uncultured delta proteobacterium | reverse complement strand
TGCTGCGCTTGGCCCACTCGTACGCGTAGGAATCGGTTGCGCCTGTCGCCAACGCCTTCTGGAAACTCTCCTTCGCGAGGGCCGCCTTGCCCATTCATCCTGGGCGGAAAGAAATTCTTTTCCACCAAGCCAAGGCCGTGGGCAACGCCCCAGACGACCGCGCCTGCCGCACCAAGCTGGTGGCTGAGCCAATCGGAGACTTTGAAAAGCTCTTCAAATTCTGGGACCAGTGGGGCTGGCACCGGGTCACGGTTTACGGAGACCTCAAGCAGAGCGTTTCCGGCCTGGCCGAACGACTGGGCTACAAGGTTGTTTTGGAAGCTTGAAGTTATAACGAGAAAGGAACCGGAAATGAGAAAAATATTCCGAGCAACCCTGATCATGATCGCAGTCCTGATCGTTCAAGGCCCGGCCAGGCCAGGAGCTCCGGCCGCAACATCCATCTCGAACCAAAACCTGAAAGTGCAGCTTTCGTAAAAGCCGTTTGCGCTGACCGTGATGGACAATTCCGGCACAGAGTTTATTTCGGGTTGAAGCTCATAAAAAATGTGCGCTATGCGTGCACTTGAATTAAAATTATATCGAGAGAAGATCAAATTTCATAATAGTACCAAATAGATAAAAAAATATTCTGGTGCGAGGAGGGGGAATTGAACCTCAGGGAAAACAAATCCCAGAACGAACAAAACCCCGACAAATCCCATACAGAAACCGCGAAAATCCGCACAGAATCCAGCGATGAGCCGGGTGCCCCAAGTGGCCCCGAAGACAGCTCCAATACACTTCCCGAACACTTTCTGGACACTATTTTGCACAAAAAGTGTGCCCTATGTGTGCACAAAAATTCTCTCCGACTCGCGCCTGAGCTAGAGTTTGTCAAGAGCGTCTGGGCCGACCTCTATGACAAGGTCAAAAAAACAATCTTAGACATGATCAGAAAGGAGGGGATAACATGAAGATCAGAGACATTATGCCAAAACAGTTTTCCTGCCAGGCTGGTGGGTGGTAAAGAAATCTAATTTGTTGACTTAAGAGTTGATTTTATAAATGAATAGCATTAAAATATGAAGTTTTCAACCAGAATAATTGATGGAGGACGGGATGGGTTTTATGAAAAAATTTTGGGCTGGAGGCTCCTGCTTGATTGCTTTAACCCTCGCGCTGGCTTTTCCGGTCTTTGGGCAAATGCTCACTGCTGATGAGGTGGTGGCGAAGATGGACGCTTTGCTCCGGGGCGAGACCAGCTACATGAAGGTGAAGATGACCATGTACAACCCTGACTGGTCAGGCCCGCGCGAGCTCGAGATGTTCGCTTACGAGACGGTCAAGGACTCCAGGTCGTTCATCCGCATCACTGAGCCGGCGCGCGAGCGCGGCACCGGCTTTTTGAAGATCGGCTATAACCTCTGGATGTATATGCCGGCCGCGGAAAAAGTGATGAAAATCCCGCCCTCCATGATGCGCGATTCTTGGATGGGCTCGGACTTCAGCAATGATGACCTAATGCACGAATCCAGCATCGTGAGGGATTATGAACACAAAATAATCAATCTTGCCGATCATCAGCAGGGAGGCAAAGTTTATCAGGTTGAGCTTTTGCCCAAGCCCAATGCGCCGGTGGTCTGGGGCAAAATCCTGGTCTGGGTCTGGGACCAGGGATTCATACCGCTCAAGGAGCAGAATTTTGAAGAGTCCGGCAAGATGGTGGACGAGATGATTTTTTCCGAGGTCAGGGAAATGGGCGGCAGAAAACTGCCGAGCAAATGGGAGATGCGCTCCATGACCAAGCCCGGGCACAAGACTGAATTACTTATCACCGAGGTCAAGTTCGATATCGACATCAACTCGGGGATCTTCACGGAGAAAAACCTGAAAAGCAAAAATTGGTGAAACATGCTTGCGTTTTTGAAAATAGCATGGCGCGACCTCTGGAGACACAAGCTCCGCAGCGGGCTGACCATGTGTGTGATCATGTTCGGCGCCGGCATTACGCTTTTTTACTATGCCTTTACTACGGGCGCGTTCCTGGGAGAGCTCGAATACTTATTGAAGATATTCCCCGGGTATCTCCAGGTGCACCGGGCCGGCTACCAGATGGACCAGACCATTGCGCGCGCCATGCCCCTGGACCCGCGGTTGACCGCGGCCCTGGACCGGATGCCCGGCGTCACCGCTTATTCGCCCAGGCTCTGCACCGGGACCTTTGTTCAGTCCGGCGGCTACCTCGCGAACGCGACAATCTGCGGCGTGCTGCCCGATCATGAAGTCAAGACCTCGCGCGTGGCCCAGACTTTTTTCCCGGACATGATTAAGCTGCCCAGGGGGACCAAGACCAATCGCGGTTATTCCGGCAAGTACCTGTCCGCGTCCGAGCCCAAGTCCGTGGTGATCGGCGAGGTCCTAGCCCGCAACCTGCAAGTGAAAGTCGGCGATGAGCTCTCGCTCACGACTCAGGACGCTTATGGGAGCATGGCGGCAATTAATTTTAAAATCAGCGGCATTTTCCACAGCTGCTCGGATAAATATGACTCGAGCATGATGTTGGTCAACCTGGGTGCGCTCCAGGACTTTCTGGGCATGAGCGGCCAGGTCACCCAGATCGCAATCATCGTGAAAGATTTAAATGACATCCCCGCGGTGGAAAAAGCCTTATACGGCGCGATCGCAGAAGGGCGTGGTCCCTGGACAGTGGACTCCCTGGGACGAGGGCTTTGGATGGTCAGGCCCAACAAGCCCACCCTGCCGGAGGATTCTCCGCTCCAGCTCGCCAACCAGGAAATCCTGGACAAGATGCTTTCGCGCATTCCCGGCTTGAAGGATTTTTCAATGGAAGTGCGCACTGATCTGGCGCTCAACGGCGCGACGGTCGCCACACTCGGCGTCGACCCGGCCAGGGAAATGACCGTGAACGATGCATGGCCCAAAGCCGCGTCCGGCCTGACCGGCGCCGATTGGGTGTTGCTCGATTCCTCAATTGCAGAAAAGTCCCGGCTCAAGACCGGCGACCTGGTCATGCTCACGGGCGCCAACTACGCGGGCGAGCCGGTAAAGCTCGAGCTGAAACTGGCCGGGGTTGTGGCGCCGGGCGGCAAAGCCCGGGCTTATGTCCCGCTCGCGGTATTGCAGGACCGGCTCTGGCTCGGAGAAAATGTGAGCCAGGTTACAATCAAGCTCCCGGGCTCAAGCGAGTCCGAGGCCAGGAGCCTGATCGGATCGCGCCTGAACTACGAGGTGGTCCTCTGGCGGGAGCTGAGATCGAATTATATGAATACAACGAAGACTAGCAGTTACAGCATGTCATTCATTGGGGCAATCCTTTTCGTGATCATCGGGTTCGTGTTCATGCTCACCATCCTGATGAGCGTGCTCGAGCGCGTGCGCCAGTTTGGGATCATGAAGGCGATCGGGACAAGGCCCTCGGAAATCTTCGTGATCATATTACTGGAGTCGGCCATGCTCGGCCTGCTCGGCACCGCGCTCGGACTAATGCTCGGGCTGATCCCATCGCTTTATTTAATCTACAACCCGATCAACTTCTACGCGATTAGCGAGGAGGCGGGAAGAATGATGGAAGCGCAGGACATGCCGTCGTTTATTTATGCCAAACTCACAGCGCGCATGCTGCTCAAAGCAACCCTCATCAACTTTTGTTTAGTGCTGGTCACGACCATCCCTCCGGCTTTGCGAGCGAGCCGGACCAAACTGGCGCAGACCCTGCGGCTGCAATAGGAGGCCGATGATGGAGTTTTTTAAAATGGCGTGGCGCAACCTGGGGCGGAACCCGCGCCGGACTATTGTGATCATTGCGGCGGTCGCGGTCGGTGTCTGGGCAATGTGCATCGTCGGCTCCTATTACGACGCGGTCAGCGCAAAGTTGTTGGAAACCGTCATTTTCGGAAACATTGGCTATGTTCAGATCCACCGGCTGGGTTACCACAAGAACCAGAGCCTAAGGCTGTGTATGACCGACGGCGCCGCGGTGATCAATAAAATCAAAGGCGCGCCGCACCTGACGGGCTATTCGCCCCGCATCTACAATTTCGCGCTCGCCCGGTCGCCGAGCTCCTCGCAGGGAGTCATGATCATGGGCATTGACCCGGATCTCGAGCCCACCGTGACCAGGATCAAAAGCTTCATCAAAAGCGGGAGTTATTTCCAGAGCGATGACGAGCCTGTGGTCCTCATCGGTAAGTCCCTGGCCCATAAGCTCAGGCTGGGCGCTGGAGATAAGATTGCCTTTTTAATGCAGGGTTTTTCCGGCGGCCAGGATGTGGTGGAAAGCTTCAGGATCAAGGGAGTGTTTGACAGCGGCTTCGAGGATTGGAACAGGGGCCTGGTCTATATGCCGATCCGGCAGGCCGAGCGGATCATGGATATGAAGGGCAGGCTCAATGAAATCGCGATCATGGTCGACGATCCCAAAAATTTGGACGCATTGAAGGCTGAATTAAAAGCCAGGCTGCCTAACCGGAAATCGGACCTGAAAGCTGAACCGGAGCAGGAAACGCTGGATAACAAAGCGGTCCACTTGCTCGGCATCAGGTCGAAAGAGCCGGGCAAGCTGATCCTCGCGCCGGAGGCGATAGCCGAGTCATTCAAGAACAACCCGAACTCGGAGCTGGTCAGCTATCGTTTGGAACTGCCGGCCACCGCGGTCTTTGAGCGTAGCGGCAGGAAGAGATCTTTGGAACTGTCCGTCATCGGCGTGGAGCCGCTGAAAGAGGACCGCCTGTCCGGGATTTTCAGCCGGGTCAAGGTTCCGGAGAACAGTTGGCTTGCGGGGGCCGAGCTGGACAAAGAATTGGACGCCAATCAGGGATGGGTGATACTAGGCGAGGCTGCCGCGGAACGGCTTGGGGTGAGCGCGGGAGACACCATTCTTATCGAAGCGCAGGGCAAGTCGCTTCCCCTTCAAGTCGCGGGCACGCTCAAGCGCGGGCCGGGCGCAAAGGAGGACGGGCTTTTCGCAATTTCCGGCAGCTCTGACTTGTGGAAAGAATTTGTCGGCCAGTCTGCGGCAAGCGAAATCGTAGTCAGGCTGAAAGAAGGCGCGGATTCTAAGGAGACCGACCAGGAGCTGCTTTCCAGTCTGGGTCTCGATATTCTGGACTGGAAGGAACTCTATCCGGACATGGTCATGCTTATTTCGGCAGGGGACTATGTCAACTATATACTGCTCTTCTGCATCTACATCATCATCGCCGTGGGGATCGCCAACACCATGGTGATGAGCGTGTTCGAACGCGTGCGCGAGTTCGGGATACTCAAGGCGATCGGCACCCGCCCGCGCCAGCTGTTCTTTATGGTGATCATGGAATCGGTGATGCTCGCGCTTATAGGCATGGCGCTTGGCGGATTGGTCAGCGGCATAATTATCGGTTACTGGTCAAGGCACGGCCTGGATGTGGCATGGTTCACGTGGGACTTAGGGGGCGGCGGCGGCCCGTATGTGATCCATCCGACGCTGACTCTGGTGAACATTCTGACCATAGTGGTCACGGCTTTTGTGATCGCGATCCTTTCCGCGCTCTATCCCGCGGCGCGCGCGAGCCGACTTCCGGTGGTTGAGGCTTTAAGTAAGTATTGAAATGGAGGTTTGAGATGGCGCATTTGCAAGTTCAGGCGATCAACAAGGTTTACAAGGAACATGATGTTGCGACCAATGCCCTGGCCGGTGTGGACTTCAAGATGGAGAAGGGCGAGTTCACGGCGCTGTTCGGCCCGAGCGGCTCGGGCAAGACCACGCTGCTCAACATCATCGGCGGCCTGGACCGGCCCTCGGCCGGAAAGGTCTGGCTCTCGGACCAGGAGATCACCGCGCTTAACGACAGCCAGCTCTCAAGGCTCCGGCTTTTCAAGGTCGGTTTCGTTTTCCAGGCCTATAACCTGATCCCGGTGCTGACCGCGCTGGAGAATGTCGAATACATTCTGATCCTGCAGCACGTGCCCAGGAAGGAACGGCGGGAGCGTTCAATCAAGATCCTTGAACAGCTCGGGCTCGGCCAGCTCGTCAACAAAAAGCCCACGGAGATGAGCGGCGGACAGCAGCAGCGCGTGGCCGTGGCGCGCGCGATCGTGCACCTTCCGGAACTGGTGCTCGCGGACGAGCCGACCGCCAATCTCGACTCCAAGACCGCGCATGAACTCATGGACATGATGCACAAGCTCAACCAGGACCAGGGAATCACATTCCTCTTCTCGACCCACGACCCTATGGTTATGGAGTACGCAAAGCGGCTGGTTGAATTGAAAGACGGCAAAATCACCAATGACCAGGTCCGCAACTAAAATATTTCTGCTTGCCGCAGCCATAATGGCCGCTCTGCCGGCGGCTCCCAGCTCCGGCAAGCCGGTCTATGAAAAAGATGATTTCAAGATCGATTTTTCCGGCTATATCCAGGAACAGGCGCTGCTCGCGCCGATCTTGCTCAATGACTATTTCCTGCTCTCACAGTCCAGGTTCCGACCGCTGCTGGATTTCAATTTCGGTCACGGTTTCACCGCGGACTTCAGCCAGACTTTGCTCTTGAGCGCGGGCAACGCGCTCCAGAACCCGGCTTATCAGTTCGCGCGAAAATTCCCGCAGCCGACCTACTTCAAATGGGACTATTACTTTGTCGATACCACAGACCTGAACCTGGACTGGAGCGTTTACCGCGCCTGGGTCGCTTACGAGGGCAAAAAGTTCAAGGCCGTGGTGGGCCGTCAACGTATTGCTTACGGCAGCGCCTTGTTCTACAGCCCGCTCGATATCTTCAATCCGGTGAGCCCCTTATCCCTGAACCCCGGGGAGCGGGTGGGCGTGGACGGCGCGAGCATGGAATACGAGCTCGGGCCGAGCAGCTATGCCTCGCTCGCCTACGGCATCGGCGACAGCTGGGACAAAAGCCGGCTCGCGTTTTACTACAAAACCACGGTTAAAGCCTTTGACCTGCATTTCCTGGCCGCCCGGATTTTCAAGGACTACATCGTGGGCGGAGCGTTCTCAGGCAATGTGAAGGACGGCAACCTTTACGGGGAACTGAGCTACACCATCCCCGACCACGACCTGAACTATGTGCGCGGCACCGTCGGGTATTCATACAAGTTCAAAAACGGGATCCTCATGATCCTCGAATACTACCACGACGACGGAGTGCTCTCGGACTCGGGCCAGAACGGCTCCGAACTCTTGTTCTCAACCAAGCAGGGGCTTGTGACCATTGACCGCAACTTCCTTTGCTTGAGCACCGGATTCAGTCTTACCTCACTGCTCGGGTTCAGTTCCGCCATTATCTACGACATGGACGGCGGTTCCTTCTTCATCGGGCCATCCTTTTCTTACTCCGCAACCCAGTCCGTCACCATCGCCGCAGGCGCGCAACTCTTTGGCGGGAACCCGCAAGGGGATTTCGGCGCGCTCCCGCAGTTTTTGTGGGGCCGGGTGATATGGAATTTCTGAAAAGCAAGTTGACGGGCTTGAGCGAGGCGTCCAGGTAATAGCCTCCGCCTGGCCTAAATCAGCACCTTGTCCTCTTGCAAAGTCTAGAAAATCTCTCCGTTCAAAAGCTCATCCCGGAGCTTGCCGTTAAAGCTCTCAATATAGCCATTCTCCCAAGGACTGCCTGCCTCAATAAATAAAGTCTTGACCCGCAGCTATAGAAGTGCCCCCATTAGCTGGACCATCCATTAGTTTAAAATCAACCATCTTGCATAGCCTAGTGTTAGCAAGGGTTCTGCGGATAGCTCAGACAAAAAGTGTGCCCTATGTGTGCACTTGCACCAAAAACCAGTTGAAGAAAAATTGAGATTGTCCAATAGTATCAAATAAATAGAAAATATATTCTGGTGCGAGCAGGGGGAATTGAACGCCTTGGGAAAAAACTTTCCAAGGAGGACAACCCCCCGACAACTCCCTTGCAGAAACCATACCAAAAGCGTTTGCTGGTAAGCCCGTCTGACATGGATTTATAAAAAACTGACGCCGTTATTCACGACTGGCCTGGCCGCCGGCGCTTCCGCTGTGAAGCCCGTTGCCGGGCAGCCTGCTGAAGACGGGGAACGACAACAAAAGCATACGCCGTCATGACCAAGGCGAACACCGCCATCACCACGGCCACCCAATAGTTTTTGAACATTATCTTGCCCAGGGAATCACGGGTGGTGTCTGCGAATATCCCCAGCATCAGGCCGGAAAATACGACAATATTCACGACCGGGATGAGCTTTCCGAATGGCACCTTGTAAGAACGCTCCTGGTCCGGATATTTTTTCCGGAGACGGATCACGCAAATGGAGACGACCACGTAAATGAAACACTCCAGCGCCGCGGCCATGGTAATGATAAACATGAATTGTCCGCTGAACAGGGTGAACGCGCACAAGGCCAGTGCAAAAATCGTCAGCCCCAGGATCGCGACCCACGGGGTGGCATAATCGGGGTGCAGTTTGCTGAACACCCGGGGCAAGATATTGGCCCGGGCCATCGCGTAACCAAACCTGGAGAAGTTGAGAACCCCGGAATTGAAAGAGGTTAAAGAGGCCAGGAGGCTCATGAAAATAAAAATCACGCCTCCGGTCGGACCGAAAAGGTTCCGCCCGAAAAGGATGTGGGGTATGGTGGTGCCGCTTTTCAACTGCTGATCAGTGAGCCCTACGTACATGGCTACAACGAACAGGGAATAAGTTATGGTCAACAGCAGCACGGCAAGCATCATGCCCTTGCCCACCATCCGGTAGTCTTCGGTTTCTTCCGCAAGCGGCGTCACCCACTCGAAGCCCACGAATAAAAACACCCCCAGCCCTGCGGCCGTCAGCACCTTGCCGAGAGTAAAATTCGGGCTGTGAAGCGCCGGGCCGATGTCAACGCCCCGGGTCGCGAGGGTGTAGATGGAAATAGTCAGCAGGAAGGCGAACATAATGTAGGTAAGCAGATCCTGCACCCAGCCGGTGATGGAGACTCCCCGATAGTTGATGTAGGCCACGATCAGGATGAAAATCGACATCCAGAAGAACCGGTCGGCCATCATGCTGACCCTGACCCCCACCGTCTCAATCATCACGCTGGAAAGCAGATAGCCCTCCGCCCCCACGATGGCAGTGCCGGTGATGACATAGAACATGCCGATGGCGACGGCCGCCTTCTCGTTGAAGGCGTGCTGGATGTAGAGCTTGATGCCGGCTGCGGTCGGATAGAGGGAAACCAGTTCGGAAAAGCACATGGCCGAGAGCATGCACAGCGCCCCGGCCACCAGGATTGATATCCAGGCCAATTCGCCCACCACCGTAAGCGCTATCTGCAAGCCCGCCAGGTAGACCGAAGTTGCCATGGCCAGGCCCGCCGAGGCGGACACCACGGTGCGAAGTTTCAGGACTTTCTTTAAAGTCGGCATGCCAGTCTCCCGGTTCCAAGCAAATTGAGACGAGAAAAAATCAGCGACTCTAGAAAAGCAACAACCTCAACTTTCCGGCCAGATAATCATGGTAATGGCATCAATGCGCTGCACATCCTCAGGACTGGCCTTGACCAGGATCTCGCCGTCAAGGTATTTCTGCGCAGGGTTGAGATCTCCCCAGAACATGTCGCACATGTCCTCACTGGTGGCGGTGACTATGATGTCGGGAACGCCCCGCGCCCCCTCCTCGTTGGCAATGATCTCGCCCTTGACCACCTCCATGGTGAAACTGTCGCCGGTGTCCTTCGCCACGAAGTGAAGCAGCTTACTCCAGTCCCGCTGCATGCGGCGCAGGCGTTGGTTATTGTTGCACTGCTCCTTGTAGTCAGCCAGAGCTTCCATAATGTCTTTGGTTGCAGCCATTTTTCACCCCCTAAATCCATGTGCGCCAGTCAGTCATTCTTGCCAATACCACCCTCTTCAGAAAGCTCCTTCATGCTATCGTCGAGCGCATTGAGCACGAAATCAACTTCTTCCGGCGTTATCACCAGGGAAGGCATCAGCCGGCAGACACTGGGGTCGTTTCCGGTGTAGACCGCGAGCACGCCCCGCTCCGCGAACTTCTTGGTCATGCGCGGTCCGATGGAACCGTTGCTGTATTGAAGACCCATCATCAGCCCCTTTTGTCTGACCTCAAGCAGCAAATCCGGAAAGCTTGCAAGGATACGGTTAAAACCATTTCTGAAGCGGTCCCCCATCTTGGTCGCGTTTTCAAGAAGATTGTTTTTCTGGATATATTCAATGGTGGCCAGCGCCACCACGCATCCCAGGTCGGCGCCCCCAAAGGTGGAGAGGTGAACAAAGGGATGGGGAATGAAAAAGTCCTGGAGTTCCTCCCGGTATACGGTGGCGGAGATAGGGTAAATCCCCCCGCCCAGCGACTTGGCTATGGTCATGATATCCGGCGTCACCCCCCAGTGTTCGCAGGCGAACATCTTGCCGGTGCGGCCCATGCCGGTTTGTATCTCATCAAGGATCAAGAGCACATCGTGCTCGTCGCAGATCCTGCGTACTTTTGGCAGGTAGTCGTCCGAGGGCACATTGATGCCGCCTTCTCCCTGGATGGTTTCAAGGATGACGGCGGCGGTGTCATCGGTAATCGCTCCCTCAATGGCTTTTGCGTCATTATAGGGGACTTTTTTGAAACGCGGCATCAACGGCTCGAAAGGCTCCCGAAAGGAATCGCGCCCGATGGCGGACAGGGCAAAGCCGGTATGTCCGTGGTAGGCCTTGTCGGTGTAGATGATCTCTGGTTTCATTGAATAGCCGCGCGCCAGCTTGATGGCGGTGTCAACGGCCTCGCCGCCCCCCACGCCAAAGACGGTGCAAGAGAGGTTGCCGGGGGTGATCTCGGAAATTTTTCTGGCCAGGTCGGCCTTCTGTTTGGACATAAAAAGGAAAACGCCGATGTCCAGGCGGTCAAGCGCCTGCTTGAGAGCATTTATAATATCCGGGTTGCGCCTGCCCACATTCATAATGCCCGCGCCGGTCATGCAATCAATATATTTTTTACCGGTTATGTCCCAGACCGACGTGCCTTCCCGCTTGTCCTCAATCAAGTTGACCCCGGCCTGGGTCAGCGTCCGCACCTTCATCGGGCTTATGTGCCTGGCGTAATCGGCCAGGGCTTTGTCCTTGATTTTTTGGAGACTATCCTTGGGATCGGTCATGATAATACCTCTGCTCTTCAGTCGCGTTCGTTACCTGATACTTTCGGCCAGCCGCCATCAATGACAACAAAAATACTTGTCAGTCTGCGTTTGTTCCGGAATTATGCGGCCAACCGCCCTCCATAACAAATCCAACTGCAGCCGCCATCATACCAGCAATTGCAGCCCTATTCAAGTTTGGATGAATGTGGGGTCCGCTCTTGATCGGATCACAAATCATCAACCAAGCCTTGTTAACGCTGATCCTCATTTCTCAGCGCCGCATTTCAATTCCTTCGCCCAGCGGGCATTACCCCATCACGAAGGGCGGGACAGGGCGGGCCAGTGTCTATGGGCGTGGGGGACTATACAAGATTAGGGACGCGATCCCGCCAAACGCGGCGGATAACTTAACCGGCACACAACCGAAAATCGCTGTCATTGGTTCGGAAACCGAATTCGCAAATGATATTAAGGAGATAGACCATGTTCATATCTGGTGCGAGGAGGGGGAATTGAACCCCCATGGCATTTTTTTGCCACAAGGTCCTCAGCCTTGCGCGTCTACCAGTTCCGCCATCCTCGCAGTCTTTTCAATCGGCAATAAATCAGCCGCAATACTTACTCAGCCTTGGACAACTTCCACCCGCCGTAGCCTCCGCCAAAAGCGGAGGCGAAGGAGGGTTCCGCCATCCTCGCGAAGAAGCTATTTATTACCGGGCGATTGCGGGCTTGGCTCCGGGCTGACCGGAGCGGTCGGCATCGGCTCGGTGGGAGCCGGCAGTCCCGGGGAAGGGGCGCCGGGAGTAGTCGGCAAAGCGGCTCCGGGAGTAGGCTCTAGCGGAAGCGTCGGCATCGGCGCCTCGCCCGGGGCTTCCGTGCCCGGTCCTTTTTTATGAATCTGGGAAGCCCTCCAACTCAGGCCCAGGCTCATCAGCAAAAAGACCACGGCCAAGCCGACCGTTACCTGTACCAGGAAGCTCTGTCTCCCGCTCGCTCCTCCGAACACGGTGGAGCTTGCTCCTCCGAACGCGGCGCCCATATCCGATCCTTTTCCCTGCTGAAGCAGGATCACCAAGACCAGAAAAATCGCCACGACAATATGGATGCTGTATAAAACAATTTCCATAGACGGGTATTATATACACTTTTTGCCCGTTGTCCAGTTGCGGCGCGGGAAGGGAATTGGGGGTCGGGAATTCGGGGTTTGGGAGTTGGGGAATACTGAATTACAAACCCCTAATCCCCAATCCCCGACTCCCAGCTCCGGCTTTTCAAGGCTGATGAAACGGACTCCTTATTTCTCAAAGTTTTTCCCGACGGTTTTCAACCGCGCTTTGAATTTTCCCCAATCCCGGGCGGATTCAGGCGACCATAGCACTTCCGAGATTGCGAGCAGGCGCGGGAACAGTTTGGGCATAATCTTCTGCTCCGGCGCTCGCTCTCCCCAGAGGTTCCCCTGGCCGCCCCTCAGCAGTTTTAGCTGGTCCGCGCTCAATCCCTCGGGCGCCGGCTCAAACAGGTAAACCCTTTTCAATTGCCAGGGCCAGTCCGGATAGTCCAGGTACCAGGGATCTACCGGGGAAACCACCACCGGATGTCCGGCCGCGGTCACCGGCGAGATCGGGTTGGTGGACCTCCAGGCCTGGGCCATTGCTCCTTCGGGCAAACAGTCCGCCATTTCGTCCCACACGATCATCCTGCGGTTGAGGTCTAGGAAGGTTTTGTTCACGCGATTGATGAAGTAACACTGCAAGCCCAGATTGTTTTTCTCGGCAAGGGTTTTCTCCAACTCCTGGTTTTTGGGAAAGCCCTGCCAGTCCGCGGGCGACACTTCATCCGAGCCGGTATGGATATAATAAGAGGGGAAAATTTCAGCCGTTTCCCGGATCAGCCGGTCAAGGAAAAGATAAACCTCCTCCTTGCCCGGGCAAAGGGCGTTGCGCTGAATACCCCAGATCTTGCTCACTTCCACTTGTTGGCCCGAGCAACTCAACTCCGGATACGCGGCCAGGAGCGCGGAGCTGTGTCCGGGTATTTCTATCTCCGGTTCTAGCGTGATGTTGCGGGCCTGTCCGTATGCCGCCAAATCCTTGAGTTGATCCTGAGTATAATATCCGTCCTTGCCGCCGATCTCCTGCAATTTCGGATAGACCTTGCTTTCCATCCTCCACCCCTGATCATCCACCAGGTGGAAATGGAGAACATTGAGCTTGAGCTGCGCCATCAAGTCCAAAACCCGCTTGACCAGATCAACGCTCAGGAAATGCCTTGCCGGATCCAGCAACAGGCCGCGATGAGGAAAGCGGGGATAGTCAACGATCCGGAGCGAAGGCGCCTCGCGGGAACCGTCCGACTCCTCTAAAATCTGCAACAGGGTCATCGCCCCGTTGAAAACTCCCCTGGGGTCGGGCGCGGAAATTTTGATTTGAGCCGGGTCTATTTCCAACCGATAGGCCTCGGGCCCGAACCCGGCCAGTTCCGGATCGGCCTTCTGCTCCAGAAAAATGGTTTTTTTGGCCGGAGCCGGGCCGGCAATTTTCAGCTCCAGCCCGGAACGCCCCTTGAGCAAGGAAACGAAAATTTCCGCCGTGCTTGCCAGCTCGCGGGAAGCCGGGGGTGAAATTGACAGCGCGGCATTTTGATCCAGGGCGAAACTTCCGGAACCAAGGATCAACTGCGCCGGCCAGGGGATCAGCCCCAGCGGCTTGTTCGGATCGCGATTGCCCGATCCCGCGGCCAACGCCGGGAACAAAACCAACGCCAAAATCGCCAAGCCGAACCCTTTTTTCCTATTCATTTTCCCCTCCGCCTTTTTGTTCACATTATATCCCGATTCCCTCCGCAGACTAACCGGATTTTGTAAAACCTTTTTTACATCCGGATCAAGGGGGTGTCCAAAAAAGTTTTTGAACTGAATTTGGCAAAGTGGTAAGATAAATTTGATGGCAAGAAGAATCCGGTTGAGGTTCCCTGAAACCGGCAAACTGTTACAAAAGTTTCTGGAATCCCTATCCACCGGCATTCTGACTATCCCTACCAGCCAGGTGCATCCGGTTGGAGAAGAGTTGGAAGTGGACTTGGTTCTGCCGGAGTTGTCCGAGCCACAAAAGATTATGGCGCGGATCAAAGCCGTGAACCCGGACGGCAAATCAGTGGAAGTGACCATAACCAACCGGGAAGAAGTTGACAAAATATTAGACCGGCTGGCCGAGATTCCCTCCTACAATGAGTTACTGGATGTCCCTGGCCGGAAAAAGGCGGGAATTGAGGAAGCGGAAGAGATTATTTTGAAAGTGGGACCCGAGGATCAGGAAGGGCCGGAGGCGCAAACCGAATCCGAAACCGTTTTATCAAAAGCGCTTATGGAAGAGCCGGGGAGCGCGGAACCGGAAAAACCCGCGGAGTCGGAGGTTGTGATTAAGCCCGGAACCGGACCGGCTGGAGAAGAAGAATCGGAAGCGGCGAAAAAGGTTGTCATCCGGGAGCCGGAAAAAGCGGAGCCGGAAAAGCCGAAACCGAAAAAAGCGCCGATTACAAGGGAAGAAATCCACTCCCATCCGGAAAAGCCGGAGCCGGAAAAGCCGAAACCGAAAAAGGCGCCGATTACAAGGGAAGAAATCCACTCCCATCCGGAAAAGCCGAAGGTGGAAAAGGTTGAATTGAAAAAGGGGGCGGAGAAAGATGCTGAGAGCGAGGTCAGGATCAAGGGGGTTGATCCTCCACCGGCGCCCTCGGTTTCCGACCCCCTCCAGCAACTCCGGACCTGGCTGGTCCGGAAGGAAGAGAAGAAGCCTAAAAAAGCAGAGCCCGAGGAAGGGGTCCGGGAAGAACAGGGGGAGGAGCGGCAAGCGGTTGATCTTTTGGATTTCGCTCCGGTGGGCCACTTTACCCAGTCGCTGGTCAAGGCCATGCTCCGGAGCGGATACTATGCCTCGGACCATCCCGGCTCGCAATCGGCCAAGCAGGGCTTATTCCAGGAATTCAAGCAGGCCGTGGGAGATAATATTGAACTCGGCTTTATCCTCCAACACCAGACCGGTCATCCCCCGACATTTATGATCACCGGCGTAAGCCCGGAGCCGATCACGCTCAAGAAATTGCTGGGAGCCGGCACCTCCGAACTTTTTTTCCCGAAATACCTGGATTTTTTCGAGCGCAAGCGCCTGATCAGCCTGGCAGTCAAGAACACCATCGCCGAGAATAACTTTTACCGGTTCGTGGATATTATGAGCGACCCGAAGGTGGACCAGGGAGAGACCTCGGAATCCGGCCGGCTCTTGACCCGGATGCTGGTGGAGGACCGGATTACGGAGATTTCCGCGATCTTTGAAGACGACCTGATTTATTTGGAAACCAAGCTACCCTGGCGGGTGGAGATGGCGATCCAGCGTCTGGCCAAAGATTTAAAAGTGCTCCCGCTCTACAAGGACCTGGACCCGAAAGAACTCTCCCGGCTCAAGTCCCAGATCATCCAGGACATCCTCCGCCCCTTGCGCCGTCCGGAATTGCTCAAGGAAATTGTGCTCAATGTTTACCTGATCGCCCGCCAAGTGCCGGGGATAGACCAGGGGGAATTGGAAGAGGCGGTGATAGATTTTTTCCCGATGGATATGTTGATCCCGACCTCGGAATATATTTTTCAAGAACTAAAACGGCTGGGCGAAATCAAACTGGAAACCGACGAGCAGAGAAATATCATCCTGCCCAGGATTGATTCGATCAAAGGGATCCTCAAGAAAATCGCGCTCAAGATTTTAACCGAGGAGATTGAGGGAACCGACCTTTTTCTGGAACAGATGTTTTACCATAATATTATCACCTTTGACGAGCTGCCCCCCGAGGTCCAGGACAGGATCAATATCAAGTCGATGGCGGACGAGTTCCAGAAACAGCCCTACCTCTGGCTGGGCAAATTCGCGGAAGCCCGGCAACTAGAAGACCTGGAGCTGTTCCTGAAATATTTCAGCCGGATTTTGCCCCTGCTCCTGGACCGGAGGGATTACCAGGGGCTGTATCTGATCACCGAAGGCCTTACCAAAGTGCCGGCGAAAAAACGCGCGCTCCTGTCCGAGCATAACCTCGCCGACTTGAACCAGGCGGTCTGGGGGGAACAGGTCCCGGTCTTGATCCGGCTGCTGCTGGAAGATGCCAGCGGGGTGAGGAAGGGGATTGAAGAAATATTCCTGCTCCTGGGAGAGTTCGGCCTGCAAAAGATTTATGATACCCTGCTCACGGAGCAAAACCCGGGCAAGCGCAAGCTTTTGATTGAGGGCCTGGTCCGGTTCGGGCCCAAATCCATTGAGCGGCTGCGGGGCATTTTACAAGACCCGGCCAAGCCTTTCAACCTGCAATTGCTGGCCCTGGAAGCTCTCGGCCGGGCCAGGAACCAAGCGGACGCCGACCTGGTCAAGGTGTTCCTCAGACATTCCCGGCCCGAGCTTCGCGCCGAGGCAATCAGTTCCCTGGTCCGGATTCTGGGATCGGAGGCTCTCGCGGTGATGGAACCGATCTTTAAAGACCCGGACTTGGGGGTGAGGAAAAGGGCGGTGGCCGCGCTCGGGTTTATGTCCAAGAATAATTCCTTCCTCAGAACCAGGATGTCGGATCTGGCCTTTAACCCGGAAGAGCATGCCGAACTCCGGGCGCTGGCGATCCAGGAACTGGCCAGGGCCTTGCCCGAGAGCGAGGAAGAGCGACGGGGGCTGGAGGAAAAATTGCTCGCGCTGGTCTCGGAGGGGGAGGGTTTTGCGGAGAGGATCCGCAAACGCTTTGCCAGCCAGACCGAGGGACGCGACAAGCCCAAAATCGCCGGCCTGGAGCTGCTGGGCAAAATCGGCGATGAAGAGGCTCGGAAAAGTCTTTCTCAGCTAAAGCCCTCGGGAAAAGAGCTGTCCTCCAAACTGGACGAAGTCCTGAAGCAGCTCAATTTAAGACTGGGAACCGGAAAATAATCGCTCCCGGATTCCCGCGGCGCCGTAACTTGGCCCCCGGCCCCGGCATCCAACTAATAGGTTGAAGCCCCATTCCTATGAACAATAAAGTACAGTTGGTGTTTTCCGCGCCCGGAATTTTTCTCGATCATTTCCTTGATTCCATCTCCCACGGCCGTCTGGTGATTCCGCTCAGCAGCCAGTATCAAATCGGACAAGACCTGAATCTGGAAGTTTCCCTCCCGGAATTGACGGAGCCGATCCAAATCCAGACGCGGGTAAAAGGAAAAAATTCGCGCATACATTCGGTGGACGCGGCGGTGGTCAACTTTGAGCAAGTCACGAAATTATTGGACCGGCTTTATGAACTGCCCGGATACAACGAGTTTATGGAAAACGAGAGCGGCAGGGTAAGACGACTGGAGATAGAGGAAATCCGCGAACTGATTGACGAGGAAGAGACCGGGGAAGAGGCCCTGGTCGTGGTCAGGCCTTGCCCGACCGTGTTCCGGGAGGCCCTGCCCCTTTCCATGGAAATTTTAAGTCCTCTGCGGTCGGGCCTGATCCGGTCCCAAGCAGCCCGGACCCGGGAATCGAATTCCGTCCGGCCCTGGTCCACAATCAGCCTGCCCAGAACCGGCCGGGTCCCGATCGGCAAGCTACATCTCCATTGGAAACGGAGCGAGCCTGCGTCCGAGCCGGCAAATCCTGAACCGATCAAGCCCGAACCGGTGCGGCCTCGGGAAGCATCTTCCCCGCGGGAGACTCCGGCCCAGCCGGTTGACGCGATCCTGATCCCGGAACCGCTTTCGGAACTCCGGCAATGGCTGGAGATAGAGAAGGAATTGATCCTGGAAGACGAGAATGGGAATGTGATGGAAACGGCCCGGCCGGAGTTGAATGAAATTCAACCGCCGATCGCGCCGGTTGACTTAGGCGCGGTAAATATTTTTATCCAGTCCCTGATCAGGGCCTTGCTTAGAAACGCCTACTTTGCGCCCAACCACGCTGGCCATCTCCAGGCGTATGAAAGGCTCTACTCCGATTTCAGAGCCGCGACCGCCAATGGCGGGGAGCTCGGGATCATCCTGGCCGCTCCGGAGGGGGTGGAGCCGGAATTGTTTATTTCCGGCGCGACCCCGGAGCCGATCCCGCTTGGCAAGCTGATGGGAGCCGGCACCGCTGAATTTTTCCTGCCCAGATACCTGGAATATTTCCAGCAAATCCACCTGCTCGCCCTTTTCCTCAAGTCGTCCCTGACCGAGGATCAGTTCTATCATTTGCTGGAAATTATGGGAGACGCCGGGGTGGAAAGCGGAGAAGCGCCCGAGCAGTTGGGCAGGCTTTTAACCGGGATGCTCCTGGAAAAACAGGTCGGGGGAGCGACGGTCATTTTTGAAAACGACCGTATTTATCTGGAGTCAAGGCGGGATTGGAGGGTGGAGACGGCCTTGCACCGCCTGGCCAAAGAGCTGAAATTTGTGGCCCTGTTACCCGGAATCTCCCTGGACCAGATCCCCGG
>CAIYYW010000281.1 GCA_903930515.1 uncultured delta proteobacterium | reverse complement strand
GGCAAGCATTACAAAGACGCGCGCAAGGTTAGCAACCTGGAGATCGCGGAGGCCCTGGGGGGATTGCCCGAGCATAAGATCCATTGTTCGGTTTTGGCCTCGGAGGCGATCAACCAGGCGATTGACAACTACCTCGGGATCAAGCCGTCCCAGGCGGAGGAATTGGGATATATTTGCAAATGCAAGAAGATCCCCCGGGAGAAGATTGAGGAAGCGATCCAGCACGGGGCCTACACGGTGGAGATGATCGCAGAGGCCACCGGGGCGACCAAGGGGGAATGCGGGGGTGTCCGGTGCAAGCCGGAGATTGAAAAGATCCTGGACAAGTACCGACCTAAACAAAAGGAGTAGGATTAAATGCGCAAGGTTTACCTGGACAATAACGCCACCACCCCGCTTCATCCGGAAGTGAAAAAAGCGATCACGGAATCGCTGGATTTGTTCGGGAACGCCTCCAGCATCCACTCCTACGGACAGGAGGCCCGGAAGGCGATTGAGGACTCCCGGAAGAAGGTTGCGGCCTTGCTCAACGCCTTGCCCGAGGAGATTATTTTTACCAGTTGCGGCTCCGAGTCCAACAACCTGGTGATCAAGGGGGTGACCTGCCAGGATGTGTATTGCAAGCCGAACGGGTCTCATCCGGGCAAGCACATCATCACCAGCCAGATTGAGCATCCCTCGGTGATCATCCCGATCCGGACCCTGGAGCGACAGGGGTTCAAGGTCACCTGGCTGCCGGTGGATTCCTTTGGACTGGTGGACCCGGACCTGGTGAAAAAGGCCATCACCAAGCAGACCGTCCTGATCACGGTAATGACCGCGAACAACGAGATCGGAACCATTGAGCCGATCGCGGAGCTCGCCAGGATCGCGCGCGAGCGCGAGGTCTATTTCCATACCGACGCGGTCCAGGGCGTGGGCAAGATGAAGATTGATGTCAAGGAGCTGGGGGTGGATTTCCTTTCCTTATCCGGCCACAAGCTCTACGCTCCCAAGGGGGTGGCCGCGCTTTATATCCGCAAGGGGGTGTTCGTATGCCCCACCCTCCAGGGAGGACACCAGGAGCGGGGATTGCGCGGAGGCACCGAGAACAACCTGGGGATCGTCGCCCTGGGCAGGGCCTGCGAACTGGCGATGCAGGGGCGCGAGCAGGAAGTGGCCAAGATCTGGAAACTGCGGGAGAAACTGCGGATGGGCATTCTGGAAAAAGTTCCGGAAGTGATGATCAACGGAGATCCGGAAAAAGTCATCCCCACCACCCTGAGCGTCACCTTTAAATACATAGAAGGCGAATCCATTTTGCTCCGGCTCAACCTGGAAGGGATCGCGGTCAGCACTGGTTCGGCCTGCGCGAGCGGAAGCCTGGAGCCGAGCCATGTGCTTTTGGCCATCGGCCTTCCCCACGAACACGCCCACGGCACCATCCGCTTCAGCCTGGGGATTGAGAATAATGAAGAAGACATTGATTACGCGCTTAAGGTTGTGCCCCGCGTAATCCAGGAGCTGCGCGAGATGAGTCCGCTCTGGGCGAGAAAGTAAGCTCTAATAATTCAATGAATATATTCTTCACCGCAAAGGCGCAAAGGACGCAAAGAATACTTTCTGTTTCTGAAAAACGACAATAACAATGGGCACTGAAATAAAAGTTTGGCAAATAAAAAATGGGAAATTAGAATCATTGGAAACCACTTTGGCTGGAGTCGGGAGAACTGAACCTAAAGACCTCGAGAGTTGGATAAAAGCTAACCCAGAAATATTGGGTGAAAACATCCTGATAATTGGGGAGCAAGTTCAAACAAGATCGGGTCCTTTAGACTTGTTTGGAATAGATAAATCCGGCAACACCGTTATCATTGAACTAAAAAGAGATAAAATTCCTAGAGAAGCTCTGGCGCAGGCAATAGATTATGCCTCCGACGCAGCTTCCTGGGATTTTGACAAACTGAATGAAATTTGCCTGGCATACACCAAATTCCCGCTTGATGAATATCTTAGCGAAAATTTTAAAGATATAGATTTGGAAAACATTTCCTTTAATCAAACCCAGAGGATTTTACTTGTTGGATTTTTTATAGAGGAGCCATTGCAAAGAATGGTGGAATGGCTTTCTGAAGAATACGAGTTAGCTATCAATTATCTAGTCCTGAGATATATAAAGAGCGAAGGAGGAGACGAGTTAATTGCTAGAACTATGATTATTCCTGAGGTGGAGGAGCAGGAAAAGGTGAGGCATAAACAGAGAAAGGGCTGGCAGATGTCCAATCTGCCGGGGAATTATAATTCTGAAGAATTGATAAAAATATTGATTGACTATTTATCTCAAGATAAGCCGACTCCGAACCGGATTAGAAAAATCCTGCTGCCATTATGCTTAAAACATGAGTTCGTCGCCAAAGAGCAGATCATAGAAGAATTTGATAAACAAGGCGAGCAAGGTCGTTTAGAATCCCTGTTCGGAGCCATAATCAAGGAATGGGGATACCCTCCCCGGGATTATTTGCGCCAAATCGTGGAATACAAAAAGGATGCGACAGGAAACACAGGGTTTAAAATCATAGAAGAATATAGGAACATGATTAAAGATATATTAGAAGAAATGAAAAAATAAGAAATCTTTGCGTCTTTGCGTAAATAGGGGATTTTGGAATGGATGAAAACGAGTTGAGTAATAAAATTATTGGTGCGGCGATTGAGGCGCACAAGGCGCTGGGCCCTGGATTATTGGAATCAGCCTACGAGGAATGTTTGTGTCATGAATTGCATCTTCAAGGCCTGGCGTTTGAAAGGCAGAAAGATTTGCCGGTGGAATACAAGGGGATCAAATTGGATTGCGGCTATCGGTTGGATTTGGTGGTGGAAGGGAAGGTTGTGGTGGAAGCCAAAGCCGTGGAGAGAATGTTGCCCGTCTATGAAGCGCAGGTTTTGACTTATCTTAAACTTACCGGCTTGAAGCTCGGGATGTTGATCAATTTCAACACGCCGCGCATCAAGGACGGCATAAAGCGGCTGGTATTGGGGTTGGAGGAAAAATGAAAAATCCGTTGACCTCTGATGGCTTTGCGCAAGGGAAGTTTTTCCAAGGCCCCAAGTTATTTCTTTGCGTCCTTTGCGCCTTTGCGGTAAAAACCAATATTAATTTTCTTTGCGTTCTTTGCGCCTTTGCGGTGAAAAAGATTTTCCGCAAAATTGGAGATGAGGTCTGATGTTCAACCGGTTCCGGGAAGATATTCAAGCGGTATTTGACCGCGACCCCGCGGCCAGGAACCGGGTGGAGGTTATGCTCGCTTATCCGGGTTTGCACGCGCTCCTGATCCACCGGGTCGCCCACCGGCTATATTTGAAAAATTTCTACACCCTCTCCCGGCTGATTTCCCATTTCAACCGCTTCTTCACCGGGATTGAAATTCATCCCGGCGCAACCATCGGACAGAGGGTCTTCATTGATCACGGGATGGGAGTGGTGATCGGAGAGACCGCGGAAGTGGGAGACGATTGCCTGATTTACAAGGGAGTGGTTTTAGGAGGGGTGCACCTGGAAAAGAAGAAGCGGCATCCCACCCTGGAAAAGGGCGTGGTGGTCGGGTCCAATGCCTGCATCCTGGGCGCGATCACGATCGGGGAGCACAGCCGGATCGGGTCCGGATCGGTGGTGGTGGAAAATGTTCCGCCCAACTCCACCGTGGTGGGCATTCCCGGCAAGGTGATCAAGAAGCAGACCACCGGCGACCTGGACAAGGACCTGGAACATTCGGATCTGCCCGACCCTCTCCAGGATGTGATCGCGAGTTGGCTGAAACTGTTTGAGCAGTTTGAGAAACGCTTGCAGGGCCTGGAGCAGGAGCACGGGATCAAGGAAAAGGAATTGATCCGAAACTACGACCAGGCGCTCAAATCCTTTCAAAACAAAGGCCCCAACAATGAACGCTAGCCGGGAGAAATTGAAAGAGCATTTCCTGCGCCCGAAGCGGCGGGGAGACCTCCCGGACCCGGACGGGACCGGGATCGTGGGCAACGCGCAATGCGGAGACATCCTGACTTTCCAGATCAAGGTTCACGGCGATACCCTGGACCAGGTCCGGTTCCAGTGCCTGGGGTGCGGAGCGGCCAAGGCGGTCGCCAGCTATATCGCGGAACTGGCCGAGGGCAAGTCGGTTGCGGAGGTGGAACAGATAAAGATGGAGGACCTGTTTGAGGATTTGAAGGCCCTGCCTCCGAGCAAATGGCATTGCCCGTTCCAGGCCCTGGACGCGCTCAAGATGGCGATTGAGGATTGGAGGGGCAAGACCGGAGATGGGAAGCGCAAGACGATTGATGTGGAGCCGGTGAGCGCGGAAGGCCGCTGCCCGTATTGTCAGGAGATTCTGGGCGAGGGCTTGGAGCTTTGCGATACCTGCGAACTGAAAAGCGCGAGGCGCGCGAAATGCGGCAAAGAAATCAACTTGAAAGGATAGACTGAGTAATGTTCAAGGATCATCCCTGGTATGGAGAAGAGTTGGGCCCGATTCAATATTACTGGCACCTGGAACGGAGCTACTGCTTCAATATCCTGTTTGAACTGGACAACCGGCCTTTGATCAAATTTTGCAAGGACAACAAACTCCGCGCGAACCAATTGGTGATGAAGATTGCGGCCCGCCTGAGCAGTAAACATCTTCCCCAATATGTGGTCGGGGTCAGCAAAAAGGCCTTCCCCGCCCGGTATCCGGTCGGGTATGTCAGGAAGATAGATCCCGACCGCGACATACTGGAGTTCGTGGCGGTGCGGGAAAAGGGAAATTATTTCGCGGAAAGATGGGTCTGGCGGGATCTGGCCTTTATTGAAGAATACCTGATTAGAAAATATCCGAGGCTGACCATCTGGCTGGCGAAATATTTCTTCGCCCGGAGAGAAATGAAAAACTGGTTCGCCCTGATGGTTTCCCGAAACCCCATGCCCAATGTGGGTTTTCCCGTCGCCTTTTTCGGAAACAACTACTGGTGCTGGGTGCTTACCATACCCTTTGGCGATAAGGTCTGGGCCACCTTCGGAGGTCCCCACGCCTTCGCCAATGTGGATTATTGCAAGGATTTTCTCGCCGAGTTCAAAAAAATCTACGAAAACCCCGAAACCATTCCCAAAGAGCTGATTGAAAAAAGATACGATCCCATTGAGTTGGGAACCAGCGAGAAAGGCGGGGGCCGGGCTTAAGGGCCTGTCGCCCAAATAGCGCTTGAGTTTCAGATTTAATTCAGAGTTGATCGTTTATCTATCGGATCCCGAAGTTCAGCCTGATTCCGCTCCCCGGATTTCCTCGGGACTCGCTTCGCTCGGGAAGAGAGATTTTCGGTTTGCGTTTTCAAGAAGATTTGCTATATTTGGACAGGGGAGATTAACCTGGAGGGAAGGTTGCTCCAGAGAAGCCTTCAACCCATCGCCGCATCGCCGGCCCGGCATGGTTAATCGGTCCGGCAATCAGGAACCGGAGAATAGGTTTAAACTATTTGCGAATCCGTCCGAGTCAGCTTGAGCAAAGGAAGCGGGGCCAGACCAGATGATTGTCATGGAATCAGGGAGCCATTAAGAGGCTGGAATTCCGCCGAGTCCCGGGGTTTTTTTAGGCGCTGTTTATTAAGGAGGGATGGAAATGTGGAGAAGGTTATTAGGGGGAAAGAATTACGGTTTTTTTGAATTGTTCAACCGGCACGCCGCGGCCACCATGGAAGGGGCGCAGTGTCTGCTGACGATCTGCGACGAAATCCCGGACATAACCAACAAGGTGAACCGGGTGGAGGAGTTGGAACACGAGTGCGATTCCATCACCCATATGACCATGGACCTCCTGCATCGGACCTTTATCACCCCGCTGGACCGCGACGAGATTGTTCAACTGATTTCCAGAATGGACGATGTAATGGACTCCATAGACCGGGCGGCCAAGACCATGCTTTTTTTCGAGATCAAGTCGGTTCCGGACAAGCTGAAAGAGATGATCAAGGTTCTGACCCAGGCCCAGGAGCAGGTGGTCAACGCGGTGAAACTGATCCCCGGGTTCAAGTATGGCGATAAGCTCCGCGAGATCCACAAGGCGATCCACAGCCTGGAGAACCAGGGAGACGATATTCATCATAGCGGAATCATCAAGCTGTTCCGCGACAACGCCGATAATCCGCTCCTGGTGATCAAGCTCAAAAATATTTACGAGACCATTGAGGAAGCGATTGATAAATGCGAAGACATCGCGGACATCATTGAGAATATCGTGCTGGAGCATTTTTAATGACCGCTCTGATCCTGATCACAATTTTTCTCGCTCTGGCTTTTGATTTCGTAAACGGGTTCCACGACTCCGCCAACTCCATCGCCACCGTGGTCTCCACCCGGGTCCTCACCCCCCGCCAGGGAGTGGCTTGGGCCGCCTTTTTCAATTTCGCCGCCGTCTTCACCTTCGGGGTAAAAGTGGCGATGGTGGTGGGCAAGGGTGTGGTCCACACCGACGCCATCACCGTGCCGGTGATCCTGTGCGGATTGGTCGGAGCCATCGCCTGGAACCTGATCACCTGGCGGCTGGGTCTGCCGTCCTCATCCTCTCACGCCCTGATCGGCGGTTATGCCGGGGCCGCGGTCGCGTTCGGCGGTTTCAGCAAGCTGCTCCCGGCCGGCCTGATCAAAATCGGGATTTTCATCGCACTCGCCCCGATCATTGGAATGGCTTTGGGCGCCCTGAACCAGGTGATCGTGGCAATGTTGGTGCGCAACAGCAGGTCTTCCCCCGCCTTGAACACCCTTTTCAAGCGACTCCAGCTTGTGTCTTCCGCGATCTATTCCTTTTCCCACGGCACCAATGACGCCCAGAAAACCATGGGAATTCTCTTTGCATTGATGGTGGCCGGAGGAAAAATCTCCATTGACAGTCATATGCCGATCTGGATTATTTTTGCCTGCTACACCGTCATCTCCGCGGGGACTTTGTCCGGCGGGTTCCGGATCGTGCGCACCATGGGTACCCGGCTCACCAAGTTGAACCCGATGAACGGCTTCTGCGCGGAGACCGGCGGAGGCGTCACCATTCTGGCCGTCTCGGAGCTGGGCATCCCCGTCTCAACCACCCATACCATCACCGGAGCCATCCTCGGCGTGGGACTGGTCACCAGGCGCCGCTCCGTGCGCTGGCTTTTGGCCGGAAGAATCCTTTGGGCCTGGGTCCTCACTATCCCCCTGTCCGCCCTGATAGCCGCGGCTTGCTATTACCTGTTCGGGCAATTCCTCTGAATTGGAGGAACAAGGGCGCGGGCCTTGATTATGCGGGATTCGCTCAGGTCAATCCGGAAATGCGACATTTTTTTGGGTTGACAGGGCTTGGATATTTGGATAAGATTTGAATAGATTGATGGGATTGTAGATAGCGATTTTGCTGAGAATTTTGGAAAGCAAAGCCTAAGACTGAAGTGGAAGATTCTCAGGATGACAGACCGGGTCTTTAAGCCAGGAGGGCAGGAGATGAAAAGAACAGGCCTAGCGGTTTTAGGAATCATGCTTGCGGCAATTTTTTATCAATGCGGCGACGGGCCGGATTCTTCGGGAATAAATCAAAGCCCGGATGGGTTTGGGGTTCGGGAAAACTATCTGGGTTCCGGTCTTCAAACCACGATCAAGGCCAAGCCCGCTCAAACCACCGCCTCCCTCACGGCAAAATTCTCTTTTAGCTGCAGCGCCGCTTCCTGCACATTCAAATGCAACCTGGACAATCTGGGCTTTAAAAAATGCGGCTCTCCCAAGACCTATAACGGCCTTATTGAAGGCGTGCATAATTTCCAGGTCAAGGCCACGGACGGCGCCGGCAGGACTGACAAAACCCCGGCAAAATATAACTGGATTATTGACTTTGCGGCTCCGATTGATAAATGGATCCTGGTCAGCCCCACCGGTGCGCCCTCGGCAAGGTATAAACACGCCGCGGTCTGGACCGGTTCGGAAATGATTATCTGGGGCGGCAAAATCGCCAGCACCACCGTGATCAAAACCGGGGCCAGGTATAACCCGGTTACGGATAGCTGGAAAGCAACCTCCACCAAGGGATCGCCTTCGGAAAGGGCTTGGCCGGCCGCGGTCTGGACCGGGAGCAGAATGATCATCTATGGCGGGTATGAACATTCCGGCGCATCCCCATCGTTCCGATCCGGCCTTTCCAACGGCGGTAAATATAACCCGGCCACTGATTCCTGGGCGGGCATTTCCAAGGCCGGCGCGTTTCCGGGAGAGTTATATTCAGGGGGAAAGAACGGGGGACATCCTACTTGCATCTGGACCGGCGCCGAGATGATTATCTGGTCTTCCGGGACCGGCGCCCGATATAATCCGGCCAATAACATCTGGAATCCGACTGCCACTTATGTCCCCAAAATCGGGTTTGGGCATCTGAGCAGCGCGGTCTGGACCGAATCGAAAATGATTGTCTGGGGAGGATGTGATGATCCTGATCCCGGGGTTGACAGTCCGGGAGAGCCTGAGTGCCTGGCTAACACCAATAACGGAGCCATTTATAACCCGGAGGATGATTCCTGGATTGCAACTTCCACCGCCAATGCTCCGACGGCGAGAGATTCCCATACCGCGGTCTGGTCCGGAACCGAGATGATCGTCTGGGGCGGAAAAAGTGGCAGCGGCATAAGTACCACCTATACCAACACCGGCGGGAAGTATAACCCGATGACTGATCTCTGGACAGAGGTCACCACCACCAATGCCCCGGCCGCAAGATCAGGCCAGACCGCGGTCTGGACCACCGGCTTGCCATCCCCGGTGATGATTGTCTGGGGCGGGAAAGATGATACTCAGGTGTTTTATTCCGGCGGAAAATATAACCCGGACGCGGATTCCTGGACCTTAACCGTCCTCTTCGGCGCGCCCACCGCAGTCTCTCAACACACTTCCATCTGGACCACGACGGCGATGATCGTCTGGGGAGGATATAGCGGCACCGGAGCCATCAGCACCGGCGGAATGTATTTTCCCTGATCTGGGGTCAACGCTTCACTTTACGCTTACAAGAACCTGAGTTGGCGCGATCTGGTCTGGTAATATTCCTGGAGGGGTTTGACCGGAAGGTCGTGTTTCTGGAGCCAGGCGATGGCATTGACTCCGGCATAGGCTCCCGGGATGGTGGTGAAATAAGGGATGTTTCTGAGCAAGGTGCTTCTGCGGATCGGAAAGCTGTCCTTGATTTCAGTTTTGCCCTGAGTGGTATTGATCACCAGTTGGATCTTGCCCTGCTCAATCAGGTCAATGATATGGGGGGATTTTTCCTTGACCTTGTTGACGGTCTGGATCGTGAATAATCCGCGCCGGTTCAGGAATTTGGCGGTGTTTTTGGTCGCCACGATTTCAAAACCAAGCTCCAGGAGATGGAGCGCTAGTTTCACGATCAGGGGCTTGTCCGAATCCTTAACGCTGATAAAGGCGCGGCCAAAAGTGGGGAGGTTCATTCCCGCGGCCAGTTGGGATTTGGCGTAAGCGGCCGGGAACTCGTAATCAATGCCCATCACTTCGCCGGTGCTTTTCATTTCCGGCCCCAGGATCACATCCACATTGGGGAATTTGGCGAACGGGAACACGGACTCCTTGACCGAGATATGGGCCGGGATCACTTCCTCGGTAAAGCCCAACTCCGCAAGCTTCTTGCCCACCATCACCCGGGCCGCGATTTTGGCCAGCGGATGGCCGATGGCCTTGGAGACAAAAGGGATGGTCCGGGAGGCCCGCGGGTTGACCTCCAGGATGTAAATCTCCTTGTCCTTGACCGCGAACTGGACATTCATCAGGCCTTTCACCTTCAGCTCCAGGGCCATCTCCTTGGTCTGGCGAGCGATCTCCAACTGGGTTTCCCAGTCCAGCGAATAAGGCGGGAGCGCGCAGGCCGAGTCTCCCGAATGAACACCCGCTTCCTCAATATGCTCCATAATCCCTCCGATCACCGCGGTCTCGCCGTCGCACACGCAGTCCACATCCACTTCAATGGCGTCTTTGAGGAACCGGTCAATCAGAATCGGATGATCGGGCGAAACCTTCACCGCTTCCTTCATATAACGGCGGAGATCGCTCTGGTCGTAAACAATCTCCATCGCCCGCCCGCCCAGGACATAGCTGGGCCGGACCAGGACCGGGTATCCGATCCGCGTTGCGATCTTGACCGCTCCCGGAATAGACCGCGCGGTCCCGTTTTCAGCCTGCTTGAGCTTGAGCCGGTCCAGCATCTCTGCGAATCGTTCCCGGTCTTCGGCGCGGTCAATGGAATCCGGGCTGGTGCCCAGGATATTCACTCCGGCTTTTTCCAGGGGCACCGCTAGTTTCAAGGGCGTTTGTCCCCCGAACTGAACCATCACCCCGAGCGGATTTTCCTCCCGAACAATCTCCATCACATTCTCAAAGGTGAGCGGCTCAAAATAGAGCCGGTCCGAGGTGTCGTAATCCGTGCTCACCGTTTCCGGGTTGCAGTTGACCATAATGGTCTCGTATCCAAGATCGCGCAGCGCCATCACCGCGTGCACGCAACAATAGTCAAACTCAATCCCCTGCCCGATCCGGTTCGGGCCTCCGCCCAGGATCATCACTTTTTTCCGGTTGGTCGGGTTTGCCTCATCCTCCTGGTCGTAAGTGGAATAGAGATAGGGCGTGTAGGCCTCAAACTCCGCGGCGCAGGTGTCCACGGTCTTGAAAGACACCTTTAAATTTTTGTCCGCGCGGATCTTCCGGATCTGTTCGGTCTTCTTGCCCAGCAATTGACCGAGCCTCTGGTCCGAGAACCCCATCCGCTTGGCTTCCAAAATCAACTCCGGGCCGACTTTTTTGGAATGTTTCGCGGATTTTTCCAACTCTTTTTCAAATCCCACGATCTCCTCAATCTGTCGCAGGAACCAGGGATCAATCATAGAGAGCTTGAACATTTCCTCAATTGAAAGGCCGGCGCGGAATCCGTCCGCGATATACCAGAGCCGCTTGGAATTGGGGGTCTTGATCTTTTGCTTGATGATGTTGATGGTTAGCGGGTCGGGCTTGCCGTTATGCTTCATCTGAGGCTCCAAACCGTAGGAGTCAATTTCCAGGGAGCGGATCGCTTTCTGGAGGGATTCCTTGAAGGTCCTTCCGATCGCCATCACTTCTCCCACGCTTTTCATCTGGGTGGTCAGCTTATCCTCGGTTCCGGGGAATTTTTCAAAGGTAAAGCGGGGAACCTTCACCACCACATAGTCTATGGTCGGCTCAAAGCAGGCCGGGGTTTCGCGGGTGATGTCGTTCTGGATCTCATCCAGGGTGTATCCGACCGCGAGCTTGGCCGCGATCTTGGCGATCGGGAACCCGGTGGCCTTGGATGCGAGCGCGGAAGAGCGGGACACGCGCGGGTTCATCTCAATCACCACCATCTCTCCGTTCTCCGGGTTGACCGCGAACTGGATGTTGCTGCCGCCGGTGTCCACGCCGATTTCGCGGATGATGGAGATGGAAGCGTCTCGCATAATCTGGTATTCCTTGTCGGTCAGGGTTTGCGCCGGGGCCACGGTGATGGAATCGCCGGTATGCACTCCCATCGGGTCAAAATTCTCAATCGGACAGACGATCACCACATTGTCCTTCAGGTCCCGCATCACTTCCAGCTCAAACTCTTTCCAGCCCACCACGCTCTGCTCGATCAAAATTTCTCTCACCGGGCTTTCCTTCAATCCCCAGAGCGCGAACTCCTCAAACTCCTGCTTATTATGCGCGACATTCCCGCCCGTGCCCCCCAGGGTGAAGCTGGGCCTTATGATCGCCGGGTACCAGACCTCCTCAATCGCCTCCCAGGCCTCGTCCATATTCCGGGCCAATCCCGAGACCGGAACCTTCAAACCGATTTTTTCCATCGCCTTCTTGAACAGGTTCCGGTTCTCGGCCTTGTGGATCGCCTCTATGCTCGCGCCGATCAGTTTCACCCCGAACTTCTTGAGCACTCCCATTTCCGATAATGCCACCGCGGTATTGAGCGCGGTCTGGCCGCCCAGGGTGGGAAGGAGCGCGTCCGGCCGTTCCGCTTCAATCACCTTGGCCGCCATCTCCGGCGTGATCGGCTCAATATAGGTCCGGTGCGCCAATTCCGGGTCGGTCATTATGGTGGCGGGATTGGAATTGATCAGCGACACTTGATATCCCTCTTCCCTGAGCGCCTTCACGGCCTGGGTCCCGGAATAATCAAACTCGCAGGCCTGTCCGATGATGATCGGGCCTGAGCCGATGATCAGGATCTTCTTTATGTCCGTCCGTTTCGGCATCCTTTAAGTTTTCCTGGCGCAGGCATCCCGGGTATTCCGCTAGCCCTGCGCGCAATTATTTAATTCCCGCGTGATATTCCTGCAAGGACTTCAATTCTCCGTGTCCCTTGCGATAGGCCTCAATCCCCACCGAAGCGGCCAGGGCCGCGGCGAGGGTGGTGATGTAAGGCACCTTATATTTGATCGCGGTCTTCCGGATGTAGGAGTCGTCATATTTGCTCAGTTTCCCCACCGGGGTGTTGATCACCAGTTGGATCTCCTTGTTCATAATCGCGTCCACGATATTGGGCCTGCCCTCGTGCATCTTCTTGATCGGCCTGGCTTCAATTCCATTTTTATTCAAATGCGCATAGGTCCCGGCTGAGGCCAGGATCTTGAATCCCAGTTTCTGGAACCGGCGCGCGACCTCCATTCCCGGAGCCTTGTCCTCATCGTTCAAGGTCAGAAGGATGGCGCCTTCCGAGGGCAGTCTCTGGTTGGCGGCTTCCTCCGCCTTGTAAAAAGCCAGTCCGAAGGATTCGGCCATTCCCAGCACTTCCCCGGTGGACCTCATCTCCGGCCCCAGGAGCGGGTCAACTTCCGGGAACATATTGAACGGGAACACCGATTCCTTCACGCCGAAATGTTTCAGGTTCCGGTGCTTAAGGTTCAGGTCGGCAAGCTTCTTGCCCATCATAATCTGGGTGGCGCACCGGGCCATCTGGATATTGCAGACCTTGCTCACCAAGGGCACGGTCCGGCTGGCGCGCGGGTTGGCCTCCAGGATATAAACCCGGTCGTTATGGATCGCGTACTGGATATTCATCAAGCCCACCACCTGAAGCTTGATCGCGATCTCGCGGGTGTAGTTATTGATGGTGTCCAGGTGTTTCTTCGGGATGGTGATGGGAGGGATTACGCAGGCCGAGTCGCCGGAATGGATCCCGGCCAGCTCAATGTGTTCCATCACCGTGGGAACGAACGCGTCGGCGCCGTCCGCGATCGCGTCCGCCTCGCACTCCAGGGCATTTTCCAAAAATTTGTCAATCAGGATCGGCCGCTCGGGCGAGATTTCCACCGCCCGCTCCAGATAAAATTTTAGCATCTCCTCGTCGTGCACGCATTCCATCGCCCGTCCTCCCAAAACATAAGAGGGCCGGACCATCAACGGGTACCCGATCTCCTTGGCGATCTGGATGGCTTGATCAAAGGTTTTGGCCATTCCGCTCCGGGGCTGGGGGATTCCGATTTTGGTCATCATCATCCGGAACCGGTCGCGGTCCTCGGCCAGGTCAATCGCTTCCGGGGAAGTGCCCAGGATTTTCAAGCCCGACTGATTCAGCTCGTTCGCGATATTGAGCGGGGTCTGGCCCCCGAACTGGACGATCGCTCCTTCCGGTTTTTCCTTTTCACAGATGCTCAAAACATCTTCCACCGTGAGCGGCTCGAAATAAAGCTTGTCCGAGGTGTCATAATCCGTGCTCACCGTTTCCGGATTGCAGTTGACCATAATGGTCTCGTAGCCCAGGTCCCGGAGCGCGAACGCGGCGTGGACGCAGCAGTAGTCAAACTCAATCCCCTGTCCGATCCGGTTCGGGCCTCCCCCCAGGATCATCACCTTTTTCCGGGCCGAGGTTTTCACCCGGTCCGGGGCATTGTAGGTTGAATAATAATAAGCCGCGTTTTCAACCCCGCTCACGGGCACGGCATCAAAGGCTTTGATCATCCCCAGGGATTTCCGCTTGTCCCGGATTTCGGTTTCGCCCAGCCCGACCAGCTTCGCCAGATAACGGTCGGAAAAGCCGTCCTTCTTGGCCTGGACCAGGAGTTTTTCCGGAGGAATTTTGCCCTTATGTTTGAGAATCTCTTCCTCTAACTCCACCAGCTCCTTCATCTGCCGGATGAACCAGGGCTTGATGTAGGTCTTATGATATAAGGTGTCAATATCCGCGCCTTTGCGCAGGGCCTCATACATCAGGAACTGGCGCTCGCTGGAAGGCTCGTTGAGCATATGGTAAAGCTCCGGAAGTGACAGCTTGTTGAAGTTTTTTACAAAACCGAGACCGTAGCGGCCTTTTTCCAGGGAGCGGACCGATTTCTGGAACGCCTCCTTGTAATTTTTACCGATGCTCATAACTTCCCCGACCGCTCTCATCTGGGTCCCGAGCTTGTCCTGGGCGCCCTTGAATTTTTCAAAGTCCCATCGGGAAAATTTGACCACCACATAGTCTCCCGAGGGGGTGTACTTTTCAAGAGTCCCGTCCCGCCAGTAGGGGATTTCGTCCAGGCTAAGTCCGCCGGCGAGGAGTGAAGACACGAATGCGATCGGGAACCCGGTGGCCTTGGAGGCGAGCGCGGAGGACCGGGAGGTTCTGGGATTGATTTCAATCACCACCACCCTTCCGGTCTTGGGATCGTGCGCGAACTGGATATTGGTTCCGCCGATCACGCGGATGGATTCCACGATGTCATAGGAATAATTCTGCAATTTTTTCTGGAGATCCTCGGCAATGGTCAGCATCGGGGCCACGCAATAAGAATCCCCGGTATGAACACCCATCGCGTCCACATTCTCTATGAAGCAGACCGTGATCATCTGGTTCTTCCGGTCGCGCACCACTTCCAACTCCAGCTCCTCCCACCCGAGCACCGCCTCTTCCACCAAAATCTGACCGACCAGGCTGGCGGACAGGCCGCGCGCCGCGATGGTTTTCAATTCCTCTTCATTGAAGACCATTCCGCCGCCCGTGCCGCCCATGGTATAGGCGGGCCGGATCACCACCGGGTATCCCAATTTCTCC
>CAIYYW010000280.1 GCA_903930515.1 uncultured delta proteobacterium | reverse complement strand
TGATTCTGGCGGACAATTTTTCCGACCTGGTCTTTGCCGCTTGCCTGCATTTGCTGGGCAAGAAGGTCCGGGTGGCGGCAAACAAGCAGAACCTGGAAGACGCTCCCGGAGCGCTTTTGCTCGACCCCTTCCGCTCTCAGATCATCTGCGGACGGATCGGCCTTCCGCTCAAAAAAGAAAAGTCTTCCTATATCCCCGACTTCCAGATCATCTCCCAAAAATACCGCCTGGACTTCTTCTGGGACCGGCCCCGCCGCGATTTTTCCTTTAAACGGGACCTGGCCGGGGAAGCCCAAAAGTTTTCCTCCGCCCTGGACCGGCTGGTCCGGCTGGGCAAGGAATTTGAGGAACGGGTCCGGGAATTTCCGATCATTTCCAGTCGGAAAAGCGCGGAATATTTTCTCAGGACGCTTTCGCGGGCGCGGAAGCTCCCGGCCCAGGAATTAACGATCGGGAACTTGATCGGCGAGAGCGGACTTTCCCGCGAGTTGTGCGAAATCCTGATCGCGCCCTTGAGAATATTTTCCCCGCATTTCCAGGAGGCCGGTCCGCTCTTCAGCGCGGCTTTGCTCTGGAGGTATTTGCTTTCCGGAGAGGCCGGGATGGCCGAGGGGAGGGAAAGCTGGACCGGTTTTTTTGAAATGTTGAACGCGAGCAAGAGCCTGGTGAGCGAAGAGCCGGTGTCGCTCGGGGTGGAGGGGAAAGAACTCAAGGAAATTCAGTTCCGGTCCGGGAGAAAAATTCAAGCGGACATTTTCTTCGCCGGTCCGGGATCGGTGCTGGAATTGCTCAGCGAAAAAGACCGGGAGAGCCGGGTGGCTAAATCGCTGGCCGAGCGGTTTCCCCGGAGCGTCATCTTCACTCATTATTACGAGCTGAAAGCGGAGTTCTGGCCCGAGGCAATGGCGGACCGGGCGGTCTGGATTTCCGGCCGGACGGAAGACCCGAAGGAATTTTTGATTTGCGCCCGGCCCCTGACCGGGGCGTCTAAACTGGTCTCAATCTGCTACGGCCGGCGCAAGGGCGAGGTCAAGCCCTTGCACGAGGATGACCTGGGCAAAACCCTGGCGGCGCTTTTTCCCTGGTTGAAAAACGAGCGCTTGAAGCGAGCTCAGGAGACCAACTCATTCCACCAGTATCTCAAGCTGGAACCCTCCCAGCTTGGGTATCCCCGGATCCGGACTCCTTTTTCCAACCTGTTCCTGGCGCCCTCGGAGCTGGTTCCGCTCCTGGGCTTTCCCGGCCTGTTCCGGCTGGCGGAACGGATGGGGGAATTGGAGCGGAAATAAGATGCCGGGAAGGATTGAGTTTAAGAGCGGGAAGCTCCGGCTGGAAGGAATGGTCAGCCCGCCCAAAGGGGAAGGGCCTTTTCCCGTTGCCGTGGTCGCGCATCCGCATCCGCTTTTCGGCGGATCAATGGACAATAATGTGGTGTACGCGCTCAGGGACGCCCTGTGCGGTTCCGGCTTTCTCACGCTTTGCTTCAACTTCCGGGGTGTGGGCAAAAGCCGCGGGAGTTACGGCGAAATTGATGGAGAAGCGCAAGACCTGGTTGCCGCCTGCGAATTCATCCGGACCGACCCAGAGGCAAATCCCGACCGGGTGATTGTTTGCGGGTATTCCTTCGGAGGACTGGTCGTTTTATCCGCCATCGCCAAAGGCCTGAAGCCCACTGCCTTGATCCTGGTCAGCCCGATGCTGCCGGAGTCCGGGATCAATAAAGACGAAACTTTGCGCAGGGTCATTCCGCTCCGGGTTCCGACCCTGATCCTTTCCGGAGGCCGGGACCAGTTTTTCAGGCGCCAGCAATATCAGCCGCTGCTGCCGTCCGGGGGATCGGACTCAAAACTTATGGTGATCAAATCCGCGGATCATTTCTGGGTGGGGTCCGAACCAGAGATTCTCCATGCGGTCAGGGGCTTTCCGGGTTTGATTGCGGCGAATCCCTGAGCCGCTCTATTTGCTCCGAATTCTTCCGAGCCTGCTCGATCAAATAAAGGTTCGCGTCCACTTTGGGATTCCCCGGATCAATCCGTTGCGCCCATCGGTAAGCTTGCTCCGCGCGGTCCAGGTCCAGCTTTCTCCGAAGGGCGTTGGCGAAATTGAACACCGGCCGGAATTTCCCCGGAGATTTTTTCACCGCGTCTTTCCAGAGGCTTTCATTGCTTTGCCAGGCCCGCGCCCGGAGCGAGCCGAGCGAGACCAGACAAGCCAGCGCCAGCGCAAAAAAAACCAGGGTCAGGCCTTTCCGCTTTTCCGCGAGAGCTGAAGCCGGGAGCGCCGCGATCAGGATCAGCCAGGCGGACCCCAGATAAAGCCGGCTTTCCCTAAACGGGTCCGCGAGCGGGATCAGCGCGAGCGGGAGATAGATCAGGGGATAGATCAGGAGCATCCCCCCCGGACGGGATTTGCGCAAAGACCGGAGCGCGATGCCGGAAAAAAGGATCAGGTTGAACAGGAACAAAATTCCTCCCCAGGCCGGATGGCTTCCCAGGGCATAGTCAAAATTCAGATGGACCGGGAAAAGAGTTTTGAGGGCCGCGAACCAGAGGATCCAGTTCTGGTTCAAAAAATAAATGTGCCAGGCCGGGATCAGGCCGGCGTTTTTGGCGAACACCATCGGCCAGAAGAGCCGGAGCAGAATGAAGACAGCCACGATCCCGGTCCCCGCGAGAACTTCCAGCCGTTTCACCCGCTGGTCCCGGGATCGGCTCAAGAGCAGAGCGGCCATGGGGATGGTGATGGAGATTTCCTTGGAAAGAAGCGCCAGGATCAGGCAAAGGAAAAATCCCGGACGCATAAACGCGCCTCGGCCGGGGGCGAGGTAGCAGGAAAGCGCGGCCAGATAGAAAAAGGAAACGAACAGGTCAAACCGTCCCGAGATCAGGTTGATGGATTCCAGAAAAATAGGGTTGAGCCAGAACCAAAGCCCGGCCAGGGCGGGGAAATATTTTTTGTTCGGCGCGAGCAAGATCGCGAGCCGGATCAGGAGGATTCCATTCAGCCAATGCAGGATCAGGTTGAATAAGCGGAAATCGCGGGCCGATCCCGCCGTCTCTCCCATCTGGAATTGAGCCCAGTAAGAAAAATACCCCACGGCCCGGAACGGGTTGTAAGAAAGCGCGTTAAGCAGGCCGGATTGGATTCTCGGATTGAGCGCGAGGTCCGGGAGGTCGTCGTAAACGAACGGACCGGAGAGGGAGGGTCGGTCAATAAAAAAGATCAGCGCCAGTCCGAAGAAGGCGAGCAAGACCCATTTTACTTTGGACATTGCTTCAGGCGCTGAAAAGGCTGAAGCCGGCGCGCTTGCGCAGGGAGAAGTAGGGCTCGCTGACAAAAAAGCGCACCAGATCCCGGGCCTCCTCGCTTTGCTCCAGGATCGGCACCCGGTCCTGCAAATCATGGAAATTGACCTGGCGCAGGCGCGGGTCGGTCTTGAGCAGGGCCGAGACCGAGGCCGGCAGGTCATTGGCCAGAAGCAGGCCGGCCCGGTTCCCGGTCAGGGCGATTCCCTTTTGCCACGCGGCCGGATCCTTGGGCAGGCCCTCTTGCGCGAGCGCCTTGGCCTTGGGCTCCAATTGCGATCTCACCTTTCTCGGCACCGCCCGCTTGATGGGCTTGGCCTGCCGTTCCATCTCATCCTCGCTCATCCCCGGGATTTTCATCTCCGGCACGATCAGCCAGGCGAATAACATCGCGGCGCGGAACACCTCCGGGAGCGGGTTATTGAAAATGGTCCAGTGCCTTAAGCGAAGATGCTCCATCCATTTGCCCAAAAGAAACCTCTGCTCCTCGGTCCGAAACTTGGCGAGCCAATCCGCGCTCAGGATCAAGGAAGGCGGGTTGGTCCCGGCGATCTTCGGCTCGGCCTGCTGGGACACCAGGTACAAATCATACTCGGCCACCCCCAGGTTGCGGGCCAGCTCGTCGGTCAGCTTCTTGATCCCCGTGGTGGAATTGGCCGGGACCTTGTTGGTCTTGCTCGCGCCCAACTTTTCCAATTGGGGCGGGAAGAATTCCACCAGATAATCCCCCAACTCGGCGATGATCTCCAACAAGTGCCCATGGGTCTGGGCCGGGGAGAGCAGCCAGTAATGACTCTCGGGGGCCAGGGTTTTGTTGCTGGTGCGGTTGACTTCCTTCCGGTGCGCGTCTAAGAACATATCTTCATCGCGGTTGGCCGCCTTGAGCATTTCCATCACCAGGTAAACGCAGAAGGCCTCGTCCGGCCGGTTCAGGAATTCATAAAGCTGTCCCATCTGCCGGTAACTTTCAATCCGGAATAATTTCTGGTCCAAAATGGTCTGATGCTCCCGGATCGCCAGCGGGTAACTTTCCGTGTTCTTGGCGTAAATCTCGGCCAACTCAATCCGGGCCTGGAGGAATGAGGGATCCATCCGGAGCACGGCCTGGAACTCGGAGACGGCCTTTTCCCGGTTTTCCAGGAAATCACGGAAGACTTGGGCGCGCTGGAAATGGAGCGGGGCGATTCTTTTTTCCTCGGCCTTGGGGATCAGGGAGATGAAGCGCTGGCTCATCTCAATGTAGTTGTCCCATTTCTTCTCCTTGAGATAGAGAGTCAGGATGGCTTCCATTGAGGGGAGGTGGGTCTTGTTGATGGCCAGGGATTTCTCAAAGCTGTCCCTGGCCCGAAGCAGGTCCCCGAAGCCGTCCCGGTAGATCAGCCCCAGGTTGTAATAATCCTCAACCTTCCGCTCCGCGCTCGGCTCCAAATTGATGATCTGAAGATAGGCCTCCGCGGATTCCTTCCATTTCTTGTCCTTGAGCAAAGCCTCGGCCAGATGCCTCCATCCGGAAAGCGAATCCGACTTGACCTCAACCGCCTTCCGGAAATGGGCGACCGCGCTTTCCCTTTGATCCAACTGGGTTTCCAGAACTTCTCCTTTTTCAATCAGCCCCTGCGCAATCAGTTCCGGGCTGCCGGCCGCGCGGATCATTCGGTCATAGCTGGACAGGGTCTTGGGCCAGTTCTTCTTGCCCCGATATAAATCCACCAGCAGCCGCAAGGAAGGATAGTGGGTCTGCTTGAGGCTGAGGGCCTGTTCCAAAAAATCAATGGCCGGGTCGGGCTTGCCCAGCTCATTCTCGAGCGTCCCCATCCGGGATAATACCTGGAACAATCGCTCCTTTTCCTGGAGCTCGCCCAGGGTCAGGGAGAGTTCGCGGCCGGTTCCCTCGGCCTTGACCTTTTCGTTTTGGGAAAGGTAGATTTCAAACAGCCGGTCCAGCGGCTCCAGGTAATGACTCTTTGACTGGCAGGCCCGCTCATAAGATTCCACCGCCGGAGCGGTTTTCCCGAGCTTCTCCTCCACCATTCCGAATGCGAAAAGGATTTTGGCACGAAGGGCTTCCGGCTCCTGGTTCAAATGCCGGATCCAAATCTGGTAGAGCGGCTCGGCCGGCCCGAAGGATTTGCCCTGGTAATAAATCTCGGCCAGGGGCCGGACCGCGGGCAAATATTCCCGATCCAGTTCCAGACTCGACCGGTAGAAATTCGCGGCGTGCTCCGGGTCGGACAGCTTTTGCTCCCAGAGGTTTCCGATCCGGGCCAACAATTCCTTCTTCTGGTCCGGAGCGTCAACAATTTTCGCTTCCCGATCCATAACCCGCGCCACTTCCTGCCAACTGCCCCGGCGTTCGTAAATATTACGCTCCGCCTGAAGCGGCCTTAAATCCCGGGGCGCCAGCAGGGCGGCCTTACGGTAGCAGCCGATCGCGGAATTTTCATCGGAAAGCTTTTGCTCGTGGACCTCTCCGGCTTCCAGGTATAAGTCCCGGGCCGCTTCCGCCTTTCCGGCCTTGATCACTTCCGCCAGTTTCTCCAACGCCTGGATCAAATTGGGCGCGTCCTGCTTGGCCCGGAACAGGACTGTCAGGCTTTCCAGGGCCGTCTGGTTGACCGGATCAATTTTCAACGCCCGGGAGTAGCTTTCAATTGAAGGGTCCGGCTCGTTCAGTTTTTCAAAATAAATCTTCCCGATCTGGTTCACGATCCCGGCCCGCTCCTGGTCGGTCTTGACCAGGGCCGCGAGTTTTTCCAGGACCCGGATCCATTCCCGGAACCGGCTCAAGGCCGGATACAGACGCTCCAGGGAGCGCAGGACCGGGATTTGCTCGGGGAAAATTTTTTCCGCCTGCTCGTAATGGCCGACGGCTTTTTCAAAATCCTTGAGCTTATCCTCGGAGAGCGCCCCGGCCTGGACTTCAAACTGGGCCCGCTCCTGATCGTCGCGCGCGAGCCGGATCTTCTTCTCCAGCACTTCGGAAAGCTCCGGCCATTTCTCCAACTGCTGATAAAGCTTTTCCAACTCCGAAAGTATTCCAGGATCCTCCGGGCTTAAGGAATGCGCGGAGAGCAGCGCGGCGACCGCGGATTCCGGCTCGTGGAGTTTTTCCAGATACGCTTCCGCCTGCTCCCGGAGCAGGGCCAGTTTCTTGTCGGTCTCCTCAATCAGCGGGATTTCCGCGGCGATCAGTTTGACCAGATCCTTCCAAAGCCCGAGCTTGGCGTAAATCCTCCGCAGTTCCTCCAGGCCGGGAATCCAGTCCGGCTTGAATTTGTTCAGGCTCTGCAGCGCGGACAGGGCGCGCCGGTCGTCCTTAAGCTCGGTCTCAAAAAGTTCCGCGAGCCAGTGATAGATGAAAATCATCAGCTCGGGCTGGGATCGGAGCGGCAGTTCCCGGGTCAGGGATTGAACCAGGAGCCGGTAATGATTTTCCTCCAGGGCGATCATCTCCAGCTCCCGGATCACCGGCAAATATCGCTCGTTGGCCGAGAGCATCTTGAGATATTGCTCCATCGCCTGTTCCTTCTGGCCGGTGCGTCGGGAAAGGACCCAGGCCAATTCAATCTGATAGAGCGGCAGTTTCGCTTCTTCCAGGAGCGAGATCAATTCTTCCAGTTTTTGCACCAGGGCCGGATGCCCGCCCCGGGCTCTCAAGAATTCCAGGTGGCTTTCCCGTTCCAGGGTTCCGGCATTGACCGCTTCGGCCTGTTTCAGGTCTTCCAAAACCCGCTCGCTCTTCTCCGGCAATTTCTCCCAGGCGATCATCGCGGCCTGCCAGAACCATCCGGGCTGGAGCGGTTTGGATATGCTCCGGCCGAAATCCTTGAACAGCGCGGAGGCGGTTTCCCAGTCGGATTTGAAACAGGCCAGCTCGATCAGGCCGGGATAGACCAGGGGAAAGGAACTCTGTTGCAGCGCTTTTTCATAACAGGCCCGGGCCTCTCCCGGCTCGCCCATATAGGTTTCGAAAAAGAAACCGGTCCGGAGCAGGAAGGACGAGTTTAGCCCGGGGTCTTTGGCCCGCTCGGACAGGTTCTGCCAGAGCGCGCTCAGGCTGGCCCAGTCGCGCGCGCGGTAGAACAGTCTGCGCTGGGCGTTGACCAGGATCGGGGTCTGGAAACTCATTTTTTGAAATTTCTGCCAGAGTTCCTGGGAGGTCTCGGTCTGGTTGAAGACATTCTCCAGGTCCCAGGCCGATTGGCAGAGCAGGTACGGATACTCGGCCGCAGATTCAGAGAGCGCCAAAATCCGCCCAACCGCTTTTATGTAATTTTCTCCCGCCCGTTTCTCGCGCAAGATCCGGGCAAGGGCGAAAATGCCGGAAACCGAATCCGGCTTGAGCCGGATGAACTCGGACCAGGCCGCGACCGCAAGCTCGGGCTTGCCCAGTCCCAACTCCGAGATCAAGGCCCTTCTCCTCGCGTAATATGCCTTGTTTTCCGCGGGCCCTACCAGTTTTTCCATGGCGAGGACGATCCTCAAATATCCTTCGTAATCCCGGGTGTTGATCAAAGCCGACTCCAGGTTCCGGAGCAGGGTGAACTGGCTGGGCGCGATCTCCAGGGCCTGGCGGGACGCTTCCAGGGCCTGTCCGTAATCCCCCATTCCGTAAAGCCAGACATCGGCCTTGAGGATGAAGCCGGCCTGAAGCTCCTTCGGCTCCTCGCTCAACTGGAGTTCCTGGTCCACCGCCCGGATCAGTCCGGGCCAGTCGCGTTTTTTCAAACAGAGCGACTGCCGGAGCCGGGTCAGGGTGAGCGATTCGGGAGAGATTTTTTCCGCCTGGTCCAAAGCCCAGGCGCATTGCTCGGGCTGGTTGAGGAGGTCCAGGGAAAGCTGGGCCAGTTCAATCAGGTAATTGAGCTTGAGCTCCCCCGGTTCCATGGTCTGGCAGATTTTTTCCAGGCATTGCGCGAGCAGTTCCAGGTTTTTTCCGGAACGCGCCATGGTTTCCAGCCGGAACAAGGCCAGAAGGTTTTGCGGGTCCAGTTCCACCACTTTTTTCAGAAGCTCAAGCTCGGTCTCGGGTTCTCCTTCCAGCTCGCTCAGTTGGCTGAGTTTGAAACAAAGCAGGGACTGCATCCAGGGGTCTTCTCCCGAGATCAGCCCGGCCAACTGGCTCAACGCCCCTTTCAATTCCTTGGTCTGCTTGATTGATTCCATGATCTCGATCGCAGGCAAGAGCGCGTAGATCGCCTCCGGCTCCGAAAACAGCTTCTGATACCATTCCAAAGCCGAAATCGGAGAGCCGATCCGGCCTTCCATCAATACCGCGATCCGGTAAATATAGGCGATGGCGACGGCTTTCTCTTTTTTGGATTCGCCCAGCTCGGCCAGCTTCTGATACACTTCCGCCAGCTTCTTCCAGTCCCCTTCTTCCAGGTAAAGCTGGGCGCGGGTCAATTGCAGGGCCGGGTTTAGCGGGTCGTCCTGGCTCAACTCTTCCAGGATTTTCGCCGCTTCTTTCTTGTCTCCGGCCTGGAAAGCCAGCACCCGGGCGCGCAACAGTTTCAGGGCTTTGCCCTGTTCCGGCTCGCAAAACTGCGCGCGCTTCCGGTAGAGTTCGGCGAGATCCGCGGGATTATTTCCCCGGCGCGCCGCCTCTTCCAAAAGGATCAGGCCGAGATTTTTCCATTCCCGGCATCCTTCAATTTTTTCAAATTCGGAAAGGGCCTCTTCCTTCCGGCCCAGACCCAGCCGGCATTCCCCGGCCCGGAACCTCAGCCAGTCTTTTTCCGCAGGGTCCCCGGAGAGTTCCGCTTCCCGGTCCAGAAGCGACCCCAGCTTCTCCTGGTCGTTCCCGGCCACCGCTTCAATTTCTTGAAGCCGGATCTGAATTAACTCCCCCAGCGGGGATAGCAACGCCCCGATCTTTTTCCCCTCCATCTCCTGATCCTCTTGGTTTATTGTTCCAACAGCAATTGAGAAACCACCTGGAGCAGGCGCTCGGCGAATTGCTCCGGGCTGCTCCCCGTGCCCTTGTTGATGTATTTGGCGGGCGCCGTGTATTTCAACACCTTCTTGAAGGTGTCATCGCATTTATACGAGGTGAAGAACAGGATCGGCGTGAACCGCTTCCGGTCAAAGCCTTTTTCAATGGCGCGGAAGATCACCGCGGCGTTGATCCCGTTCAGGATCGGCATCGCCACATCCAGGACGGTGAGTGAGATCGGCTGGTTCTCCTTCAGCCGCTCGGTGACCTTGGTGATGAACTCCTCGCCGTTCTTGCACGGTTCCACCTGCTTGGTGATCCCATGCTCAAGCATCATATTGCTGATGCTCTTCAACAGCAGAGGGCTGTCCTCCGCGGCGATCACATATTGCAGCGGCCGGATCTTGGCCTCTTTCTTCTGCTTCGGCTGGTCCTTCTGCAAAATCAGCCCGCAGTTCGAGCAATGAGCCAACTCTTCGCCTCCGCTCACCATCACAAAATATTCCACATCTTCTCCGCAACTCGGACAATATAATTTTGGGGGATCCGCCACTATTTCACTCCTTATCGCTTTTCTTTTCAGGGTATCCCGCCCGCCCGGGAATGTCAAGCAAAGATCCGGACGAGCTTGGGCCCGTCCGCCCAAGGCTTTTGGTGCGGTTCCGTGGGACTTGGTTCTATGGTTTTCCAATGGGGAACGGCGCGCCCGGAAC
>CAIYYW010000279.1 GCA_903930515.1 uncultured delta proteobacterium | reverse complement strand
CTGAAGTCAGGCCGGAAACATCCACCGGAACAGTGCTTGTAGTAAATGACCCATTCCCAAGTGCACCATACCAATTATCCCCCCAGCACTTTACTCCGCCGCCGGAGGTAAGGGCACAGGTCTAAGACTGACCAGCCGAGATTGCGCTTACCCCGGAAGCCAGGCCGGAAACATTAACTGGAACATTGCTATCAGCAGTTGTCCCATTCCCAAGTCCACCAGGACTATTAGATCCCCAGCACTGGACTCCGCCGCTTACGGTAAGGGCACAGGTATGACCATAACCAGCCGAAATTGCAGGGTCTCCGCTCAATCCACAAACCTCAGCTACGGTCCAGGTTCGGGTTGCCGGCGTTTTGTCAGCTTTGCCCGTGGTTTTGCTAATGGCTTTGACCTGAAGGGTATGAGGGCCATCAGCCAGTCCCGTAAGAGTCGCGGAAGCCTTGCATTTCTTCCAACCCGCATCATCCAGGTTGCATTTGAAGGTGCAAGGGGCCGCGGTGCATTTAAATTTAAAAATAGCCGTGGTGGTTTCCGCGCACAGGGGAGGTCCTGCCGTGATTTTGGTATTAAGACCTCCGGCATAACTTTCCAAGCTCTCAAATTCCGAGATTCCCGAAGCGGGATTGGTCTCTGCGGATCCTTCCCCCTGGCATCCGGCTTGAATAAGGAAAATAGCGAAGCAAAGACCAATGATTGCCATAAACCCAGGTCCCTGCTTAGTCCCTTTCATTTTCACCCTCCTTTTGGTTCAATTCCTTGATCTTATCCCCTTTGGATTCAGTCCTTGTCTGCCACTTATTAAGCTTACAAATATACAAATATACAAATATAAATATTGTTCTAATATACTATAGTTACCTGTCCTTGTCAAGTCTTTTGGGCGTATCCTTGGGAGATATTTTTCGCTTCCCGATGGAAAAGGAATTCTCGCGCGAGGATCAGGAAATAATCGCGATGGTTACGGATTTTCTGGCTCGGTCCGGAGAGGCCCGGAAAATCAAGGTCAAGAATATCGTCCAAGGGCTTATCGAGCTATCTTGTTGAGCAGCGATAATTAATAAATAAGGGACAGGCAGAATTGGACCTATGAAAATAGGTGGCTGTCCCTAATTTATTTTGAGGAGGGAGGTTTGGCCGATCTTTTTGATCTTTTCAAAATGCTGCGGCCGGGATTGCAGGAATCCGAATAAGACGGGCCGGAGTTCGGGGGAGATTTCTTCAATCAGGATATAATTGCCGCCGCGCTTTTTCACTTCCGCCAGGAATTTATCCACATTCAGTTCAGGCGGGAATTGGATGGATTTTACCCCGCTCTGCCAGGCGAACAGGGTCGGCTTTCGGCAGACCACCACCTGGTCCGGCTTTAAATTATTTTTGGACCATTCCGCCATCGCGAAGAAATGATAGTAAGTCCCGGACTTGGCGGTCAGGTATTGTTCTCCCTTTATCCTCCAGTCCCAGGCCTCGGGGTAAGAGGCAAAATCCTTTTGACCGATCAATGCGACAGCTTCTTTTTCTTCCGCCCCTGTTCCCGGCGGATAGATCTGGGGGGTATGCTGGAAAATTATGACGGGAAGGGATCGGGTGAAATTGAAAATCAGCCAGACAGAAATGAACGAGGCGGCGAGATATTGAGCGGGATTTTTATTTTTGCCGACCGCGGAAATGACCAGTCCCAGGCCGCGATAGATGAAAAAGACGGACAGGGGCAAAAGCGGGAGCAAATATCTCGGCACCCATCCTTCCCAGCTCGCGACCGCGGCCAGGTAAGGCAAAAAATAAATCGCGCCGACATTTTTCTTTCGGATCAGTTCATACCCGAGTCCGATCACCAATAGCGCAAGAAGCACAATCCAGATTGCTTTCAGTCCGCTCCAGTCCGATCCGATCAAGATATCCTTTTCCAGGCGCAGACTGAAAAATGAGGCGCGCCGCGCCATTCTGGCGATCAAACCCCCCAGGGTCAGCGTGCCGGCAAACGGGTTGCTGGCCTGGGCGAAAAAGAGTTTCCTTCCATAACTCGGCTCCACTGCCCCTGAAATCAGGAAATTCCTCAGCTCCCAGATCAAGGCCGGCAATGCAAAGCCGAGCGAGTAACCCAGGAAAATTTTCAGCCGTCGCAATTTATTTGTCAGGACGATCGCCAGGAATCCGGCGGCAAAGGCGATCAGGGCGAGCTGTCGGAAATAAAATGCGAGCGCGACCAGGAACCCGGCGATGACCCAGGATGATATTTTCCGCTCCGGCTGGTCCCGACTTTTTTCAAACCAGAAGAAGGCCAGCAGGATGAAAGACAGATGCGGGAAGTCGGAAAGGACCTGGGTCTGGAGCCGGAACAAAAAGGGGATCATCGCGAAAGTGAGGGCGAGAAGAATCCGGGAGCTTACGGTTTCCCGGTAAAGGAACAGATAGAAAAATAGGCAGGAGCCCAAGGCAAACAGCGCGACCAGGAATTTCATCGGCTGCAAATTGTCCGGCCAAAAATGATAAATGGGCGCGAGCAGAACGGGCAAACCCGGCATATATTCGGCGTGCGGCGGCTCCGCGGGCTTTTCAATTTCCCGGCAGCCCCTGCCGGTTGCGATTGATTTTGCCAGGAGCAAATACCTCGCGCTGTCCCCGCTCAGGTCTGAAAGCTCGGGGTTAATGGTGGAAAGATCCAGCGCGAAGATCAGGGCAAATGCGCCAAAAATAAAAAAACCGCGCATCCATTTATGGGTTTTCCTCTCCACCATCCGCATTCTAAATCAGATTGATGCAGGTTTCCAATTTGGGAGAAACGCGCAATCGCCATCCTCAATTTGACCTTACAATTTTAGCTGGCTAGAATTTTGAGCTATGGATATGCCGGGGAACCGTTTGAGAAAAATCCTCTCCAAAACCGCGCCCTCCCTGGTCCTGATCGGTTTGATCCTGATCCTGACCATCGGCTGGGATTTATTTATCTATCCCGAGCTGCGGATCACGGAGAAGTTCTTCACCGCGCGAAATTTGGGCAACATTTTCCGGCAGCAATCCGAGTGCGGCCTGATCGCGGTCGGGATGACCTTTGTGATTTTAAGCGCGGGGATAGACCTCTCGGTCGGGAGCCTGCTCGCGTTCAGCTCGGTGCTGGCGGCCACGATGATCGCCCGGAACCCCGGTTCCGGTTCCGGCTATGCCTTGCTGGTGATCGCGGCGGGTTTGCTCGGGGCAACCCTTTTGGGGATCGGCAACGGGATGATGGTGGTTTACGGGAGGCTCCAGCCGTTCATCGCGACCCTGGCGATGATGAGCGTCGCGAGGGGGTTCGCGTTCCTCTGGACCAGGGGCAGGGGCATTGATTTGATCGGGGACGAGCCGAAACTTTTTCAATGGCTCGGCTCGGATTTGGGCCCGGTCCCGGTCCCGGCCCTGCTCTTCATCATCTCGGTCCTGGCCTCCCTGATCATCCTGCATCGCACCCGCCTGGGCCGGTTCATTTACGCGATCGGTTCCAACGAACCGGCCGCGCGTCTTTCCGGGGTGCCGGTGGGTAAGATCAAGATAATGGTTTATACTATCTGCGGGTTCCTCTCCGGGATCGCGGCGATGACTTACACGGCGAGGAATTACGCGGGCCGTCCCGATGACGGGATCGGGTTTGAGTTGGACGCGATCGCCGCGGTGGTGATCGGGGGCACGAATTTAATGGGCGGCCGGGGCGGCGTGGGCGGCACCTTGATCGGCGCGCTGATCATCGGGGTCTTGAACAATGTCTTGGGGATCCGGGGGGTTGACCCGAACCTGCAGCGGGTGCTCAAGGGCGCAATCATTATTGCCGCGGTACTGCTCCAGCGGGAGCGGAAAGGGAAATAGGAGGATCTGATGAGAGCGAGGAGTTGGCTGGTTTTGATTGGTTCTTTGGCGCTGATTTTGTCCTGCAAACAGCCGGAACCGAAAAAGACCCCGGGACCTCCCAAGGAGAAGCAGCCCTGGGAGATGAACAAATATCTGGTCGGGTTCAGCCAGTGCACCTATGAAGACCCCTGGCGGATCAATATGAACAATGAGATGGACGCGGCCGCGGTTCATTATCGCGAGATCAAGCTGGTGATCACCAACGGCGAGAACCGGAACGACAAGCAGATTGCGGATGTGGAGAACTTCGCGGTGATGGGGGTGGATACCTTGATCATCTCCCCGCGCGAGGCCGCGCCGCTCACCCCGGCGGTGGAAAAAATCTATGACGCGAAAATCCCGGTAATCGTGCTCGACCGGAAAATTCTCTCCG
>CAIYYW010000278.1 GCA_903930515.1 uncultured delta proteobacterium | reverse complement strand
GAAACCCGGTTAGGGCGGTATAAGCCGAGCCGGATCCTGAATACTCCTCCAGAGTGCCATTCAGCGTCAACATTGCCTCTACTTGATCGCCCTGGCGCCTGGGCAAAAAAAAATAGTTGCCCTTGAAACAGCTTATGCGGATTTGACGGGGAAGGTGTGTCCGAAGCGCTTTGCGCTTTGGAATTTCAGATGGCAAACCTCAGATCTCAGAAAAACGATGCGTATGCAGATGCAGTGGACCGTGCTCCTTGGCCCGCGCGCCGTGAACCGTTTAGCGGGTATTAGTTTACTTGCGTCTGATCTTGTGCTAATTTTTAGCTTGAAAAATGGTCGGAGGAGGAACGGGAATGGCAAGAGTGGCGGTGATCATCGGGAGCGATTCAGACCTGGAATTGATCCAAGTCTGCCTGGATCAACTTGAGGAGTTTGGGATTGGTTTTAATCTGCGGATTTTGAGCGCGCACCGGACCCCGGATGAGCTTCGGAGATATGTGGCACAGTTGGAAAAGCGCGGGGTGAAAGTGGTAATCGCGGGAGCGGGCATGGCCGCGCACTTGGCCGGAGTAATCTCGAGTCAGACCCATCTTCCGGTGATCGGGGTTCCGCTCTCCGGCCTGATGGGCGGGTTGGACGCGCTTTTGAGCACGGTGCAGATGCCGGGCGGGATTCCGGTTGGGGCAATGGCGGTGGGCAGGCCGGGAGCTAAAAATGCCGCGGTGTTCGCGGCGCGGATTCTGGCTTTGAACGATCCCAATCTCAAGGGTCGTCTGAAAAAGTTTCAGGCCCGGATGAAAACGGAACTCCAGGCCAAAGAGAAGAAGGCGCTTCGGCGGGTGAAGAAGTGAAATGAAGATGATTCCGGGTTGCATTCCGTGCCTGGTGAAAATGAGCATCACCACTGCCAAAATCGGGGCCGGGAGCGAGGACCAAATCTATCGGAGCGCCAAAGCTGCTTTGCGGATTTTGCTGGAGGGAAATTTAAATCTTCCGGCTCCTTATTTTTCCGCGCCGATTTTGCGGGAGGTTGAGCGGATCCTGAAAAAGAAAGACCCGTTCTTGAATCCGAAGCGGTTGTCCAACCAGGCCGGGGTCAAGCTGGCCAAAGAGCTGGGCCGGCCCTATGTGGAAAAAGGAAAGGGAGAAAAGGACCGGGTGTTCCGGGCGATCCGGGCCGCGATCGCTGGAAACATCGCGGACTATGCGGTGGTTCCTGATTTGGAGGGCAACCTTGAGGACAAGCTGAGGGAGGCGTTCAATTTGGAATTCTCCTGGCTGGATTTTGACCGGTTCTGGAAACGGCTGGCCAAGGCAACATATATATTATATGTATGTGACAATGCGGGCGAGGTCGCGTTTGACCGGATTTTGATTGAGGAACTGAGCAAGCTCGGGAAAAAGATCACGGTTTCGGTCAAGTCCGGCCCGGCCTTGAATGACGCCCTGATGGGGGACGCGGTGGAGGTCGGCTTGGACCGGGTGGACAGCATCAAGCTGATCACCACCGGCCAGGCGATGATGGGGATTGATCTCAAGAGCGCGGGCAAGCGGTTCCAAAAGGCGTTCGATCAAGCGGATTTGGTCCTGGCCAAGGGACAGGCGAACTTTGAATGTCTGGCCGGGAAGGATCGGAAGATATTTTTCCTCACCTTGATCAAGTGCCGGACCTTGGAAGAAAAGCTGGGCCTGAAAAAGGGCAGCGCGATTTTCGCCTCGCAGGAGATGCTGATTGAAAAAGCGGATCTTGATTAAGGCGGGAAATTTCGCGGAAGCGGTTGCAAAGGCGGCCGAGGTCTTGAAGCAGGGGGGCGTGATCGCGTATCCGACTGAGACGCTATACGGATTGGGCGCGTCATTGAGCAAAGAGCAAGCCGTGGCTCGGATCCGAAAGATCAAGGGAAAGCCGGAGCCGATTTTAGCCCTGGTGAGCGGAGCAGAGATGGCGGAGCGATATGTGGAACTGGATGATCGGGCGCGGAAATTGATTGAGGCCTTCTGGCCGGGTCCGCTGACCTTGATCCTGAAGGCCAGGCCCGGCATTTCGGATTTGGTCCGGGCCGGTTCCGCGGGACTGGGCCTCCGGATGAGTTCGGATCGGTTCGCAAAGGCTCTGGTGAAAAGGGCAGGGGAGGCGATCACCTCCACCAGCGCGAACCTTAGCGGGAAAAAGCCTTGGGAAAACGCGGATGAGATTGAAGCGGAATTAGGGTTGGAGCTGGATTTGATCGTGGATGATGGAAAGCGGGCGGGAAAAGCGTCAACGGTTCTTGATCTTCTCGGCGGGAAACCGAAACTGATCCGGGAGGGTCAAATCCAATTAAATGAAATAAAGATGGTGATGGAATGGCAAGAGTGAAGGCCTTTCGCGGGATTTACTACCAGGACCAGGCCGGGCCGGCTTCAAAGCTGGTGGCGCCTCCGTATGATGTGGTGAGCCAGGAGGAAGCGGATCGGTATCGTTCGCAGAGCGCATATAATGTGGTCCAGATCACGGTTTCGCGCCGGGGGGATCCGGGATTTTACCAGGAGGCCGGGAGGAACTTTGAAAGTTGGCTGAGGGATGGAATCCTGGGCCGGGCGGATCGGCCCGGGATATATTTTTATCAAACCGAGTTTGACTACACTTTGGGAGGCGGGATCCGGAAGGCGAAGCGGAGCGGATTCTTCGCCCTGCTGGGTTTGGCGGATTATTCAGCCGGGGAAGTTCTCCGGCATGAGCGGACCTTGAAAGGGCCGAAGATAGATCAGTTCAATCTTTTAATCGCGACCCGCGCGAACCTGTCCCCGATATTTTGTTTGTATTCGGACCCGGGGTTGAGGCTGATCCAGGAACTGGCCGGGGCGGCCCAGGGAAAGCCGGTTTTTGATTTCGAGTTCAGCGGGTTCAGGCATCGGATGTTCGGGATTTACGAGCCGGGCCTGGTGGAAAAAGTCGGCGCGACGCTCTCGGCGGAAAAGGTTTACATCGCGGATGGCCATCACCGGTACGAGACGGCTCTGGATTATTATCACCGTCTTTGCTTTGCCAAGGATTTGCTCGCGGCTTCGTCCGGTTATGTGATGAGTTTTCTTTGCCCGGTCCAAGACCCGGGTTTGGTGATCTTTCCGTATCACCGGCTGGTTAATCGGTTGCCGCCGGAACGGCTTCCAGGTCTGCCGGACAAGCTCCGGGAGTATTTTCAGGTGGAGCAAATTTCCCGCGAGTTCGGCCCGGGGAAATCCGACCCGGTTTTTCAGAAGCTGGAGGCCGGCGGGAAAGAGCGGGCGATGGTTATGGTGGATTGGGAGCGGAAGGCTTTTTTGCTTCGGCTGAAAAAAGAGTGCGCTCCGGAGGCCGAGAAACTTTTGGATGTGGAGTTGCTGGAGCATCTGGTTTTGAAGCGGATTTTAAAGATCAGCAAAGAGGAACTGACCGAGAAGAGATATGTGGCTTACGAGACCAGCGAGCAGAAATTGGTGGACCGGATGGAGGCCGAGAATTTTCAGTTGGTGTTTCTGATGAAGCCGATTCCGGTGGAGCGGATGGTGGAACGGGCGGATCGGGGAGAGGTGATGCCGGAGAAGAGCACCTATTTTTATCCCAAACTTCCGAGCGGGATGGTTTTCCGGAAGATGGATCCAAGCCCGGAGCTGAGCTAGGGGATGAAAGAGGTTCTGATTATCTCGCCATATTTTCCGCCCATCGGCGGTTCCGGTGTGTTCCGGCTTCACCGCTGGGTAAAATACCTTCCGGAATTCGGGTTCCGGCCGATCGTGATCCATTACGACCGCTTGCCCGGGGAGCCGCTGGACCAGAGCCTGCTCCCGGAGTTGAGCGATCAGGTGATCCGGCATCCGGTCCGGTATATTGAGCCGAGCGGGAGGGGGATTCGGGCCTGGCTGAAAAAGGATCGGCCCGAAGCGGTCGGAGGACAGGCGGGAAAAGCAGGCGGCGGTTCCGGTTCCGGAATTCTCAACCGCTTGATCGCCGGTATCCGGGACCGGGTATTGATTCCGGATTTGAGCGTGACCTGGATTCCGTCGGCAAAGTCGACGCTAAAAGAGATTTTCCAAAAGCATCGGCCAAGGGCAATAATCACCACCTCCTCCCCGGCGACTTCGCACCTTTTGGGACTCTGGCTTAAGCGCAAATATCATCTTCCCTGGATCGCGGATTTTCGGGACCCCTGGACCGATTCCACCTGGGCGGTCAAGCCGGTCTGGCCGTTTAGCGCGCTGGAAAGGCGCTGGGAGATGAAGGTGACGCGGGCGGCAGATTTCATCACCCCTTACAGCGAGGGCCTGGGGGAGATGCTATGGAGGAAGGTGTGCGAGCATAAGCCGGACAAATTCATCAGCCTGGGCCCGGCCGTGGATACAGACAAGTTTGATGGTATCCCCGGCTCGGAGCGAAAATATGAATTCCTTTATACCGGCTTTATTGAGGATTTCTATCCGCTCCGGATTTTTTCAGCGCTGCAGTCGCTGAACAGGCGGAGGGAAGCGCAAGGGGAAAGCGTGCTCCGGGTCGGGATCGCGGGCAAGGCTGGGATCAAGGTGAGGCAATTCCTGGAGCCGTTCGTGAAAGAGGGGTGGCTGGACCTGCTCGGCTATCTGCCGCACCCGGAAACGATCGGGTTGCTTAAATCCAGCCGGGTATTATTGCTGCTACATTCCGGGCCGGCCTGGTGGGTGACCGGGAAGATGGCGGAATACCTTTACTCCGGAAAACCGATTCTGGCCGATCTGGGCGAAGGGGAGATGAAGAAGATTCTGACCGGATTTGACCGGGTGGCGTTCGCGCCGGACCAGGAGGATCAGTTGCCCGGGGCGATCCGGGAAGCGCTGGCGATGAAGGAATCGCGGAGGGAGTTGCCCAAGGAGTTCACGGCCCGGGGACAGACCGAAATCATCGTTTCCTTGCTGGAGAAGGCGGTCTAAACCAGGGGTTTCGGGGAGCGAACGCGGGGCGGAAAAATTCTTTGACAAAATAATAAATTGTGCTATACCTAGCCAGTGTCAATAGTCGGCCGAAAGGAGCAGTGGCGGAGCTTAGGCGCGCTTTCGGCGCTGGGGATTGAAGTGGGGGCGGCGGTTGCGATCGGCGCTTGGTTTGGATATTATTTAGACGGGCGTTTTCATACCCAACCTTGGTTACTTCTCCTGTTCACCGGCTTCGGGGTCGCGGCAGCGGGAAAGGCGGTTTGGAGAGAGCTGAAGAAGTATCAGCCGGGCAAGGAAAAGAAGGCTCCCGGAGATCGGCTTGAGCAATGAAACAACAGTCAACAAGGCTTTTGGCCTGGTCAAGTTTGGTGATCGCGGGCTTAGGCGCGATCGGGTTTTTGGCGATGTGGTTTTTGGGCAGGAAGGACGCCGCGCTCGGGTCGGGGGCGGGCACGGGATTGGGGCTGCTGGAGTTGGAAAGCACGATCTGGATCTGGCCCCGGGTGATCGAGAGCAAGTCGCGGGCGATCTGGGGGGTTTTGCTCGGGATCAAATCGCTCTTGATTTACAGCCTGATCGGAATTATGATTTTGGTTTTGAAGATTAGCGGTTTTGGATTTATAATCGGATTCTCCGCCGCGGTTTTGGGAATTTTGATCGTCGCGGTCGGGATGAGACCGGGAGGCAAAGAGGAAAAGGGATGAAACATTTGGTAACCTTTGCCAGCCTGTTCGGCTGGCACGAACTGGAAGGCGGATATTTCGTCCGGGCAATAGACCCGACCCCGCTGTTCCATAGCGGGCTGGTGGCGCTGATCCTGGTTGCGCTGGCGCTGGGTTTCAACCGGGAGCTGAAGAAGATGAAGGGGGAAGTTATCCCGTCCCAGAACTTCAACCTGGTCAACCTGTTTGAGTTGCTGGCCAACCTGATCATCGGTTTCATCCAGGGCATCCTCGGGCATGAGTGGCGCAAATATCTTCCAATCATCCTCACCCTCTGGTTCTTCATCCTGTTTAACAACCTGTTCGGGCTGATCCCGTTTTTCGCGCCCGCCACCTCCAATTTAAATATGAACGCGGCCATGGCGATCGTGGTTTTCATCGCCACCCATTATTACGGGTTCCGCGCCCACGGGATCAAGTATTTAAAACATTTCGCCGGGCCGGTGCTTTTGCTGGCGCCCCTGATGATCCCGATTGAATTGATCGGACATCTGGCCCGGGTGTTAAGCCTCTCGTTCCGACTGTTCGGGAATATGCTCGCCGACCACGCGGTGGTGGCATTATTCCTGTTCCTGGTCGCGCCCTTTGTCCCGATCGCCTTTATGACCCTGGGAATCGTGGTCTGCTTGATTCAGGCCTTGATTTTTAGTATCTTGACTACAGTTTATTTTTCCATTGCCGTCGCGGAAGAACATTAAAGATTATATTTAGGGAGGAGGATCAAGATGAGGAGAAGGATGTTTTGGTTTCTGACAGTAGTGGTCGGCTTTTTCGTGATCACCCTGGTGGCGAACGCCCAGGAGGGAGCCGAAGCCGCCGCGGGCGGGTTCAGCATGGCCACCGCGATCGGTTTGTTCGCGGCCGGGATTGCGATTGCGGTCGCGGCTTTCGGGGGAGCTTTGGCGCAGGGCAGGACCGCGAGCGCGACGATGGAAGGAATCGCGCGCAACCCGGGAGCTCAGTCCCAGATGTTTATGCCCTGGATCGTGAGTATGGCGCTGATCGAGTCCCTGGTGATTTACGCCCTGATCATCGCTTTTATGATTCTGGCAAAAGTGAAGTGACCCCCGCCCGGGCGGGACTTGGCTTGAGGCAAGAGTATTTTATATTCTTGAATCAAGTTTTTTAAGCATTTTTAAATTATGCGCCCAAAAAGGAAATAGCCAAAAGATGCTTTACCAGTATCTACCGATAGCGTTGATCGCGGTGTTCAGCTTCGGCCTGGCGATTTTTTTCACCTTGTGCGCGCGGTATCTGGGACCGAGGAAGATCAGCAAGAGCAAGTCGGAGCCGTTTGAGTGCGGCAACCCAAGCAGCGGCAATCCCAAGACCCGGTTCTCAATTCGGTTCTATGTGGTGGCGGTGATTTTCGTGGTGTTTGATATTGAGGCGATCTTCTTTTTCCCTTGGGCCGTGGTCTTCCGCCAACTGTCCAGCGGGGGCGGCTGGAATTTCCTGTATGGGACCCTGGAGATGGGGGCGTTCCTGGTGGTGTTGGCCGCGGCGCTTTATTACGCCTGGGCCAAGGGAGGGCTGGAGTGGGACTAGAAGCTGCGTTCGGCGAAGGTTATATCACCAGCAAGGTTGAATTTTTCATCAACTGGGCGAGGAAGTATTCGCTGTTCCAATATCCCTTTATCACGGCCTGCTGCGGGATGGAATATATGAGCACGATGTGCGCGCATTATGACATCGCCAGGTTCGGGGCCGAGTTCACCCGGTTCACTCCGCGGCAGGCGGATTTGCTGCTGGTGGTGGGCACGATCAACCATAAGGTGGCTCCGGTCCTGCGCAAGGTTTACGAGCAGATGACCGAGCCGAAATGGGTGGTCAGCTTCGGAGCCTGCGCCAGCACCGGCGGGTTTTACGACAACTACGCCGTGCTCCAGGGGATTGACAAGATCATCCCGGTGGATATTTACATCCCGGGCTGCCCTCCCCGTCCGGAAATGGTTCTGGACGCTTTCCTCAAGATCCAGGACCAGGTTCAGAAATATCGGGTGCTGGAGCAGAAATGAGCCAGGCGGTTTTGGATCAGTTGAAAGGCCGGTTCGGGGAGGCGGTTTTGGAAACCCATAACCGCTTCGGAAACGAGACCGCCCTGGTCAAAAAGGAATCGCTTCTTGCGGTCCTGAAATTCCTGAAAGAAGAGTGCGGGTTCGAGATGCTGATGGATTTATGCGGCGTGGATCATCTTCCGGAAACCCCGCGCTTTGAAGTGGTATATCATTTGAAATCGTTCAGCCGAGGATACCGGGTCCGGATCAAGGTCCGAATCGCGGAAGAAGACCCGGTGGTGGATTCCGCGGTTTCGGTCTGGAAAGGAGCCAACTGGTACGAGCGGGAGTGCCGGGAATTTTACGGGATCAAGTTCAAGGGCCATCCCGATCTCAGGCCCCTGCTCCTGTATCCGGAATTTGAGGGATACCCGCTTCGGAAAGACTATCCTCACAAGAAGCGCCAGCCGCGTCTCCCCTTGCTCAAGCCGGAGACCAGATGATCAAGCTCAGCGACGACACCAAAGACCTCCATACCCGTTATATGACGATGATGATGGGCCCCAGCCATCCGGCCACCCACGGCACCCTGATGATGAACCTGGTCCTGGACGGCGAGACCATTATTGAGGTGGATATAGACCCGGGATATTTGCACCGCGGTTTTGAAAAAGAGTGCGAAGCGCATCGCTGGAACCAGAATGTAGCCTATACCGACCGTCTCAATTATGTTTCCGCCATTATTAATAATGTCTGCTACTCAATGGCGGTGGAAAAGCTTTTGGGCATTGATCAGAAAATCCCGGAGCGGGCGCAATGGCTGAGGCTGATCTTTTCCGAGATCAGCCGGATCACCGACCACGCCACCTGTTTAGCGGCGATGACCATGGAAGTGGGAGGGTTCACCGGGTTCCTCTATTTGGTCAAGCTCAGGGAATATTTTTATGAAATCCTGGAAAACCTATGCGGCGCAAGAGTCACCTATTCCTGGACCAGGGTGGGCGGAGCGCGTTGGGACGCCCCGGAGGGCTTTGAGGATCAGACTCGCGAGGCGATCAAGAACAGCCGCAAGGTGTTAAAAGATGTTCGTGGACTATTTGACAAAAACCGGATCTTCCTGGAGCGGACCGTGAAAATCGGGGTGATCAGCCGGGAAAACGCGCTGGCCTACGGCATCACCGGCCCCTTCCTCCGTTCCACCGGGTTCAATTACGACGCGCGCAAGGCCCATCCCTACCTCTACTATCAGGATCTGGATTTTGAAATCCCGCTCGGAGTGAACGGAGATAGTTACGACCGGTATTATGTGCGGGTGCTGGAGATGGAGCAGAGTATGAGGATCATTGAGCAGGCCCTGGGGAAAATTCCCAAGGGCCCGGTGATGATTGACGATCCCTGCCTGAAGCTCCCGGAAAAGCAGGAAGTTTATAACAGCATTGAGGGCGTGATCAATCATCTCAAACTTATCTTTGAAGATATTTATGTCCCGGCCGGGGAGGTTTATTCTTATGTGGAAGCCCCGAACGGGGAATTGGGGTTTTATCTCGTCAGCAAGGGCGGGAACCAGCCCTGGAAATGCCGGGTGCACCCCCCCTGCTTCCCGATCGTGGCCGCGCTTCCGGAAATCTTAAAGGGATATATGCTCGCGGATATTATTCCGATTTTCGGGTCGGTGAATATGATCGGCGGGGAGATGGACAGATGAGTGTACGGGCGACCCGGCGGGTCGCCTTGGAATGTCCCCCGCACAGTAAGGAAAAGAGATAGATGACGATAGAATTTAAAGAGAGCGCGAAGAAAGAATTGGACCGGATGCTGAGCCGGTATCCGAGCCGGCAGGCCGCGCTTTTGCCCGCGCTTTTTTTGGCCCAGCGGGAGTTCGGCTGGATCAGCGACGAGGTGATCTCCTATCTGTCCCAACTGATGGAGTTGCCCAAAGCCCGGATTTACGGCGTGGCCACCTTTTACACCATGTTCAACAAAAAGCCGGTGGGAAAGTATTTCATCCAGGTCTGCCGAAATATCGCTTGCGCAATGATGGGAGGAGATGGACTCCTTGACTACCTCTCCCAGAAGCTCGGGATCAAAGAAGGCGAGACTACCCCGGACAATAAATTTACGCTGGTCAAAGTTGAATGTTTGGGCGCCTGCGGAGAAGCGCCGATGATGCAGATCAACGACCAATATTATGGCAACTTGACCAAGGTCAAGGTGGACCAGATTTTGGCGGGGCTGAAATAAGCGAAAAATTATGAGTTATGAATGATGAATTATGAAAGAAAAACTGGAAACAAGAATTCCTTTTTGCTTTGCGTTCTTTGCGCCTTTTCGGTGAAAAATTATGAATGAATTTCCGAAAATATTGAGCGCGAATTGGGGGAAGCCTAATTCCGCCGGCATTGAGACATATCTGGCAAGCGGCGGATATGAGGCGGCTCGCAAGGCCCTGGGGATGGAGCCGGCCAAGGTTTCGCAGGAGGTTTTGGACGCGGGCCTGCGCGGAAGAGGCGGCGCCGGATTTCCGGCTGGCCGGAAATGGACCTTTATGCCCAAGGATAATCGGCCCCGGTATTTGTGCGTGAACGCGGACGAGGGAGAGCCGGGCACTTTCAAGGACCGGGATATAATGCGGTTTGATCCGCATATGCTGATTGAAGGGATCATCATCGCCTGCTGGGCGATGCAAGCCAACAACTCCTACATTTACATCCGGGGAGAGTTTGAAGAGCCGGCGAAGATTCTGGAGAAGGCGATCCAGGAGGCGAATCAAAAGGGCTTTTTAGGCGGGAAGATTTTCGGCAAGGATTTTAATTTACAGGTCTGGGTACATCGCGGGGCCGGCGCGTATATCTGCGGCGAGGAAACCTCTTTGATCGAGAGCTTAGAAGGGAAACGGGGCAATCCCCGGATCCGGCCTCCGTTCCCTCCCCAGAAGGGCGTGTTTGACCAGCCGACCACGGTGAACAATGTAGAGACCATCGCCAGCGTGCCGTTCATCATCCGCGAAGGGATTCCGGCCTACCGCAAATTCGGGACGGAGAAAAGTCCGGGCACCAAATTGTTCAGCGTCAGCGGCCATATCAACAAGCCCGGGGTGTATGAACTCCCGCTCGGATATCCGCTGATGAATTTCATCAACGAGGTTGCCGGAGGAATGATCGCCGGGATCAAGCTCAAGGCGGTGATCCCGGGCGGAAGCTCCACGCCGGTGCTCCGGGCCGAGGAATGTCAGAATGTGAATCTGGACTATGAGTCTCTGGCCGCGGCGGGATCAATGCTGGGAAGCGGCGCGGTGACGGTGATCGGGGAAGGCACCTGTATGGTGAAACTGCTGGAGATCCTGACCCATTTTTACGCGCACGAAAGCTGCGGTCAGTGCACCCCTTGCCGGGAAGGCGCCCCCTGGGCCGCCCAGATCGCCAAACGGATTCACGAGGGCAAGGCCGAACTCAACGATATAGATGTGCTTTCCAGCCTGGGCGCGAATATGATGGGAAGGACCATTTGCCCGCTGGCGGACGCCGCGGCCTGCCCGATAATAGATTTCCCCAAGAAATTTCGGGAAGAGTTTGAGGCGCATATCCGCAATAAAGGTTGCCCCCAGGCCAAACCGTTCCCGGTGGAGTTTAAATAATGCCGGTCAAGATCAAGATCAACGGCAGAGAGATAGAGACCGAGGCTGGAAAAACCATCCTCCAGGCCGCGCTCGGGGCCGGGATTTTCATTCCGCATTATTGCTATCATCCGCGTCTGACCATCAAAGGCTCCTGCCGGATGTGTTTGGTTTATGTGGAGAAGACCCCCAAGCTCCAGATCGCCTGCGCCACCACGGTCGCGGAGGGGATGGTGGTTGAGACCGAGAATGAGGAAGTGGTGAAGGCTAGACAGTCGGTCCTGGAATTTATGCTCAAGAACCATCCGGTGGATTGCCCGATCTGCGACAAGGCCGGGGAATGCTCGCTCCAGGATTTTTATATGGATTATGACGGAAGACCCAGCCGGCTCAGCCCCCTGGATTCCAAGTCCAAAAAGGGCAAGCGCGTCCCGATGGGGCAGACCCTGGTCCTGGACCAGGAGCGGTGCATAATGTGCCACCGCTGCCTCCGGTTTATGAAAGAGGTCGCCAAAAACGAATGCATCACCGACGCCAAACGCTCCGACCGGACCGTCATTTCCACCTTCCCCGGGGAATTGGTGGATGATCCCTACTCAATGAACCTGATTGACATCTGCCCGGTAGGCGCCTGGACCGGAAAAGACTTCCGGTTCAAGAAGCGGACCTGGCTCCTGACCAGGTCTTCATCGGTGTGCCCGTTCTGCGCCCGGGGCTGCGATATTTTTATTGACCACGAAAAAGGAATTGTTTACCGGCTTTGTCCCCGCGAGAACGAAGAGGTGAATCAGAGCTGGATCTGCGACCAGGGACGGCTCGCCTACCCGGCCATCAATGACAACCGTCTGCTCCGGGCATTGTCCAAAAACGACGGCCGGCTCCAGGAGATCAGCGTTGAATCCGGACTCAGCTATGTTGCGAAATTGATCGGCGACCACCAGGGAAAAATTCTGGGGATCGTAAGCGCGAGCGCGACCCGGGAAGAGGCGGAAGCGTTCTTGAAACTGATCCGGGCATCGGGCGGAGAGGTCGCCGGAAATTTCCGGAAAGAAGCCCGGGACGATTTCCTGTTAAGGCGCGCGGACCGCGATTCCAACCGGCAAGGCCTGAAGCAACTCGGGATTGACCGGCCCGCGGGAGACGGTATAGTTAAGGCCGATCTGCTGGTGGTTCTGGAGAGCTTATATTCGGAGCCGATCAACGGCGCGCTGGGAAAGAAGATGGCGGTGTTAAGCCCGAAGCGGTCCGAGCTGGTGGAGAGCGCGCTGGTGGCTTTGCCGATCGCCTCTTACGCTGAGGCCGAGGGAACTTTTGTTAATTTTGAAGGCAAGGCTCAGAAATTTTTCCCGGCTCTGGAGCTGAAGGGGGACGCTGAACCCGGAGTGATGATGATAAAAAAATTGGCGATAAAGTTGGGGCTGGAGGGCAAATAATGACCCTTGACACCCTGGTCCTGCTGATCCTGCAATGCCTGTGGGCGGTGGTCGCCTTCAGCGCCGTGTCCGGTCTCGCCGGGTTCCTCACCTGGGCGGAGCGGAAGCAGGTTTCCCTGATCCAGGACCGGATCGGCCCGAACCGCGCCAACATCAGGTTTATCCGCAACTGGCGTTTATTCGGCCTGTTCCATATCATCGCCGACGCGGTGAAGAGCCTGACCAAGGAAGATTTCATTCCGCAAGGCGCTTACCGCTGGATGCACACCCTGGCCCCGATCCTTTCGCTCGGGGTGTCCTTTATCGCCTTCGGGGTGGTGCCCTTTGCCGGGCCGCTGGTGATCCATTGGAAGGACATTCCGGCTCAGCAGATTCCGATTCTCGGCCGCATTTTCCCGAAAGAAATCCTTCACCTGTCCAATTTCCCGGTCAGTTTCGTGGCCGCGGATATGAATGTGGGAGTCCTGTTCGTGCTGGCCATCGGCGCGATTATGACCTACGGGGTTCTGATGGCCGGGTTCGGGTCCAATAATAAGTTCTCCTTCCTGGGAGCGATGAGAGGCGCCAGCCAGATGTTCCGCTACGAGATCGCGATGGGCCTATCCAGTATCGGCGTGATCCTGATGTATAACTCCCCCAACCTCGGCGAGATCGTTACCCGCCAG
>CAIYYW010000277.1 GCA_903930515.1 uncultured delta proteobacterium | reverse complement strand
GGTCTTTAAAATACGCAATATTCTCCGGCTTATTCTGGCAAATCCCTAAAATAAACTCCGATTCTTTTTGCGCCGCCAGGAGCCGGAACGGAAAAACCGCGGCAAGCGCGATGACAACAGCGATGATACTTTTCTTCATTTTCCGGTCCCGAACCCTCGTCGGCATTATAACCGGTTCTTGCGCTCAAGTCCAAGAAAAATCCCCTTTGCCCCGGGAAAAAGGAACCAAATTAAGCAAGATTGATCTAAAGGATTGTCAGATTTTCAGATTTTGATATAATAAGAGATATGAAAAAAATCGTTTCCAGACTCAAACTGTTGGGAGCGCTTCTGGCGTTCCTGCTCGGGGCCTCGGCTCTGGCCGATCCCGCGGACTATCAAGGGGTGAAGGCGGAACTGGGAATCGGGAGCAAGATTTACGCAATGGCGGTGAGCCGGGACCGGTTTGTCGTCAGTATGAACACGATTGACCAGCAATTGAAATTCATTGACACCTGGAACTGGAGATTGTTGAATCCGGTCGGGTCGGATACGGTCAGCCTGAATGGCATCGCGGCGTCAATGGACATCAACCCTTCCGGGCATCGGCTGTATTTCAGCTACCAGAACAAGTCGGTCAAATGGATGGATCTGGCGTCCTTGGAGGCCCTGGACTTCAATCCGGAATTGAACCCCACGGATTTGCACCTTGAGCCCGGAACCACGGTTACTTCCGGGTCCACGGTCCTGAGCAGGATTATGGCGATCCAGGACTCGGACAGCGCGTCAGTGGACTGCGTTTTTGTGGAATTAAAGGATGGCACTACCAGTTCGCTGGACTGGCTGCTGGTCAGCGGCAATACCGTTGAACAGGGACATTTGCCCGAAATCACCGGACAACATCTGCAGCTGTCCAAGGCCAATAAACGGCTGTTTGCCTCCTTTGAAAATGCGCTCGGAAACAGTTTACTCTACGGGCTTCGCTGTTTCTCGGGGCAATCTCAATTTGGAGATAAAATCCAGAGCAATGACCTGAACATTGAAGACCACTATATCTATCGCGGGATCGGCTCCGACAAAAGCGGCGAGACCCTGATCATCGGCAATTACGATCTTGGCCAATTCTTTCCTTTTCAGATTACGGGAAATGTGTCCGGACCCCTGAGCGCCTTGCCCGGAACCCCTTACGGTCCGCTCTCCGCAACCACGGTTGATCAGATCCGGGTGAATAAATTTTCCCCCGAGCCTGATAGTTTCGTATTCTTTAGTCAAGCCGGCGCCCTCAAACTGTCCTCCCTGGTCGGAAGCTCGCAGGAATTCCAGCCCGACACCCCGCTCCTGATTGAAAACTTCTCCGCCTCGCCCTTGATCCTGGCCGAAGCCAGCGGTGCGGACGGATACCTTTATGTGGCTCCTCAAGGCTCGGACACCGTCTCGATCGTCACGGCGAATCCGATTGTCTATAACCTGGCGCTGGGCACGGCCGGGACGGTTTTAGCCGAGACCTTCAAGCTCAAATTCAATACCGATGCCGCTCATTCTTTTTACACCATCGCCGAGTGCGATACTTTCACCATCTCTCCTGGCAAATGCGGGGACCCGCTCGCGCAAGGCGAACTTTCCGGGGGCACGGCCGAGATCAAGATGAACAGCCGCGACCTGGGAGACGGCGGTCATATCCTGGGGGTATTCCTGCGCGACCGCTCAAACCCGCCCTTTCACCAGGGGCGGAACGCCCTTCGGATAAAAGTGGACCTCCCTCCCCCGCCCCAGCAATTCGACCTGGGCTTCGGGGATCAGAGGATTTTTATCAAGTTCACCAGTCCGGATACGAAGGATTTGGGCAAATATCTCATCTATTACGGCGCCAACTGCTCGGCCGAGTTTTACAAGCCCGAAAAAATTGATGACCCCGGCGGGAAGGGCGATCCGGTTTCTCCGATTGTAATCAGCAAGCCCGAGCCGGATCACGATTATGAAAGGGTGGTTGATCGGCTGGTCAACGGCAAAACCTACTGCGCCCAGATCGTGACCGTGGATAAAGCCGGGAGCAAATCTTACAGCGAGCGGAACTCCACGGTTCCGGAACCGACCGAAGGTCCGTCGGATGTGGCCGGGGAAAAGGGAGGCCTGAGTTGCGGGCTTCGGAGCGTTTCCGGCAAGCCGGCTGCCGGCTCGGGATCGGACTTGATTTTGATATTTTTGCCCCTGGCGTTTTTGATGTTGATAAAATTCAGGTTAAGGAGCAAGAGATGAAGTTGGGAAAATTTTTATTCGCCTTGGTGATTTTCTTTTTGGCGGTTGGCTCGGCCCGGTCTCAGCAAGAGGCAAAAGAGGATTATTTTGCCAAGGAAAAAGAGCCGAAGTCTCATTCTTCGGTGGAGGTCTGGTATTCGTATTATTATTTTGACCAGGCGAAGATTTTCGAGGAATTTTTTGACAAGACTTACCTTGATCCGGTCGGGATCACGGTCGGATGGTATCCGGTTCGGAACCTGGACTTGCAGGTCCGGGCGGGATACGCCCAGCGCCAAGGCACCACGATCGGGATTAAGAGCGGGTTGCCCAGCGAGGAAGATGTCACCCTAACGGTGATCCCGGTTCAGGCCGAGTTGCTTTACCGGTTTGATTTCTTCCACGAGCAATTCCTGGTCCCGAGCGCAGGCGCCGGATACGACTGGTGGTATTTCAAGGAAGATAATGAATTCAGTGACGATGTTGAGGGGGACAAAACCGGCTGGAACGCCACGGCCGGACTGGCCGTTCTGTTGGACCGGGTGGACCCCTCGGGCAAGCTGCCCTTGGAGCAGGATTTCGGGATTGAGAATGTGTTCCTGAATTTTGAGGCTCGCTGGACCTCCTTGACGGACAAGGACGGGTTTGATTTCAGCGGGATCGGATACAGCGCCAGCCTGCTCTTTGAATTCTGAGCCGGCCGGGGCTGAGGGAAGAAGCGGACTTGAAGCGGAACCTGAAGCTCTTGCTGGAGTATAACGGCTCTAAATTTCACGGTTGGCAGTATCAGGTGGGACAGCGGACGGTCCAGGGGGTGTTTGAGGAAACCCTGGCGCGGCTGACCGGAGAGACCATCCGGGTGACCGCGTCGAGCCGGACCGATGCCGGGGTTCACGCCTTGGGCCAGGTGATCAATTTCCGGACCGAGAGCCGGCATAGTTGCGAGGTGTTTGTCCGGGCGCTCAATGCTTTACTGCCGAAAGATCTGGCGGCGCTCTCTTGCGAGGAGGCAGAGGAAAGATTTAACGCCCGTTTTTGGGCTCGCGGCAAAATTTATCGGTATGTTCTTTATAACCGGGCTAACCGGCGGTCGTTCGGACATTCTTATTGCTGGCATTTTCCCTGGAAACTGGACCTGGAGCCGATGCGCCAGAGCGCGGAGTATCTGGTGGGCAGGCATAATTTCCGGAGCTTCCAGGGACAAAGCCCGGACCAGCGGGACAAAGACCCGGTGCGGGAGATGAAGAGGATAGACCTTTCCGGCTCCGACCTGGGTTATATTGTTATCGAGTTGGAGGCGAACTCGTTTTTAAAACAGATGGTGAGAAACATCATCGGCACCCTGG
>CAIYYW010000276.1 GCA_903930515.1 uncultured delta proteobacterium | reverse complement strand
CGGGGGGATGGACGAGCCGGATAATGGCAAGGCCGTAATCTGGTTCAAGGCCACTGCTTCGGGAACCGTCGTGATCAAGGGAGATGTCCCCGCCAACGCCGAGAAGCATACCATGGCAGTCGGGCCTTCGGAGGCGGTGACCATAACCATTACCAGTCCCTGACCGGTATCCCGCAAGGGTTCGGGATGATGCCCCGGCTCTTGGCAAAGTTTTGCCCGGGATGACACTTCCCCCTTTTTCAGCTAAAATCTGGAATGGATTTTAAGCGATGATTGATCTCCATAGCCATATCCTGGCCGGCTTGGATGACGGCGCCAAAGACCAAGCCGAGTCTTTGGAAATGGCGCGCGCCTATTGGGAAATGGGGTTTGACCAGGTAGTGGCCACTCCCCATATCAATGAAAAATCCGGATACCTGCCCACCGGGCTTGAGATTGCGGAAAAAGTCAAAAACCTGAATCAACAAATTAAGGACCAGGACATCGGGATCCAAATCTTCCCCGGCGCCGAATATTATATGGAAGGGTCCTTCACCGGCCTGGCCGAGCAACGCTGGCCGATGACCAGCATTAACGGCAGCTTTTACATCTTGGTGGAAATGCCCGCCTTGTTTGTCAATCACAATATGGGACTCAGCTTCTTCAATAGCTCGGTTAAAAATGCCGACCTGAAAAAAGAACTGCCTTTCCTCCGCCTGATCCTGGCGCACCCGGAGCGGAACGAGGAAGTGATCCGGAAACCAGAAGCCTATGTCCAGCGTTTCAAGGAGCAGGGAACTTATATCCAGATGAACCTGTACTCCCTGATCGGATATTACGGGAAAGCCGTGAAGAAGACCGCGGAGGAGATGCTCAAGACCAAGATGGTGGACCTGATCGCGACCGATTCCCATTCCGCGGATCAGCTCCGGCGCAACCTCCCCCAGGCCCTGGAACGGCTGGAAAAACTGGCGGGAACCAAAGCCATTGAGGTGCTGTTGAAAGTCAATCCCGAAAAGGTCCTGGCCGGCGAGCCGGTGGAGCCTTTTTATTGATCCCGGATGACTAAAATGACCAAACCGGAAATCCGGCCGATCCTGATTGCGGGCGGGAGAGGAACCCGCTTCTGGCCCTTGAGCCGGAAGAAAAAACCCAAGCCCCTGCTCAGCCTGCTTTCCCGGGAGCCGATGATCAGGAGTGTTTTCAATCTGCTCAACCCCCTTTCCGGCTCAAAAAAAATCTTCGTCGCGACCTCCCGGGAACTCGCATCCGCGATCCGGAAAATCCTGCCCGAAATGCCCCGGGAAAATTTCCTGCTGGAGCCGGAGCCGAGGGACACCGCGGCCGCCATCGGCTTAAGCCTCGCCCTGATCTCCCGGAAAATTGAGCCGGATGCAACCGAGCCGGTCCTGGCCTTCATCCCCTCTGACCTTAATGTTAAGCGGCCGGCGCGATTCCGGAAAATCCTTGAGTCCGCCTCGGAGTTGGCCGCTAAAAAAAACCTGATTGTGGCCATCGGGGTGATTCCCGATACTCCCAATCCCGATTACGGATACCTCCAGCCCGGCAAAAAAATACCGGGCCATCCTAATGCCTTGCTGGTCAGGCGCTTCCACGAAAAACCGCGCCGGGCGCAGGCGTTGAAACATTTAAAACAAGGCTGTCTCTGGAACACCGGCATTTTCATCTCCCGCCCGAGCGTGCTTTGGGCCGCTTTTGAAAAAGATCAGCCGGATTTTTATCGGCGTTTGCGAAAAATCTCCCAGGCAAAATCCCTTCGGTTGCGATCAACCATCCTGAAGGAATTCCCCCGTTTGAAAAAAATATCCTTTGACTACGCCATTATGGAAAGGGCGGAAAATCTCGCAATGGTCAAAGGCGATTTCGGCTGGAGCGAACTGGGAAGTTTTAGCCGCCTGGACCAAATCCTGGGCCGGGACCGGATCAAGAGCCTGGGCCCGGGAAGACTGGTGGCCGTAAAGTCAGATCGGATTCTGGCCCGGACGGAAAAATTGACCGTGGCGCTCGGGGTGCGGAACCTGGCGATCATTGAGAGCGAGGATGCGATATTAATTATGGATCGGGACCACGAACCCCTGCTCAAACAACTGGTGGCCGAGCTGGAGCGGCTCGGCCTGGACCGTTATTTGTAAGGAGGATTGCCGTGAAAATTATCGTGACCGGAGGCGCCGGGTTCATTGCCTCCCAGATCGCGGACGCCTATCTTGACCAGGGACACCGGGTCATTGTGGTGGACGACCTGAGCCGCGGGAAAATTGAACAGGTGAGCAAGCAGGCCAAATTCTATCGCGCAAACATCCGGGACCGCCGGAAGATGGAAGCTATTTTTAAAAAGGAAAAACCGGAAATGGTCAACCATCACGCCGCCCAGATAGATCTCCGCAAGAGCGTGGCCGATCCGGTGATGGACGCCGAGATCAATATCCTGGGGTCGATCAACCTGGCCGAACTCGCCCTAAAATACCGCGTGAAAAAATTCATCTTCGCTTGCACCGGCGGCGCCCTCTACGGCGAGCAGGATTATTTTCCCGCGGACGAAAACCACCCGATCCGCCCCCTATCCCCTTACGGGATCGCCAAACGAACCGTGGAAATGTACCTCTATTACTACGGCCGGGTTCACGGCCTGAAATATGTTTCGCTCCGCTACAGCAATGTTTACGGCCCGCGCCAGGACCCGTTCGGAGAGGCCGGGGTGGTCGCGATCTTCGCGGAAAAACTCTGGCGGAAACAAACCCCGCTGATCAACGGTCCCGGCAAACAGACCCGCGATTTCGTCTATGTCGGGGATGTGGTCCGCGCCAACCTGCTCGCGCTCAAGCCCGGAATTGTGGGCGAGTTCAATATCGGCACCGGGATCGAGACCTCGGTCAACCGGATCTATCTGGAACTCGGTCGCGCAGTCGGCGTCAAGATCAGGCCCGTTCACGGCCCGGCCAAAAAAGGGGAACAGATGCGCAGCGTGCTTGATTATTCCCTCGCCCGAAAGCGCCTGGGATGGGAGCCGAAAACAAAACTGGATCAGGGCCTCCTCCAGACCGCGCAATATTTCAAGCCCTGAGCATCGCCCGGGTTGACCGCCATTGCCAAGCCCCACAATTAAAGACCTGACCCAAACCCGGGTCATCCGTGCCGGTCGTTCCAGTTGCGGGTTTCCTCCAGCATCGCGTAATAATTTTCCATCCGGCAATAATTGGTGACCGAGTTTCCGGACCCGACGCAGAAACCTCCTCTTGGAGCGCAGGCTTCCAGGATTCGCCGCGTGCGCGCCCTCACCTGTTCCGGGGAGGCGGTGGCGAGGAGGTTCACATCCAGGCCGCCCAGGATGGAAATGCGGGTTCCGTATTTTTGATATACCTGTTCCACCGGCTCAACATTATCCTGGTACGCATGCCGGCCGTCTATTTTCACCACCTCAATCAAGTCCTCCATCATCGCGTCCACCTGACCGCAGGAATGAAGCAGGAAGGGCTTGCCGTGCCGATGGCAGATGTCCGCGAGCCGTTTCTGTCTGGGGATCAGGTATTGCCTCATCCATTTGGGAGAGAGCATGGTCGCGGTGTTGAAGCCGAGATCGTCCGCGTAAAAAACCGCTCCGACCGCGGGATGGGATGCTACTTTTTCCATCACCTGTTCGCCCAGCACGGTCAGCCTTTCCAGGATTTCCTCGGGCAAATCCGGCTCTTCAATGGATTTAATCGCCAGGGTTTCATATCCCATCAGCGACCTTAAATCCTCAAAGATGCCGAAGAAAAAAGACATCACCTTCATCCCCGGAGCCATTTTCCCAGCCGCGTAATCAATGGGAAAAAGGCTGACCTGGTCCGGCCGGGGCCATAAGAACTCTTCCAATTCCCCGCGCGAAGTGATCAGGCCGCTCTGCTCGTTCTGCCAGATGCGGTTGCGATTTTTTCCGCTTGAACTTTTGACCTCCAGCCGGGCCGGACGGCGCAGCGGCACAATCGGAACCATCGTCACATAGTCGTATCCGACCGTCTTGCTGAATTCCAGGGTCAGGTCCAGATACCGGAGGCCGAGCCGGGCGAATTCCGCCTTTTCCTCCGAACCGGCGTCCGGATCCAACTGAGTCAGCTTGTTAAAACCGTCGGCCGGGAAATCAAACCCGGTCGCCGCGCTCATAATCTCCGGGTCAACCACCAACTCAATGATCGGAACCGGACCGGAACCGGTCTCCCTCATAATCACCTTCCGGAAATGCTCAAAGTCCGGCTGTTCCTGAAATGGCTTTTCCAAATTCATCCCCAAACGCCCCCTGTTTTTTTCTGAACCGTGTCCATTCTAAATGGTTCAGGTGTGCCTTGCAATCGCGAATCCTGACCCCAAAGGCCACTCCCTGAAACCAGTTTTATTTTATCGCGCCCGGTCTATAATAATTCCGCGCGGATGAGGTCCGAGGAAAAGTAGATAAAGGAAAAATATCAAGGGGGATGATCCAATGAAGGAGCCTTTGAAAAAAAAGCGGGTGAGCCGGAGGGGTTTTCTGGCCGGATTGGCCGCGGGGGGCGCGGGGATGTATGCGTTAACCACTTTGCCCCGGCGGGTTTTTATGGACCCGGACCGGCCGGCCTGGGTCTCGGAATTTTTCCTGGATAATTTCTGGTTTGACTCCGCGGGATTGTATGACGAGCCGCTCAATGCTCCGCTCAAGTCCAGGATCAAGGCGGATGTCGCGGTGGTGGGAGGAGGGTTTACCGGCCTGAGCAGCGCCTATCACCTGAGCCGGAAATTCCCGGATAAAAAAATCGTGCTGCTGGAATCGGCATATTGCGGTTACGGGGCCAGCGGCAGGAACGGCGGAATGGCGATCCCGTATCATCCGGAAATATATTACATCGCGGAGAAGCAGGGGGCGGAGGCGGCGAGGAAATTTAAAGAGGTCAACGCCCAGGGTTTGGACCTGATCAAGGAACTGGTTCAAAGGCATGGGATCAATTGTGATTTGGAGGATACCGGGGTGATGGTGCTGGGGACGAGCGACAAGAAAATGAAAGAATTGGAGGAGATGAATAAATGGGCCGGGGAAGTCGGGATCAAGTCCCGGATCCTTAATCAGAGGGAGGTCCGGAGCGAGTTGAAAAGCGAGCGCTACCTGGGCGCGCAAAACATCAGCGCGGGCGCGATCATCAATCCGGCCAAGCTGGCGCGTGGTTTGAAGAAGGCGGTTGAGGGGCAGGGGGTGGAAATTTTTGAACGCACCCCGGTAATATCCATCAAGGCGGGTTCCAGCATCCGGATCAACGCCGAGCAGGGGGAAGTGGAAGCGCCGGCATTGGTTTTGGGCCTCAACGGCTATTCCGGCAAGCTGGGCTTTTTCCGGAACCGGGTGATGCCTCTTTGCAATTATGTGATCGCCACCGAGCCGCTTTCTCCGGCGCAGATGGATTCCATCGGCTGGAGCGGCCGGCAGATGCTTTGGGACACCCGGACCGAGTTTGATTATTTCCGCCTGACCGCGGACAACCGGATTGTTTTCGGCGGAGAACTGGCCCCATATTTTTTCGGCGCCGAACTTAGCTCGGGCAATTATAAGCCGTCGCTCAAGATGCTGGAACAGGGTTTGCTCAAGACCTTCCCGCAACTGGCCGGGATCAAGATCACCCACCGCTGGGGAGGCACTATGGCTTTTACCCTGGACCTGCTGCCCGCGATCGGGGTGACCGGCCCGAACCGGAATATCTTTTACGGCCTGGGCTATTCCGGGGAAGGGGTGGCGCTAAGCCAATTGGCCGGCAAAATCATCAGCCAGCTTTACGGCAAGGAGGATACCGATTTGACCAGATTCCTTTTGGTCAACCGGAAAATGCCCCTGCTCCCGCCAGAACCGATCCGGTATCCGGGATTGGCGCTTTACAAAAAATATTTGAAAATGTCAGATTGAAACGGGATTGACAATCCCAGGCATTGAACGCTGAAATTTTGTCGCCCGCTTTCCTGACGCCCCCGGCCGGATTCTATCCGGAAAAAGTTGACCTCCGGGTGAAAAAAGAATTGAACCAATTCCTGGG
>CAIYYW010000275.1 GCA_903930515.1 uncultured delta proteobacterium | reverse complement strand
GGCCCTGCCATCTAGCGGGGATGATTGACCCGAACCCGATCATTGTTGTCAGGGCGGCGAGCGAGACCGCTCTTCCGGTGCTTTCCACCACCGTGGGGATGGATTTTATTCCTTTGCCCTCGCCGATCCATCGGTGCACGACATAGACCCCGTAGTCAATACTGATCCCGATGATGAGCGGGAGCATTCCGATGTTGACGAAATTAAACTTGATCCCGAGCAAATTCATCATCCCGACCATAGCGATGGCGGCGAACACCAGCGGGATCATTGTGAGCAAGGTGTGCCATAGCCCGCGATAGTCCAACAGGATGATGATAAAAACCACTCCGAGCGCTATGATCGCGACCTTGGCCATATCCTTTTTCAACTGGTCCAAAATCCGGTTGAACAGGATCGCTACTCCCATCGCGGTTGGGGAAACCGATTTCAAATCGCGGACCACCGCCTTCATATTCTGCTCTTCCCAGATTTCCCGGTTGGGATAGACATAGATCAAATATTTGCCGTCCTTGCCCTGGTAGCGTTCCACCAATTCGGGATGGTCCTTGCGCAGGAACTCATAGCTGATGGCGCCGGCCAGGCTGATCAGTTTGGCGCGGGCCAGGAGCCAGGGTATTTTTACGGCCAGTTCGGAATTGAGCGGGTTCAAATTCCGCGCGGTTTTTTCGCGGGGCTGGTCCTTGACGATTTCCATCAGGCCGTTGATCCGGTCGCGGGATTTTTTCGCGGCCTGCTCAATCTCATCCATATCCGAAAGATATGCCAGCCCCTCAATCCCTTTCATTTTTTCGGAAATAGACCCGAGCAGTTCCAATAACTCCTCCACATCTCCGGCCTGGAATTCAGGAGTCGCCGGAGCAGGCTTTGAAGGCTGGGCAAAATCCAACACCCCCGCGATTTTTTCCACCAGCGACTTTTTCGCATCGGGGTCCTCCGGAATGAAATTGGAAATGGCGTCAACCTGCCCGGTGGTTTCCTTGGTCCGGAGTTGACCCGCGAGCTTGCGGTCCTGGTCAATATTGTCGGACAGGACCATCCCGAAATTGGTGCTCAGCCCGAACCAGCCGGTGATCTTGTTGATGAGTTGGACGCTCTCCGCGCTTTGCGCCTCCATATTAAGATAGTTGTATTCAAACTGATACTTGGGGGTCATATAGACCATCGCGGCGAAGAATCCAAGCAGGATGGTGAAGATCGGGACCGGTGCCTTGACCACCAGGGCGCTCAGCCGTTTCATAATCACCGGGTTCCATTGCGTCTGGGTCACGCCGGTGATGGACTTGCGGGAATCCCAGGCCACCAGCAGGGAGCTTAGGATGAAGGTCATGATCAGGAAGAAGATGATGATGCCGGACCCGGCGATCAGTCCCATTTCCTTTCCGCCCTGGAAGGTGCCGGTGGAGATGGAGAAGAAGGCGAGGCTGGTCGCGGTGGCGCCGGTGAGGATTCCCTTGCCGGTCTTGCTCAGGGTGATCTCCAGGGATTCCTCAATGGAATGGCCGCAATGTCGTTCCTCGGTGTAGCGGGATAATATCAGGATCGCGTAATCAATCCCGAGTCCGAGCAGGATCGCTCCGAACACCGCGGTGATCGCGGTGAGATATCCGACCATCAGGTATGCCGCGCCGTAAGCCCAGACCAGCCCGAGCGCGAGGCAGACGCTGGCGAAAATGATGGAGGCGAGGTTCCGGAAGCTGAGCGCGAAGAGCAGCACGATCAGGGTGTATGAGATCAGGGTGGTCCGGATCATATCCTGCCGGACAATAATATTATCGTCCCGCATCACCGCGGCGTTCCCGGTCAGGTAGTGGCGCACTCCCGGAATTTCCCGGTCCAGTCCGGCCAGCTCGGCGTTCACGGCATTGACAAAATCCGTGGCGTAAACGAAATCATTGGCCGGTTTGGGGGGCGCGATCAAAACCAGCAAATGCCTTTGGTCCTTGGAAACCAGATACGGGTCGGAAAGGTTAAAGGGAATCCCTTCAAACTGCGCGCCGGTGATCTTTTGGATCAGGGCGGTTTTCCACGAATGGAAATCCTGCGGCCCTTCTTTGACATTTTTTTCCAGGAAATCAAACAGGCTGTCCTGCGCGGAAAAAATGCGGCTGAAATTTTTTCCCTGGTCCTCGGCTGGAAGCTCTCCGCGCGAAAGCGTCTGGTACAAACTATGATCCAGCAAGGCCAAGGTATGATTCAATCCCGGCTCCGCCCACAATTTTTTCAGATGATCCTGATTCTCTTTTGCGAACCGGCTTAATTCTTCAAGGTCGGCCAAGGGCAGGAAATAATATAGATGATCAATAATCAAAGGCACATCGTGCTTGTAATAGACGCGCCTGACAAAATCCGGATGCTTGATCAGACGGGGAGAGAGCGCCGCGGCGTATTTCTTCCCCTGATCCAGGTCGTCGGTCTCCAACACTAAAAACAAAAACGCGAGCGTGCCGAAATTCCGCGCCGCGTAGTCATAGGTCTTCACCACCGGCTCGTTCTTGTCCAGGAGGTCTATGAAATTGAGATGCAGGTCCAGCCGGGAATAGCAGTATCCCATAAATATGCTGACCGCCAGCCCGACCGCCAGGATCCAGCGATGATACCGGTAAATGAACCGCGCCAGCGCCCATAACACCTTTTCGCGCATTTAACTACTTCTCCCTTTTGCGAAGCCAGGATGAATCTAGCACAGCTCCAGCCGAATTAACAATTTTACCGGGCCTCGGCTTGGCCCTTTTCCCCCTGCCCGTTTCCCGTCCGCCTCGTTTCCCGCAAATACGGGTTGACAGATTTCGGGATGGGGCGAAAATAAATTCAGTGCGGATGCGGGTGAAGATAATTTTGACCGGGGCGATTCTGGCGGTCGGCTTTTGGTCCTGCTCGCGGGAGCGGCTTTCGCCGAGGCCGCATGAGCTTGCGGTGGGGATGGAGGCCGGCCCGAGCACGCTGGATCCGAGGCTGGCGCGGGACGCTTATGCGCTTCAGGTGATGCCGCTGATTTTTCCGGGCCTGTTCGCGGCCGGGGACAATTTGGAGCCGAAGCCGGATTTGGTTTCGGAATATGAGCAGGTGAACGAGACCACTTATATTTTTCAGCTCCGGCCCGGAATCCGTTTCGGCAACGGGAAGGAACTCCTTGGCGAGGATGTGAAGGCCACGATGGAAAGCTTGAAACAGCCGGGCCTGAATTCCCCTTATGCGGAGCTGGCGGACCGGATCCAGGCGATTGAAATCCTGGGACGGGATCGCTTGAAGATTATGCTGAAAGAGCCGTTCGCGCCGATCCTGGTGCAATTGAATTTAGGAATTTTGCCGGCTGAGCTTGCGGCCAAATCAACCTCGCTGACGATCAAAGAGTTGATCGGAGCAGGGCCGTTTCAGGTGGAATCTTTTGAGCCGGGGGCGAAGCTGGTTCTGAAGAAAAACCCATATTTCAGCGGGCCGGAGCCGTATTTTGAGCGGATGGAATTCCGGATTATTCCGGAGGACACCACGCGCCTGCTGAGTTTGGAAAAAGGGGAGATTCAGCTTTTGCAGAACCCGATTCCGGTGGACGAGCTTTCCCGGCTTAAAACCAATCCGCGTCTTCTGGTCTCGGAAAACCCCGGGATCAATTACACCTACCTCGGCTTTAATTTCCGCGACCCGATCCTTTCCAAGCTGCTGATCCGGCAGGCGATCGCTCATTCCATCAACCGCGACCAATTGATCTCCTGCCTGCTTAAAGGCACGGTGACCAAAGCCGAGTCGCTGCTCTCACCGAGGCACTGGGCGTATGAGGCGAATGTCCCTGCATATAATTATGATCCGGCGCTCGCGAAAAAATTGCTGGATCAAGCCGGGTATCCTGACCCGGACGGATCAGGCCCCAAGCCCCGGTTCAAGCTGATCTCCAAGACCAGCCAGGTCCAGCAGAGGCTCTGGATCGCGCAGGCGATCGCGGGCCAGTTGCAACAAGTCGGGATTGAAGTGGAGGTGCGCTCGCTGGAATGGGGCACCCTGTTCGCGGATATTCAGGCCGGCAATTTTCAGATTTACACCCTGACCTGGGTCGGGGTGGTGGAGCCGGATATTTTCTACACCGCTTTCCATTCCGAGAGCCTTCCGCCCAAAGGCGCGAACCGCGGCCAATATAAAAATCCGGAACTGGATCTGCTCCTGACTCGGGCGCGGAACCACCCGGACCGCGCGGAGCGCAAGGTTCTTTACTCGCAGGCTCAAAAAAATCTGGCGCAGGATTTGCCTTATCTCAGCCTCTGGTATTCCAATAATTTAGCGGTGTCGGATCAAAGGCTCATCGGCTTTGAACTAGGCCCGGGCGGGGAATGGACCGGCCTGGCGCATGCGCGATGGCGGGAATGAAGGGCTTTCTGATCCGGCGCCTGCTCTGGTTTTTCCCGGTCCTGTTCGGGGTGAGCCTGGTGGTATTCTTTTTCATCCACCTGATCCCGGGCGATCCGGTCCTGATGATGCTGGGGGAATCGGCGCAGTCCGCGCAAGTGGAACAGCTCCGACATCAACTACATCTTGACCTCCCGCTCTATCGCCAATTGCTCCTGTTTTTCACCGACCTGTTCCAGGGCAAAATGATTTCCATCTTTTATCAACAGCCGGTGTTCCAGGTGATCTTTCCCAAGCTGATCGCGACCTTGGAGCTGGCTTTTTCCGCGATGCTGATCGCGATTTTAATCGCGCTCCCGATCGGGATTCTTTCCGCGCTCAAGAAAAATTCCTGGCTGGATTTTATCGCCCGGACCTTCAGCCTGCTCGGGGTGTCCGTCCCGAACTTCTGGATGGGCCCTTTGCTGATCCTGCTGTTCTCCATCCGGCTCGGACTGCTCCCGGTTTCCGGAAGGGGCGGCATCTCCCACCTGATCCTGCCCGCGTTCACGCTCGGACTCGCGATGTCCGGTTTTTTAAGTCGGATGAGCCGGGCGTCCATGCTGGAAGTCCTGGGCGCGAAGTATCTGGAAAGCGCCCGGGCCAAGGGCTTGAAGGAGATCTCGGTGATCCTCAAGCACGCCTTGCGCAACGCCCTGATCCCGATCCTGACCGTGATCGGCCTCCAGTTCGGCGCCCTCCTTTCCGGAGCCTTTATCACGGAAACTATTTTCGCCTGGCCCGGAATCGGAAGACTCCTGATCAACGGCATCTTCAGCCGCGATTTCCCGCTGGTGCAGGCAAGCGTGCTGATGATCGCGGCGAGTTATTTGACCGTGAACCTGATGGTGGACATTGCTTACGCGCTCGCGGACGCGCGGGTCCGGCTCTGGAGGGAGCGATGAAGCGCAAGGCCGTGCTCGCGATCCTGCTGATCATCATCGGGATGTTTGTGTTCGCCGCCCTTTTCGCGCCCCTGCTCGCGCCCTATTCGCCGGACCAGCAAAACCTTTGCCCGGGCCTTTCCGGCCCGAGCAGCGGGCACTGGCTGGGACAGGACAAGCTGGGACGGGATCTTTTGTCCAGAATGATTTTCGGCGCGCGCGTCTCGCTCTTGGTCGGGGTGAGCGTGGTCCTGATTTCGCTGATCGTGGGGTTTATGGTCGGCGCAATCTCCGGGGTTTTCGGAGGGATGATTGACCAGGCTCTGATGCGGATCATTGACCTGCTGATGGCCTTCCCCGGAATCCTGCTCGCGATCGCGCTCGCCGCGGTGCTCGGGCCCGGGATCGGCAATGTCATCTTCGCGCTTTCCCTGCTCGGCTGGGTCGGGTATGCCCGGCTGGTGCGAGGGCAGGTTTTGGTGGAGCGGGAAAAGGCCTATTTTGAATCAGCCCGGGCATTGGGCGCGGGAACCGCAAGGATCATTTTCAAACACCTGGTCCCCAACCTGGCCGGGCCGGTCCTGGTCCAAGCCAGCTTCGGCATTGCCGGCGCCATCCTGGCCGAAGCCTCTCTTTCCTTCCTCGGTCTCGGCGCTCAGAAGATCCCATCTTTCGGCTCCCTCCTCGCCCACGGAATCAACTTCCTCCGAACCGCCCCCCACCTCACCATCTTTCCCGGTCTCGCCGTGTTCCTGCTCGTGATCTCCTTCAACCTGCTCGGAGATTTTATCGCGGATTATTTGAGGGTGGAAGAAAAAAGGTAAAAATAAATCTTCACCGCAAAGGCGCAAAGAACGCAAAGGGAATTCGGGGCGCAGACACTCTTGTCTGCGATTCCATTCCTCGCTTGCCCTGAGCTTTCCGAAGGGTTCCGCTCATTTTTCACTTGACCTTGAATTCCTTTTGGGATAAAACTAAAAATGAGAAAGCTAAAAACAATGATAAAAAAGGAGGCCAAATAATGTCAATCCCAGAAATAGATTTCTATCACGGGGCCGCGCTTCATCAGATCATTGATTTTGATATTTCCAAGATAAAAGGCCTTGATATTCCCCATACTCCTGTATTTAAATCGATTAGCAGAGAGCCGGATATTGAAGGAAGTTGTTATCAAATACATTTGCAAAATGATGACATTGGACTCTCTGTTGATGTTGCCATCTTTCTTAAACATACTAGAAAAAATAAAAGTCCCTGGCAATTTACTTTTTCAAAAGAACATCAAGAACAAGTGAGAAAAATGTTTGAAAAATATATAGGTAAAGCTTTTTTGGGGCTTGTTTGTAGCAGAATTGGAAT
>CAIYYW010000274.1 GCA_903930515.1 uncultured delta proteobacterium | reverse complement strand
TTATGCAATCTAGGAAGTATTGGGTTTCGATTTTCAACGCCTCCACCTGATCCAATCTCGGCGCCCAGATGTCTCCCATGCGATAGCTGACCAGAAGGTTGTATAATCCTTCACCATTTGCTTGAATAACGCGCTGATTTCCTTGTCGCTGACCCCGGACACATCCACCACATCTATCTTCTTGCTCGCTCCCGTAAACCATTCCTTGAACCGCTTTTCCTCAAAATGCTCCTCCGGAGGGTCTGCGAGTAAGATCAATTCAACTGTCGGGTTGGGGTTATCCAGGTAGGTCATCAACTGCGTCCGCTGAGCCGCGACTAGGGATTGGAACTGAAGGACCAGGACCAGCTTCAACTGCGTAAACATCGAATAGGTCTGGCAAGCGGCCAAAATCCCGGTCGGACCGGACTCGCTCCCGTAAAAAGATTCCTGATCGAGATGCTTGCCCTCTCCCAGCTTCTTCGACACCGCATCTATCACCTGTTTCCTTAAAAAACGGTCCGAGCCGTAAACCGCGATGATCGGAGTCAACTCGCCCAGCTTGAGCTTATTGAGGTAATCGCTGAATTTGTGCCAGCTCATTTCTAAAAATCGCTGGTGAGCATCTCGACAATGATCCGACTCAACCGGATGCTCGCCTGGTTCAACGCCATCTTCCGGAGCTGGTCGTTCCGAAGAAAATCGTCCCCCACCGGATATTGTTCCCGGTCCTGCAAAATGCCGGTATCCCAGAGCTTCTGGTTTTCCTTGGACGCGATCAAGGTCGCGCTCGCGGAAACCTGCACCTGGATCAAAGTCACCCGGCCGAACTGGTCAAAAGAAAGAGACTGGTCCCGCGCCTGAAAAACCTCCGTCCGCAATACCGCCTCCGCCTCGTCCTTCTTCACCAGCTTCACCCGGCCGTCCGCTTGAAGATGCTCCAACAGCCTTTGCGTGAACACCTGCTCCAATCCCGCCTCCAGCGTGCCGTTCCGGGCCGGCTCCACATAAATCCTGCTCACCCCCCCGGGCAGCTTGAGCTCTTTCCCCAAAAGGTGATATTGGCATTGGCACAGCCAGAGCAGGAGCAAAATCGAAAAAAACATTATTCCCTTGATCGTCCTCATCTCCGCACTATTCTAGCAAACCATTCCCAACTGGCAAAGGGATTGTGCGCAAAACCAATTTTTGATATAATCAAATGTAATTAAGAAAGGTTTTAAGGAAGGAGGCAAAATGGGCAGAGGAGACAGACGGACCAAAAAAGGGAAAATTTATCTGGGAACCTATGGCAAGTCCCGGCCGCGCAAATCCAAAAAAGGCAAGAAATAATTCGGACATCGTTTCAGCCTGTTAAAAAATGACCATCCCGCTCAAAGACCAGGAATGGGAATCGCTGTTTGAAGAGGCGATCAAAAGCCTCTCCGAGCTGATCCGGTTCAAGACCGTCAATCCTCCGGGGAACGAAAAACCCGCGGCCGACTACCTGGCTGAAATTCTCTCCAGAAACGGGATCGAGCCGAAGGTGATTGAATCCGCGCCCGGCCGGGGAAATGTGATCGCGCGACTCAAAGGCACGGGCGAACGACCCCCGATCCTTTTAGACGGCCACCTGGATGTGGTTTCCGCGGAGCCGGAGAGCGAATGGAAACATCCTCCCTTTTCCGGAAAAATTGCGGACGGATACATCTGGGGCAGGGGCGCGTTGGATATGAAGCAGACCGTGATCGCGAACCTGATGGCGCTGCTGGTTTTGAAGCGATCGGGCATGAAGCTGAAGCGAGATTTGATTTTCGCCGCGGTTGCGGATGAAGAAGCCGGTTGCAAATACGGCGCCGAGTTCCTGGTTGAGAATCATCCGGACCTGATCAAGGCCGAATACGGATTGGGCGAGATCGGCGGATTTTGTATGGAGATGAGCGGGAAGAGGATATATCCGATTGAGGTCGCGGAGAAAGGGGTGTGCTGGCTCAGGGTCAGGGCCAAGGGAGAGCCCGGCCACGGGTCCATCCCGGCCCCGCAATCGGCGGTGATCAAATTGGCGGCCGCGGTCAAAATTTTAGGCGAAAAGAAATTGCCCTATCATCTTTCCGAACCGGTCAGGGTTTTTATCATCCGGCTGGCGGAAAGTTTGGGCGGGATCAAGGGCTTGATGCTGAAAAGATTGCTCAGCCCCAGCCTCGCGGATTTCATCATTGACCGCATGCTCCCGGACAAGAAGCTGGCCAAAAGCTTCTGGGCGATGCTTCATAACACGGTCAACCCGACGGTGATTCGCGCCGGGGATAAAACCAATGTGGTCCCTTCCGAGGCGACCTGCGAACTGGACGGAAGGATCCTTCCCGGCCAGACCCCGGAGGACCTGCTTCGGGAAGTCAAGGAAAATATCGGAGACGGTTACGAGCTTGAATTCATCAAGCGGATGCCGGCCGCCTCCCAGAATCCCGATGACCCGATCATGAAAATTTTTGAAAAACATCTTAAGGCGCACGACCCCGCCGCAATCGTGGTCCCCAACCTGATTATGGGCTTCACCAACGGGTCACATTATTCCAGGCTCGGGATCAAATACTTCGGCTTCTCCCCCCTCAAGCTCAAACCCGGCGAGAGCTTTCAGGAACTCTTCCACGGCTTCAACGAACGCGTCTCCCTTGACGGCTATAAATTCGGCCTCCGAGTCTTCCTGGAAACGGTTTCAGAATTGGTTACTGATTTTTAGAGGCGCAGGTTATTTCAAGATCTTCCTGATCAGGATTTCGTCAGATCCGGTCTGGACCAAATCCTTGAGCGTGGCCATTTCTTCAAAACCCATTTTGCGATAAAATTCCCGGCCGCTTTTATTGAAACCGGAGACCAAGGCCCAGAGATTATTTCCGTTGCTTCTGGTTCGGGATTCCATCCACTGAATGATCTGACTCCCGATCCCCATTTGCTGGAACGGCTCAAAAATCCCGAGCAATTCCAGGTAGGTCCCTCTCAGCCAGGGATGCTTGACGCAGACCACTCCCACCCGTTGCCCCGAGCCGGTGATGGTATATCGGAATGAAAAAGGATCCGGGCTGAGCAAGCCGCGGGAGAGGTTTTCCGCTTCATAGTTCAGGGTGCGCCAGGGATTCATCTTGCTCAGGGCCTGCGCGATCAGGAGCGCGTCCACCGGCTCCATCGGCTCAAGCTCGCATCCGGCCAGCGGGTATCTCTTTTTTTCAAAGGGCAATTTATTTTTTGATTTTTGGATGGCCATAAATTTTATCATACCTCCAATTATCCCCCGGCTTAAGCTCGTAACAATCCCGGGCCGCGAAGGCCGGGCCGGAACTCAGCAACTCGGAGATAGTCACGAACTGATATCCCTTTTCCTTCAGCTTCGGAATAAACAGCGGCAAGGCGCGCGCCGTGCTGTGGCCCAGCCCGTTGGCATGACAGATCACAATCGCGCCCGGCCGGGCATTTTTCAAAACCGAGCGCGCGATTTGCTGAGGGGTCCGGTTCTTGGCCGGATCAGCCGTGACAATGCTCCACTGGATCGCGGGCAGGCCTAGTTGCGCCAAATATTCCAGCGCCTGCTTGCTGCACACCCCATAAGGGAACCGGAAGGCCAGGGGGATCGCCGGAATTTTTTCCATCTCCGCCGGCCCCAGTTTTTGCGCGCACGGTCTTGCCTTCAATGCCTCCCACTTCAACTCATACTCGGCCTGGGTCCATAAAACCTGGTCTTCCATCCGGATCCCTTTTTCCACCCGGAGATCGTCGTGGGTCCAGGCGTGGTTCCCGATCTCAAACAACGGGTCGGCCATCAACTGCATCGCCTTTTCCGGATGATCCTTGATCCATTTGCCGCCCGCAAAAAAAGTGGCCGGGACCCGATTCTTGCGGAGATAGTTCACGATCGCGGCGTCATACCCGGTGAGCTCGTTCGCGCGCTCGCACAGATCAAAAGTAAGCGCGATCACCTTCTTGCCGCCGGCCGGGTTCACGGAGCGAATGGAATTCTGAAGCTCCGGCTTGAGCGCGGGCAAACCATGGATCGGGAATTGACGGGACGGGGGTTTCCGGTCCGGAGCCGAGCGCATCACCCGCCGGTCCAGCAGTGATCCCTGCAAATCCTTTTCCGACCAGCAGCTTTGCAAAATCGCCTGGCTGCCGAAACTGAGCGGCACGCCCGGACTGATCACTTTCGCCTCGCACCTCATCGGATCCCGGCATTGATCCTCGCCCGAAGGTTCCTCCCCCGGCTCCGCTGCGCTCAAGCTTTGCAAAATCAGCCACCCGATCAAAACCATCCCGGCTCCGCATTTAAGTTTCTTCCTGACCATCTTCCCCTGCCTGAAAATCACTATCACTCCCGCCCAAATTCGTCAAGCCTGTTCCCGGGAGCTTAAGGAAAAATTTTTAAATCGCGCCTTCTTTCAAAATCAGTTGGCCTGGGATAAGATAAAATCGGAAATGGCTCGGAATTCCTGGAAAATTTATGTCGCGCTGATCCTGGTGGGAATGACGGTCCTGCTCGGGCTGGCCCATATTGCGCTGTTCCGGAATCCCAAAGACCTGTTTTTTTATCTGACTTTGGACATTGTCTTTGTGCCGATCCAGGTCTTGCTGGTCACCCTGATCATTGAGCGGCTTCTGGCCGAGCGCGAGAAGCAGTTGCTCCTGCATAAATTGAATATGGTGATCGGGGCCTTTTTCGGGGAAGTCGGGAATACGCTTTTGAAGGAAAGCCTGCAATCCTGCCCGGACGGCTCCGGACTGGGCGATCATTTCGGGATCAAACCGGAGTGGAAGGACCAGGATTACAAAATCGCGCTCAATTTCGCTCAAAGCGGCGATTTTAAATTGGCCCCGGATCCGAGCCAACTCCAGTCTTTGCGGAAATTGCTTTTGCAAAAACGCGGATTCCTCTTGATGCTCCTGGAAAACCCGAACCTGTTGGAGCACGAGAATTTCACCGATTTGCTCTGGGCGGTTTTTCATCTTGCCGAGGAGTTGGAGGCGAGAGGGGATTTGGCGTCGCTGCCGGGCGCGGATCTGGAGCATCTCCGGAACGATCTCCGGAGGGCGTTCTCTCTTTTGATCCGGGAATGGCTCGCCTATCTGAAGCATCTGCGGAATTCCTATCCTTATATCTATTCGCTCGCGCTCCGGACCAACCCGTTCAATCCGGACGCCTCTCCGGTGATTAAGGCATAATGGAAAAAACCGATTTGAAGAGGAGCCGATGAAAAAAATAGCGGTTTTGATTTTGATCGCAGCGTATTTTCAAGCGCCGGCCGCGAACGGACAATGGGATCAGCCGGCGCAATCGGATCATTATATGGTTGCGTCCGGCCATCAGCTCGCCACCGAGGCCGGGCTGGACATTTTGCGCAAGGGCGGCAACGCCTTTGATGCGGGAGTGGCAACCGCGATGGCGCTCAATGTGACCCGGCCGATGTCCGCCGGGATGATGGGGGTCGCGCCCACCCTGATCTATGTGGCAAACGAGAAAGAGGTTCACAGCTACAACGGGCTCGGCCCGGCCCCGGCCAAAGATACCCCTGAATATATCCGCGCTCAAGGCTGGCCGGTCGCGCCCATCTTCGGGATCAACGCGCAGTTGATCCCGGCCTCGCCCGACGCCTGGATCGCGATCCTGGAAAAATACGGCACGATGAGCTTTGCGGAAGTCTCGGCATCGGCGATCAAGCTGGCCGAGGGAGGGCATCCGCTCAATAAAACCACGGCCGGCTTTATGCAAATATCGTCGGTGGAAATTTCGCTGATGAAACATTTATGGCCCTACAACTATTCCATTTTCTGGAAACCGTTTGAGCCAAAGGGTCCCAAGCCCGGTGACATCCTCTATCAGAAAGACCTTGCCAAAACTTTAACGCTGATGGCTCAGGCCGAGCAGGCCGAGCTGAAAAAATCCCATGACCGGATCAAGGCCCTTGAGGCCGGCCGCGATGTTTTTTACCGGGGAGAAATCGCGGACGCAATCGCGAAGCTTCATCAGGACCGCGGGGGTCCGATGACCAAGTCCGACCTGGAAAAATTTCACGGTAAATGGGAACAGCCGGTCTTTGGGACTTACCAGGGCTATACGGTGTATTCCAATGGGCCGTGGTGCCAGGGGCCGACCGTGCCGATGATCCTCCAGATCCTGGAAGGGATTGACCTCAAAGCGCTTAAGCATAACTCGCCGGAATATATCGCCATGGTCGCGCAGGCGATTGAGCTGGCCTATGCCGACCGCGAGGCGTATTTTGGGGATCCGGATTTTGTGGATGTCCCGCTCAAGGGGCTGCTGAGCAAGGAATACGCCGCAGAACGGAGGAAGCTGATCAATCCCAAAGCGGGCTTCGGAAAAATGCCCGATCCCGGCGATCCCTGGAAATATGAGGGCCGTCCGCGGCCGGCGAAAGTTTATCGTCCGCGTCTCACCCCGGCGAGCCTGCCCCCGCATCGCGCCGCGCATGATACCACCTATCTCGCCGTGGTGGACAAAATGGGAAACGGCTTCTCGCTCACGCCCTCTGACTTTCCGTATTCGCCGATGGTCCCTGGTTACGGGATCATGCTGGGAAACCGCATCCAGCAGTTCCGGCTCAAAGAGGGACATCCCGCCCAGATCGCTCCCAACAAAAGGCCCCGGCTCACCCCCAACCCGAGTATGGTGACCAAGGACGGCGAGCTGTTTATGGCCTTCGGAACCCCGGGCGGAGACCAGCAACCCCAGGCAATGGTTCAGGTCTTTTTGAACATCGTGGAATTCGGAATGGACCCGCAGACCGCGATCAACGCGCCCCGCTTCAAGTCCCTGAACTTCCCGGATTCCTTCTCGCCCCATTTTTACTATCCCGGGAAAATTCAACTGGAAGAAGCGATCCGGGACCGGGCGGAAATTTTGAGCAAGCGCAACTACAAGGTGGAGATCCTGAGCCCGCCCGCGGTAACAATGGGCGCGGTCTGCGCGATCATCCGGGACAAGTCCGGAAAACTGATCGGGGGCGCGGACCCGAGAGAGGAAGCTGTCGCCAAGGGCGAATGAAAAATAAGTTGCCGGTTTCCAGGTTATGGTTAAGCGCAAGCCGGACCTCCGGGAACCATAAGCAACAAGGGGATGGATAATATTAAACGGAAACTGGAAACCGGAAACGAGAAACCGAACAAAAGGAGTGAACAATGAAATTTGAACCGCGAAAACTGGTGAATGACGGACGAATGGTGCAGGCGATCGCGATCGGAGGAGGCTATGGCTCGCCGGGCCGGGTGTTTGAACTGGCGTTGGAGCACGGGATCAATTATTTTTTCTACGCCCCGGTTTTCCCCACCTATCGAAAATCAGCCAAATGGATGAAAGGAAAATTCAAAAGCCGGCGCGACCAAATCATCATTGGAACCTGCACCTATTTCTGGAAAATGCCGGGGTCGCTGGAAAGAAGCTTGCATCGGCATTTGAAATGGCTGGGCACGGATTATCTTGATTACTTCCACCTCGGCATGCTCCGGAAGGACGACCCGGCTGCTTTTGAACAATTGCTCAAGTTCAAGGAGCAAAAGATCATTCGCCATCTTGCTTTTTCCTCCCATGACCGCAAGCTCAGCGCCCGGATCATTCAGAAATACCCGGTGGACCTGGCGATGATCAGATACAATGCCGCGCACCGAGGGGCCGAGACGGAATTTTTCCCGTCCGTTGACCCGGCAAAAATCTCGGTGGTCGCGTTCAACGCCACCCGCCATAAATCCCTGTTCAAGGCCCCCAAGGGCTGGGACAAGAACAAGCCGGTCCCGACCGCGGGAGACTGCTATAGGTTTGCGCTTACCCATTCCAAAGTCACCATGTGCCTGGCCGGGCTCACGGACGAAAAACAGGTTAAAGATGTTTTATCCACCCTGCAAAAAGGCCCGATGAGCGAGGAAGAGATGAAATGGATGAGGGAATTCGGAGACGCGGTTTACGGAGGAAAAGCTTCAAAATAATAGAGGGTCTTCCTTGAAATTTTCCCGGAAACCCGGTAAATAATAATGTGGCCGGGAAGGAAAGCCGCGGAGTCCGGTCTATCAACGCGCGGTTTCAATCCCTGATTGCCGCGGAAATAAATGTAGGGAGGGTATCAGATGTCCTTATGGGAAAAATCTATCCGGGAGAATGTTGCCGTGGTCACGATCAACAGCAAAGAGAAGAACGAGCTGAACGGGCCGTTCACGCAGGAGTTGAGGGAATGCCTGGCCGGTTTGAAGCAGGACGGCTCGGTGAAATCAGTGGTGATCACGGGCGGGCACGAGAAATATTTTTGCACCGGTCTGGATTTGCAATGGATGGCCGGCCAGAAATCCGAAGACCTGGTCGCGTTCCTGATCAATATGACCCAGCTCTTGAAAGACACCGCCCTGTTCCCCAAGCCCCTGATCGCCGCGGTCAACGGCCACGCCTTCGGCCTGGGAGCGATCTGGGGATCGGGCTTTGACTTCCGGTTTGTGCGCGCGGACAAGGGCTTCATCTGCTTTCCGGAAATGGACATCAACATCCCATTCCTCCCGGGAATGATCGCGCTCTGCGAACACGGACTGGGCAAGGTTTGCTTCCGCGAAATGGGCTTCAGCGCGAAAAGGTATCCCGGGCCGGAAGCCGTCGCGCTGGGATGGGCGAAGGAAGCGCTGGGCAAAGACCAGCTTTTGCCCAAGGCCCTTGAGCTGGCAAAATTTATGTCGCTCAAAGCCCAGCCCGCCTTCTCCCTCACCAAGCAGCGTTGGGCGGCTCACATCTCCAAGGCTATTGACGAACTAGATCCGGCCGCGATCCGGGAGCAGTTTCCAAAACAATAAAAATCTAGCGCGCTTCCAAAATCAGAACCCGGGCCGGTCCGATGATTCCGGTCGGAAGAAGGTTTTCTTTCCTGGCCCTGTCCTTTCCGGCCAATCGGTTGCGCAAGGCCGGGGTCAGGGTGATTTCAATTTTATTTTTGCCGGGAATTAAATAGCGGCCGATTTCAAGCTGGAACGGAGGGATCAGGAGGTTGCCTGCCGGCTGATCATTGACTTTGACTTCTGCCGCTCCATAAACCCATCCGACTTCCAAAATCGCCTTTGGTCCGGGCTTGATTTCGGGCCATTCAAAATCGCTTTGGTAACCCCCCGGACTGGAGCAATATTTCAACTGCTCAAGCTCCCGCCAATCTTTTAATTGATCCAGGGCAAGGCTCACGCTTGCGCCTTTTACATCCGACCCGCTCACGGACAAATTCCAGTTCTTGATTTCAACCTCGCCCGCGCTCGCGAGATTTTGCGGCCAGAGCCGGAAGGACTTGATCTCTCCGGGCGGTATTTCCATCCCGCAGGCCAGGATCATTGATCCATAAGCCGCAAGCTCGGACTCAATCATCCCCTCCCGGCTCATCCTCGCCCCGAACCTCTCTCCCTTCCAGGCATCCAGCCATTGGCCGTTCTCGCATCCGCCCGAAACCGCGAAGCTGAATTTGGTTGAGGCCTCTCCGGGATTGCGCAAAAAAATAATTCGGCCCCGCTCCGAGACCCTTCTGCTGAGATGACCAATCCCGCGCGGACGGTCAAAAACAATTCCCGGCTGCACCTGGATTTCGGAAAGGGTCTTCAGCGCCGATCCCGGATCAACCTTTCTCGCTCTCGCCCCGGCCAGGGTGTTCTTGATCTCCCGCTGAACCGATTGGTCTCCTTGCGCATAATCTTTATATCCCGGCTGCCGGGCCGGCGGATTTCCAAGGAACAGCAGCGCGGATCCATCCCTGGCCAGCCCGGAAATTTTGGACGCGGTTTTTGGGTCAAGCGTTTCAATATTCACGAGCAAAAGCGCTTTCCATTCATTACCCCGGATCCAGACCCTTCCGTTCTCCGACTTGGCTTCCAGCAGGCTGTCATCATTCACCCAGTCCCAGGTGTATCCGTTGTCCTCAAGCTCCTTGAGCAGCGGCCTGATTCGCGCGCGCCATTGCGCGCGCTCGTCCGGCCCCATCGGCAATATTTTTGAGCCGATCGCGACCAAAGTATTGATCGGGCCGGCCGGCTCGGAATCAAATTCGCCGTTGAACAGGAGTTCATCGTTATTGCCGGTCTGATCAAACGAAGTGGGGAACCCGAAGAAGGGGTAGTAGATCAAAAGGTCGGCCTCGGGCTTTCCCTGCCGGAGCGCGTATTGGCAGCGCGAAATATATCGGTTGAGCTCCGGGATAAATTTCCAGAACGGATTCTTCTCGGATACATTTTCGGAAAAGCCGCCCCCGAACGGGAACCAGCCGGTCTCGCCGTAGCGCGAATCCCTTTGATAGGGGAACCCGTGATAGATGATCTGGTTCACTCCGCTGCCGAGCAATTTATCCGCCGAGGCCTTGAACTTGAGCGGCGTGGTCATAAATGGCTTGCCCATCCAGACCATGCTTTCACAAGTCACTATCGGGCGATTGTAAAGATGAGAGGCTGCGCCTCCCATTTTCAAAAACGCCTCATAGCCGCCGGCGTAAAGCTGTTCCACTTCCGGGATCCCGGAATGGCCCAGCGCTTTCAAGACATCAATGTTCAGACCATAGGCTTGCACGCGCGAGAGAAGCCCCCGAGCCTCAGCCCATTGCTCGGCATTATCAATGAAGCGTTCCATGAACAAATCCGAAACCGTGAGTTGGTAATCATACTGGACGCGCCGGTCCTCCGGCGAAAGGGTGAACGCGGACCCGGTCTTGATGCCTCCATCAATGAAGAGCATATTGTCCGCGCCCGGGATCAGGACTGCGGGAAGCAGCGGGGTCAGGTCATAGCCGCGTCGCTTCTGAAATTCAGAGACGAAGTCTCTGGTGAAGAAACGCTCGGTCTTGAGTTCAAAGCTGTCATTGAAAAAAGCGCGCAAGGGATCGTGGTAATATTTCGGCAAACCCGAGCGCCCGCCCAGCAGATGCTCCAGGTTGGATTGGAAAACCTCGGCGTCAAAATAATCCGCCACATAAGCCGGCTCAGGTGACGCGCTGAGCGAAAGATATTGTCCGTCCGGCGCAAGGTAAAGGGAAATGATTTGCCATTTTCCTTCCGGGACCTGCCAGGAAATTTTTCCCTCCCGGTCGGTCTGGTTGCTCAGGACCTGGACTGAATTCGGGTCAAGACGGATCGTGTCCGCGAGATTGAGCGGATTTGAGGAGCGCGCCCCGCCAATTACTTTTGCCGCGAGCACCGTTACCAGTTGCGCCTGGTCCGGCATAAACCTGATCGCGGCCTCGGCCGCGACAAATTTCAACACCCCGCTCAGTTGATAGAGCGCCGGCTTTGGGGGAGGCGGAACTGTGATCTTGATTTTCCCGGTCGGGCCGGTCAACTGGGTCTCTCCCCAGAACATGGTTTTGATCGCCTGCTCGCTCTTGAGGTGCGAGCCGCCCGAGGGCCAGCCTGATCCCAAAGTCAGGTCTATGATCAACCCGTCTTTTTTCGCCTGGTCCATCACCCCGGCCAGGTTTTTAAAATATGCCTCGGTGTCAACCGAATGCATCCTTTCCGATTCCTCCGGAGTCAATTTACCGAGCGCGGCATTGAACGCCTGGATTTCCGCGCCCCCAAACCCATTGTCCGCGAGCAGGTCAACCTCGCGCCGGAGTTCCTTCTCATCCACATCGTTCCCCGGCCACCACCACCGAACCAGCGGACGGAACTCCTTGCCCGGTTCCGCAAATGCCGACCACGACAAACCAGTTTGCTCTTCCTTGGCCGCGCCATCTTCCTTGGCCATTCCTGGGCCTATGCAGACCAAACCGATCAGCAACATCAATCCCGTCATCAAGCCGAACTTGGATTTCTTCATGTTCCTTCCCGCCCAATCATTTCCGAAAGTCTATCACCAGCCAATTTTATTTCAAAGCTTTTGACCCCTGACCGTCTAACACCTTTATTCCCGCCCAATCAGGCGCTTCTTTATCCCGCGCCGAAGACGCTTTGGATTGCCCTGTCCGCATAACCCCTCCATACCGATTCTTTCACTTTTTGCTTGACAAAGAATATTTTTTCTTAATAAAATGCAAACCGTCGCTAAAGTAGTTGACAAAGACCGGCTGGCGGCTTACTACCATCTGGTCGAGCATTGCGGGATCAGCAAAACTCGGGTGGCAAATGAATTGGGGGTGAGTCCGATGGCGGTGCTTTTGGGGGACCAAAGATTAACCGACCGAATGTTTGATGACTCGGATTTGGGAAAAAAGGTCAATGCCCTTAAATTTAAAATTTAGACCTGACCCCGCATGTTCCTGAAGTTATAGGAGAGGCGTTGAAGAAAGTCGGGCTATTTGTGCTATTTCTGATCTGCGGTTTGATCACAATATTCGTGGGCATCTCCTTTTCAGACTCGATTCCCAACGGGATTGAATGGCCTCTCCGGATCGGGCTGTGCGCCGCTTTCCTGGCCGCCGCCCTCGGCTTCGGGAGGGTCAAGCGCTTTGCAGAACTTGGGCAGGTATTTTACGCTTTCTTCGTCGCCTCCCTCTGTTTGTTGGTGAGTTGGGAATTCAGCGGCAAGCCCCTTAAATGGCTATCTTTATCCGTTAACACGCCCGAGGGGCAAGCCGCGGCCAAGGTCTCGATGAGCGTTTGCTGGATCGTTCCGATTATTTTGCTGGTCAAGCTTGCCGGCGGAAACCTGGACTCGATCTCTCTCGGAAAAGGCAACCTCAAACGGGGCCTGGCCATCGGTCTGATCGGCTTTGGATTTTTCCTGGTCACCTGCTTTTTTGCCGCCAATCATTTATTCAAAGCCCATGACCTTACCGCGGCCAAAGCCCTGGCTTGGTCGCCCTGGATCCTGATTTTTGTGCTCTGCAACGCGGCCAGCGAGGAACTCTTGTTCCGCGGCCTGTTCCTGAAAAATTTCGCGGCGACCCTGGGGCCGCACCCGGCCAATTTCTGTGCGGCCATCATTTTTGCGCTGGCGCACCTGCAGGTCAGCTATTCAACGGATGTGTTCCTCTTTATGATTATCGTTTTCCCCCTCGGCTTATGGTGGGGTTACCTCATGCAAAAGACCAACAGCATCTGGGGCTCGGTCCTGTTCCATGCCGGTGCCGACATTCCGGTCATGCTCGGCATCTTTTCCCGCTTTTCCTGACCCAGAGCGGGGAGCTTCAGGGGCACACAAAGGCATCCGCCTTTGAGGCCAGGGGGCTTTTCAATATCCGAGCGACGAGAAGATGCGCTTGGTCTTTTCCTTCCAAGCGGCGAATTCTTGCGGGTCATAAGGCTTGGGGGCCCCCGGGATTTGGTGATTTGGACATCGCCGCCATTTGCAGGTCTTTCTTGGCCCACAGGCGGTTAAGCCAATCCTGGAAGCTGGCGCGGAAGGTTTCGTCGTTGAAATAGTCGCCGATCAGTTCCGGGGGGATGTCCATTGATTCAATATTTATCTTGATCTCCCGGATCTCGCCGCAGAGAAGCTGCCAGAGGGTGCGCGCCTCCGGCGGATAGACGATGGTAACATTAAGGATCTTATGCATCTGGTCGCCCAGGGCGGAAAGCACATAGGCCATGCCCGCGGCCTTGGGCTGGAGCAGGCGCTGGTAAGGGGATTTCTGGTCCAGTTTTTTCCGGCCGGTGAAGCGCGTGCCTTCCACAAAGTTCATGACCGAAACCGGGATGGTCTTGAATTTTTCGCAGGCCTTTTTGGTGGTCTCCAGGTCTTTGCCCTTGAGCTCGGGCTTCCTGGCCAGCAGCGCTTTGGAATAGCGCTTCATGAACGGGAAGTCCAGCGCCCACCAGGCAATGCCCAGTACCGGCACCCAGATCAGCTCCTGCTTGAGGAAGAACTTGAGGAAAGGGATTTTGCGGTTGAATATTTTCTGGAGCACCAGGATGTCCGCCCAGGACTGGTGGTTCGAGATCACCAGATACCAGTCATTCTTTTTCATACCCGGCGGCAGGTTGACGGTCCACTTCACGCCGCTGAAAATGCGCAGGTTGAGGCTGTTGAATGAGATCCAGGTCTCGGCAATGAGGGTCAGCGCCCGGCCGATCAGCTTGCGCCAGGACTTGAACGGCGCCACCACTTTGGCCAGGGCCAGCGGGTAGAAGATCGGCAATCCCCAGAAGATGGTGTTAAGCGCCATGAGCAGAAATGATATGGAACCTCTAACTTTGTCGGTAAAATTCATATTTTTGAAGTTACCTATGAAAGACGGACATGTCAACGCCTTGGCGCAGGCACATTTTTATCATGCATAAGCATGGATAAGGGTCAAACTTGAAAGAACTCCAGGGGTCACACCCGGACATCCGCCTCTGAGGCCAGGGGGATTTTCAATATCCGAGGGACGAGAAGATGCGCTTGGTCTTTTCCTTCCATGCGGCGAATTCCTGCGGGTCATAAGCCCTGGGGTATTTCCCATAATGGAACCGGAGGGTTGCCACGGCTTTCAAAGTCCTGGCCATCGGTCGGATCACTCCAGAATTCTTGGCAAACCCGATGATCCGGCGCGGAAAACTTGAAATGGAAATTTTGGCAAACGCGGGCACGAACGCGCTGGAGAGGTCGTCTTCGGTCATAATCCCCTGTTCCAGCATTGCGGCGAGCTGGTCCTGGCTCAGGGAATCAGCCATCAGTCTCACCGCGCTCAAGGTGGCAAGCACGGCCCCCCTTCCCGACTGATATTCCCGGGCATAGGGCCAAAGCTCCGCGGTGGTCGCCTGGCCCTTGCTGAGCGCCGGGATCGCGGCCTGGGCCGCCAGATGTCCCGCGTACATCGCAGATGACACCCCACTCCCGTGAGCCGGGATCACCTGGCAGGCGGCCTCGCCGATCGCCATAAACCCGTCAGCCACCAGCCGCTCCAAAGAATGTCGGATCCTGATGGATCCCTTGCCCCGGTAAAGACTTTTCCCATAGTAGCCCTGCTCCCGTTTGAATCGCTCGATCAGTTCATCCGGCGCGGGCATATCGTAGTCCGCTTTCAGTCCGACCAGAATGTAGGCGCGTTTATTCTTTACCGACAAGTGAGAGTATCGCGTTGAATATGAGCCATAGGGGCTTAGGTAATTCCAGACTTCCTCGTCCTTGCGCCGGCCGCTGCTCACCGCTTGTTCGGCTTTGGCCGGATCTATCTCGCAAAACTGATTTGCCGCAACCACAATATCCCCGGGCTTTTCCTCAAATTCAATCCCCAGGCCCGGATCTAATTTCCGCAACAACGCCGCGTTGAACCCGGTCGCGTCAATCACCAGCCGCGCCCGCGCCTCCTGCTTTTGTTCGCGGTTCTGGAAAACCACCCCGGCAACCCTGCCCTCGGAAACCACCGGACCCAAGGCGCGGAATCCTCCGAAAAATTTCGCCCCGCTCTTTTCCGCGTCCGCCCGGAATCTTTTTACCATCCGGTCAAGATATATGCCGTAACTGGGAAGCTCTTTTTGCAAGACAAAAGCCTCTTTGCCCCGGCCGGAAAAAATCCGGACGGATTTGGGATGATAGGGTATTTCTTCCGCGTTCGGATGGGTAACGGACACGGTATCAAACATAACTTTTTCAGCCTCGATGATGACGGTCTTGCCCAGATTTTCTCTGGTGTCGGAATCAAAAAGGCCCACTTGGAAACCCGCGCGCGCCAAATCTCTCGCGGCTATGCAGCCGCCCGGACCGGCGCCGACAACCACTACATCAAAATCCATTAAACTGCCTCCGGTAAAATTCTTTTCATCTAATCTAGCCGGGAAAAGGCCTCGCGCAAAGTGATGCGGCGCCGCCCCGCGTTTAGCAGTGTGCTTTGAACCGTTTCACCGGCTAATCTTTTTTCAGAATTAAAATGAAGGCGTTTGAGAACAGGTGGAGCAAGGGCAAGGCCGGAGGAAGCAGGCGGGGGAGGCCGGGTTTAGCAAGCAGGTTCAGCTCGCGCTGAATTTTTCCGCCGGGAAAAGGGCCTCCCCTTGCGGGTGCTTATTTTTCCGCCCAGACCACATACCCGCAGACGCATTTTGCGTCGGGGAAATTGATCCTGCCAATCAGGGGGTTGGCGAGTCTTAAAATCAGACCGGGCGCGCCCTGGGCCAGCAAATCCCAGATTGACTGCAATCGGTTCCCCTGCGGATAAATATCAACGCGGCGAAAATCCTGGAGTAGAAATGCCAGCGCATCCTTGGTAAAGCGATAATAATCAGCCGGGCCGGGATGGTAGGGAAAAATAAACCGGGTGGAAAGGATCAGCACTCCGCCCGGCTTTAATACCCGGCGCATTTCCCCGAGCGCAAGCTCGGGCCGGGGCAAATGTTCCAGCAACTCCGTGGCTAACACCAGGTCAAAATAGTCCGACTCCCACTGAATGTCTTCCACGCCGCAAAGCAGGTCCGGATTACTGCTCGGGTCCAGATCCAGCCTGACATATTTGGTGTGAGGGATCAGTTTCCGATAGGGAGCATGCTTGCTGCCGGCATCAAGAACCCTCCCGGGATTCAACTTTTTAAACAGGCGAATCAGGATTTGGTCCAGGCTGAACCGGGTGACATCGGGAATGCGATAACTGGGGAATTTTAAGGCGATATTTTTTAATCTTTCATACATGGTAAGCGCGAGGCGGCCAAGCCTTCCGGACCATTTTCAGAAAACAATTATGCGGCTGGAATCGGCAGTTGTCAAACCGCGGGTGGGGCCGGAGCAGATGTTTTTTTATGAAAGCCGGAAAAATAAAGGCTATTGCTCTTTGGTAAGGATGTAAATCAAACTGTCCGTGAATAAATGGATTACCGGCATCAGCAGCGGGAGCAGCCGGGTAATTCTCAGTTTATTTAAAATCGTAAAAATTCCGCTTTTAAACGGGGACACGATTTTCCCCGGCTTTTGTATTTTTTCCCGCACCTCATCGGGATATGAATAGACAACTTTCAGGCCGTGTTTCTTGAAAATCCGGTTCAGGCCGATGGGCGTGAATAAATGCGTCACATCGTTTTCCATTTTGCGGAATTTTCTTACCAACGGATCACTGAGGAATTTGGGCAGGAACGACACCAAGGGCAGATGATAATGCGCGTCTTTAAAAATCCAGCCCAAGCCGAGCCGGTTGCAGGTGGTAAGATAAATCAAGCCGCCTTTCTTGAGCAGCCGTTTCAATTCGGAAATGGTGACTTCCGGATAGCGGCAGTGCTCGATAACGGTGTGGCACAAGACAATATCAAACTGTTCGTCCGGCGCCTCCGGGATTCGTCCTTGTTCATTGATCAGAAAAGCGGCCAAGCCGACCTGCTCTTCCCGCGCCCGGAGCCGGGAGCGCTCCAGTTGCGCCTGGGTGATGTCGGCTCCCGAAGCGGTCATCCCTTTTTTGGCAAAATAAATGGCCATGCCCCCTTCGCCGCATCCGAAGTCCAGAAAGGTTTTGCCAGGAAGCGAGGTGAACTTGCTCAAGTTGTCCCAGATCACCCCGGCCCGCTCGGAAACCTCCAGGTGCCAGAGCTTGAGCTTCTCATACATTTGCGGGCATTGAGAAGGGAGGCTGGACTCGAACAATTCTTTCCAGCTTTTTTCCGACATCTCACTCCATCACTGGGCTTGCCGGCGCCAGTTGCGGAACCCCTCGGGAAAGGTTTTTTTCATGAAGCCCCGGATGAAGACGGCGCCGAACAGGAACCTGCCCACTAGGAATCCGGTGGACCAGAGAAAAGAATACGCGGCAACCGCTTCCTTGCTCCCGCATTGTCCGATCTCGTAGAAGAACAGGATGGAGAGGGCCTGGGGACCGCCGTATCCGCCGACATTGATGGGCAGGAAATGCGCGTAGAAAATAATCGGGATGGCGATCAGCACCAGCGCGAGCGGCGGATGAAGCCCGAGCGCTCTCAATGCCGCGTAATTTGAAATCACCGCGGCGACCACGATGAACAGTCTGACAAAATAAACCCACAGATAATGATACCAGCGGGCGATGCTGAAGGTGCGGAGAAGCTGGATCAGGGGCCCGGCCACGCGCAAAATTATTTTCCGCGCGCCCTTCTGGTCCAGACCGGCCTGATGCGAGCGCTCAATCCAGCCGGCCATTTTGGGCTGGAGCGGCGAGTGCCAGAAAATCAGGTTTCCGAAATAAAACACCCAGAACACGATCATTACCACCAGCCACCAAACGCCGATCTCCGGCACCAGGTCGGTCTTCAGGTTGTAAACCACCGCCAGGGTGAGCGCGGTGAAGACCGAGGCGAAGTCGTTGATCACGGTCCAGATAGACGAACTCAGGGCGTGCGCCGGGGAGATCCCTTTCCGGCGCCACAAATAAAGCACAAACAGCACTTCCGCCAAAGGCGCGAGTGTAACCTGGATCACATATGGCGCGGTGCGCAGTTCGATCTTCTCGTAGGTTGACAGCTTGGTGTTGAACCAGCTATAGGCCTGGCCGAAGGAAAAACTGTCCACCAACGCGAAAACCACGGTCATCAAGACTGTGGCCGGAATGAACCAAACCAGGTTGGCCGAGGCGAGCAAATGAAACATCTTCCCGAAATCTATGGTCAGGTAGAGGTAAATGAAGATGGCCGCAGTGATCAGATAAGGAATCAACTGGTTGACCATGCCCGGTTTTGTAATCTTTTCGGGTTTCTCCGCAACTTCAACCGGATTTCTCGGTTCCGAATCCATAATCAATACCTCGCTTCAGGATCGGTTACTTAAATTCATTGTCAGGCACTTTTTCGGGATTATCAAGTTGGTCCGTGGCGGCGAGGTCAATGCCCTTGGACTGGGCTTCTTCTTTGTAGGAACCTTCCCGCAACCGGATTTCTCCGGCCGCGCTTACCCGGATCGCGGACTCGCCGATCACCGGGCAGACGTTCTCGCACCAGCCGCAGCCGTTGCACCGGCTCGGGATGACCACCGGCACGCGCTTATTATTGATGGTTTTGAAAACAATCGCGTTATACGGACAGATCTCGTCGCAGATCAGGCAGATCTTGTCCCAGGCGTAAACCAGGCACCGATCCTGGTCAAGCTCCGCGGTGCCGAGTTTGGCGTATTTCTTCTCTTCCAGGTCCAACTCGCGCAGCGCCTTGGTCGGGCAAATTTCCCCGCAGATTCTGCATTGCTGATCGCAACCGGCCAGGCGCATCACCAGCCTTGCGGAAAAAGCCCCGGACAGGCCCTGCTCCAGTCCCTGCGGCTGGATCACCCGGGTCGGACAGACCTTGACGCATTCCCCGCACCGGCTGCATCTGGCCAGGAATTCCAGCTCGGGCAAAGCCCCGGGCGGCCGGACCAAATCAGCCGGCCGGTTCTTCAAATCCCCGGATTGCCTGCCAGCCAAGCCCGCTCCCAACCCGAGCGCGCCCGCGACAAAAAATTTCCGCCGGCTTAAATCAATCGCCGGGTCGCGCCCTGTTTTTTTGCCAAATGAATATTTAATCGCCTCGGTCGGACAACGGTCTTGGCAAACAAAACACTTGATACATTCAGCCTCTTGATCCTTCCAGCTCTCAGCTTCCACCGCCCCGGTCGGGCAGACCCGCTCGCAGATAGAGCAGTTATTGCAAGATTTGGACACGGTCTTGCCCAGGATGGAGAAGCGGGATAAAATTCCCAGCAAGCCCCCGAGCGGGCAGAGGTTCCGGCAGAAAAAGCGCGGAGCGATCGCGCTCAGGCCGATGATCCCGATGAAGATTCCCAGGGTGAGAAAAATCTGGCGGAAAAACGGAGGCTCCAACTGAAGATATTCCAGGCTCTGGATCTTGAGCTTTTCCGCAACCGGCCGGAAGCCTTTGACCAAGAGGTCCGCGCCGGAAACCAAAATCGGATATAACACCACCGTATAAATCCGGGTGAGCAGCGGGATCGGATCCAGGTAATGCCAGAGATTGATCCCCAGCAAAGCCGACACGATCACCCCGGTCAAAACCGCGTATTTCAGCCATTGCCAATTTTTGTTCTGCGCCGGATTCTTCTTCCTCCGATAAACCGCCAGCTCCGCGAGATCAATGGTGGTTCCCATCGGACAGAACCATCCGCAAAACACCCGGCCCAAAAGCAAGGTCAGAAGGATGGTAACCGCGCTGAGCGCGATCCATTCCGCGAGCACCCGGCCGGAAATTGAAGCCAGGATCGTCGCCAGCGGGTCCAGCTCCAGGAAAAGATCGGTGTGCAAATATCTCCGGTAATTTATGTTCGGCTGAAAAAGCAGGGCGCAGAATAGCAACAAGAAAACTATCTGCGATACTCGCCGGATTTTGGACATCAATATGTTTATTTTAGCGGCTATTGGCTTTTGAGCAAACTTTTTTCTTGTAGTATGATCCTATCCGGTTTCAAAATTAGCCAGGAGGGATCCGATGAACTATCAGACCATCAATTTCGAGTCCAAGGACGCAATCGGGGTTTTAACTTTTAACCGGCCGGAGCGGATGAACGCGATCAATTACCTTATGCGGGACGAGCTTCGGGATTTTTTCATCAGCCGGCTTACCGACACGGAGACCCGGGTGCTCATCGTCACCGGATCGGGCAAGGGTTTTTGCTCCGGGCTGGACATCAAGGATTCCAAGATCACCAAGCCGGAAAATAATTACACCCCCAAGCTTGCCTACGAACTCCAGCAGCTTTTTTCCGACATCATCGTTTTTATGCGGCGCTGTCCCCAGCCGATCATCGGCGCGATCAACGGAGCCGCGGTGGGCGCCGGCCTTTCCATCGCCATGGCCTGCGATCTCCGGCTGGCCGCTCCCGAGGCTAAATTTTCCGCGGCCTACATCAACATCGGCACCGGGGGCGCGGATATGGGGTCGTCCTGGCTTTTCACCCGGGCGGTCGGCTTGGGCAATTCCAGCCGCTACCTCCTGACCGGGGATTTTTTCAACGCCGACGAGGCTTATCGGATCGGGTTTGTCCAGGCAATCGTGGCCAAGGAAAAACTGATGGACGAGGGCCTGGCGCTGGCCAAAAATATGGCCGGCAAATCCCCGCTCGGACTGAGGCTGACCAAGGAAGCCTTGGACCGGAATGTCGGCGCGGCGAGTTTGGAAGACGCGATCAAATTGGAAGACCGGAACCAGGCGCTCTGCATCAGTCAGCTCGCGGCTCAGGCGACTCTGAATAGGAATAAAGATTAGAGGGGGATGATGTTCAAGCCGCAAAAAGCGTTCTGGCTGCT
>CAIYYW010000273.1 GCA_903930515.1 uncultured delta proteobacterium | reverse complement strand
CGTGAAAATTTCCCCGGACCGTAAAACCGCTCTCCAACTCCTCTCCTTTGTCCAGAGCAATCCGGAGCAAAACCAAAAAATGGTTTCCCTGGTATCAGGGCTGGCCCATTCCACCGGCGCCCAATCCTGCCTGGAGCTTTTCGCCGGGTCCGGTAATTTCACTTTTGCTCTGGCGAAAAAATTGGCCGCGGTGACCGCGGTGGAACTCAATCGCTGCGCCGTGGAACTGGCCGATCTTCTCAAAACCGAATCCGGCGCCGACAATGTCCGGATCATCTCCCAGTCCTCCGAGGCATATCTCAATTACGCGCTCAAATCCAATCAAAAGTACGACCTGGTCCTGCTCGACCCGCCCCGAGCCGGGGCCAAGAAAGAAATCCAGAAAATCATTGCGCTCAAGCCCAAAGCTGTTATTTATGTCTCCTGCGAGCCGTCAACCCTCGCCCGGGACCTGGCCGCCCTGCTTAAGGCCGGGTATCAACTTGAAAAAATCATCCCCATGGATCTCTTCCCCCAGACCTTCCATCTTGAATCCATCTCCCTGCTCCGCCTTGGGGGCAAGCTTTAATATCCGACTTCCATCTCCCCTTTTTCAGAAGTCAGGTTGAGCTTCACGATCAAGAGAGCGCTGCTCGCCTCGTAGTTGGAATCAATCAGGCTCGCGCCGGAGATGATCTTCGCAACCGGTTCTTTCTCAGCCCGGAACCGCAGTTCCAGTTCTTCCCCCGGCACGCCGGCAATGGTCAGCTTGAGTTTATTATCTTTGACCGCAAGTTCCGGGAACCTCGCTTTGCTCACAGTGATGAATTTTTCCTGCTCGCCGATCAGGGCCGGCGTTTTTTCAAAATCAGGGACCGCCACATAATATGCCGACCGGTAACGGTCCAGGTTTTTCGGAAATTCAACCCGATCTTTGCCGGTCTGGAAACTTTTATCCTTCCAGTCATAGACCAGATATTTGCCCGGACCGATCCCGAGTTGCTGGAAGCTCAACTCTCGCTCGCGGTATTTTTGCGGAAAAATGTTGAAGCCGGCCACATAATAATAAGTCCCGATCCCGGTCCTGGACTCGGTGATGATGGTGTAAAGGGTGTTGTTCTCCACAAACATTCGGTCAATCGGCATTGCCGGAAGGTCCGGCTTGAGCAACAAACCGTCGCGCCGGCAGGTCCGCATCAGGAGATCCTTATTGATGGACCCGATCCGGTCCCCCGGTCCGACCATTGCCGCGCTCAAAATGCTGATCAGGGTTTCTTCTTCCGGATGGCGCTCGTCCCGGACCGCGCGCTGTCCCGAGGAAGATAGAAAAACATCCTTCCAGGGATACAGCCCGACCGCCCAGGCCAGCATGGAAGTCTTGGTAAAGGGGATCCAGAACATCTGCTTGGGCGCTCCGGCCAAATAATCCCCGGAAGGCCGAACCTGGGTGATGTTGGGATACTTAGCTGATTGCATAAACATTCCCGGATTCGCCATACAATATTGAATGGTCAGGCCGCGCTTCTCCGCAGACCTGCTCATCGCCTTCAGCCATTTCTCCCCCGCGTCCACGCTCTCGCGCAGATACGGGATCATATCCCATTGCGTCAACAGCCAGTCCTGCTCATAAACCTCCACCCCCCAATTCTTCGCGTTCTCCATAATCATCTCCCAGAACCGATCCTCAATCGGGAACGCCGGGTTCCGGTCTCCGACCCCGTCCACAAATTGATAGTCCCGGCGATAGTCATTGTTCTTGTCATACCAGCGGTTATGCGCGATCAAAGGCAAGTTCAATTTTTTCTGAAACCCGCTGAGGCCGTCCGGGAGAAGGTCCGGACGCGCTTCCCACCGGATCACTCCGCCGCCCATTAGAGCTTTGACCCAGTCAAAAATGCCGATCCCGGTCCGCTTGCCCTCGCTCTTGAAATACCACCAGGAATCCATTTGAAAATATCGGAACGGAACCCCGGCCCGGTCCGCGTCCGCCTTGACCGCGAGCAAGGTGTCCTGGTAATTCATCCCCGGCTCGGTTTTGTAATAATAATACGAGCCATTGTCCGTCCAGTAACCGAGATACGACAACCCCACATCCGAATACGGCCCTTCCCGCTTCTGGTTATGCCACTGGAGCAGCAAATCCCCCCAGCCGATGAAACTGTTCCGCATCCCTTGGCCGAAATAGAAAATCACCGGATGATCGAACCCGGCTGGAATGGATTTCAAATCGCCTTCCAATCCGATCTGGAACCGTCTCTCCTTCGGCCCGATCAGGCTGACCATAAAATGGTCCAGCGGAGAAACCAAAACCGTTTCAAAATTGTCATTATAAAAAACCGCAGGCCCCTGGCTCGGGACCAAAGTGTCTTTGGGAGGAGCAAAAGCGTCATTGGCAAAAGAGAGAGAGCGGGGAAAATCATTCGGCTGATCCAACTCAATGGCAATCGGCGCCATCTCCCATTTCCCCATCTCCGCCGGGTCCATCCCGTCTTTGAGTTCCAGCCATAAGATCATCGCCGGAAGATCGGTCAACTCTTCCGCCCGAAGCGACACTTTCCCCTCCAGCCCTTCCACCCTTGCCTCAAAGCTTTGCGCCCGGCCGATCCTCGTCTCAACTGTCTTCCCCGCTTCAAATCCCAAAACCGGGTGGCTCGCGGCCATTCCCTTCTCGGAACGGATCGCCAGCGCCGGCTTCTGCTTCAAAAGCCAGTCCACCCGCTCCCCCGCGGCCAAACCTGCGGCCCATAAAATCGCAACCACTAAAAATATTCCCCTTGCCAAAACCTTCCCGCTCATCTCTGGTTCCCTCCTCTAAATTTATCGCCGCCGAAAGAATAATTTTAGCGCAGGCGCGTGAAGAAATACAACCGACCCGCGCGCAGCCAATACCTCGCGAAAAAAGATCGCGCTTTAATTTTGCGATGACGCAAGCTTGATTTGCTGGAACAGGGAATGTAGTTGCTTGAAGACGCTTGCGCCGCGCTGGAACCGGAAGATCAGTTTTTCGTCCTTGGTGAACTTGAAGGATAATGGTTGCTCCCCGGCGAGTTTGAGCAGACCGTCCAGGTCAATCCGGGACTGGTCATTGAAGGTGATCAGGGCGCGGGACTGATCCGCTTCCAATTCCGGGATCCGGAGTTGTTTCAACGAGAACTTTAGCCGGACCACTTCCAGCAAAGTTGCGGCCTCGCCCGGTATTTTACCATACCGATCCATCAGCTCCTCGCGCAGGGAATTGAGTTCCTTTTGATCCTTGGCCATTGCCAGTCTCTTATACCAGCCGAGCCGCTCGGAATCGCTGGGGATGTAACCATCGGGCAGGAACGCGGGAATGGCGAGTTTGATGGCCGGATCGAATTCCTCTTCGGTCTTGACCCCCTTGAGCTGGCTGATCTTCTGCTCGAGCAGGCGGAGGTAAAGCTCGTAGCCGATCCGGTTGATCTGTCCGCTCTGTTCCTTCCCGAGCAGGTTCCCGGCGCCTCGTATTTTCAGGTCATGGGCCGCGAGCTTGAAACCGGAGCCGAGTTCGGTGAATTCCTTGAGCGCCTTCAGCCGCTTGACCGCGTCTCCTTTCAAAGCCGCGCGCGAAGGCACCACCAGGTAGGCATACCCTTTTTCCTTGCTCCTCCCGATCCGGCCGCGCAGTTGATAAAGCTGGGCCAGGCCGAACTGGTCCGCCCGGTTGACGATGATGGTATTGGCCGAGGGCAGGTCCAGCCCGCTTTCAATGATTGCGGTTGAGACCAGCAGATCGTATTTATGCTGATAAAAATTGCGCATCACCTGTTCCAATTTCCGCGCGTCCATCTGCCCGTGCGCAACCGCGATCCTGGCCTCAGGCACCAGCCGGCTGATCCAGCGGGCAATCTGGTCAATGCCCTGGACTCGGTTGTGCACAAAAAAAACCTGGCCGTTCCGGGCGATTTCGCGCAGCACCGCCTCGCGGATCAGTTGCTGGTCAAAATGGATCAACTCCGTGTGGATCGCCTGCCGGTCCGCGGGAGGAGTGGTGATGGTGGACAGGTCGCGCAGACCGAGCAAAGACATTTCCATCGTGCGCGGAATCGGGGTCGCGCTCAGGGTCAGGCAGTGAACCGTCTTCTTCAGCTTCCGGATCTTTTCCTTCTGAACCACCCCGAACCTCTGCTCCTCGTCAATGACCAGCAGACCCAAATCCAGGAATTCCACATCCTTGCTCAAAAGCCGGTGGGTTCCGATCACGATGTCGCAGTTCCCGCTTTTCAGACGCTCAATATTTTTCTTCTGGCCGATCCGGGATTGGAACCGGCTGAGCATACAAACTTGAACCGGCCAGTCCTTGAGACGGCGCTGGAAGGTGTCAAAATGTTGCTGGGCCAAAATGGTGGTCGGGCAGAGCAAGGCCACTTGTTTCCCCTCCATCGCCACCAGAAAAGCCGCCCGGAGCGCGACCTCGGTCTTGCCATAGCCAACATCGCCCAGCACCAGCCGGTCCATCGGCCGGTCCCGCGAAAGGTCTTCAATCACCGCGGCAATGGTATTCCCCTGGTCCGGGGTTTCCTCAAATTCAAAGCCGGCCTCAAACTCGCGGTAGGTATGGTCCGGCTGGGGCAGGGAATAGCCGGGGAAGACTTCGCGGCTGGCGTAAAGCTCAAGCAAATCCTCAGCCAGTTTCTCAATCGCCTCCATCGCCCGCTTCTTGGCCAGCTCAAAGCTTTGCGTGCCGAGCCGGTCCAATTTGGGGGGAGCTTCTCCGGGTGAGCGGTATTTCTGGACCTGGTTGATCTGGTCCACCGGAAGAAATAGTTTCGCCCCGTCCCCGTATTCTATTTCCAGGCAGGGCTGCGTCTGCATGGGCCGGACGCGGCCTTTGAACACATCCCATTTTTCAAAACTAGACACCTTGACCTGGCGCATCCCCCGGTAAAGACCGATCCCGTGTTTGATATGAACCACCGGATCGCCCGGTTGCAAATCCGACAAATCCTCCTCTTTCCACTCCACCCGCTCCGGCGCGACCAATCGCCTCCGGATCTTCTCTCCAAAAATCTCCTGCTCGCTGATGATGGCAAGCCCGAACTCCGGAATCCGGAACCCGGTTCCCAGCTCGCCCGGGGCAATGGTCAGCGGCCATTTGGGATAAAAAAAATCGTCCTTTGAGGACAACTCCGCCGGGAAAACTCCCTGCTCCCGGAACAGATCGGCCAGCCGCTCGCACTGGCTCACCGACGAGCAGACCAGGATGGAGGAAAATTTTTCGGTCCTCAGTTTGTTGATCTCGGACAATAATTTTGCCACCGGCTCCGGGAGCTTGGGCGAGAAAGACAAGTCCGGATTGAGCTCAATCGCCAGTTCAGCCGTTTCCCCCGGGATCGGTTCCAGAAAAAGCTCAACCTCCGGGGCCGTCTCCAACTCTTCTTTCCCGGACACCAATCCGCCCAGGGTCAGGGTTTGGAACCGGCGAATTTTTTCCTTGACCCCGGAACCGGAGATAAAAACTTGAAATGGAGCCGGGATCAAGCTCCCCCCCCCGGCCAGTCTGTCCCAATCTTCATGGGCCTTTTGGCCGGCCCGGGCCAGAACTTGATTCGTGGGAAACGGCTCCAGGATTGCCACCAGCCAATCATCCGAGAGATAGTCAAGCAAGGATTCAGATCCGCCCATCAATCCGAGGAATCGTTCTTCCGCGTAAAAGTGTTGCTGTTGATCCAAATGATTGACGATCTCCTGGACCGGCCGGGTGTAGCTCAGGTTTTTTTCCCGGTAACTTTTTTTCAAATCCTCGGCCAGCCGGAACAAGGCCTTCTTCAGTTCCAGGCCGCGCTCCCGGGTCAGGATCAACTCGGTCGCGGGCCAGATCCAGGCGCGCTCTATTTTTTGCTTGGACACCTGTCCGGCCGGGTCAAAGGATCGGATGCTTTCAATCTGGTTTCCGAAAAATTCCAGCCGGAGCGGATAAATCGCCGCGGGCGGGTACAGGTCCAGGATCCCGCCGCGGCGGCTGATCTCTTTCGGCTCGGACACGGACTCCGCGAAGAAGTACCCGGCTTCCAGCAGCCGGGCCAGGAATTGCTCCGGGTCCAGGGTGGCTCCGGGCTTGAGCTCAAACAGGTATTGCTCCAGCAATTTTCTCGGGAGCGTGGGCTGGAACAGGCTGATCGCGGGCGCGACCAACAGCCGGATTTGTTTGGTCAGAATCCGGGCGAGGGTCCCGGCCCTTTCCCCGCTCGGCTCCATCCCTTCGGGTTGGTAATAATCCAGCCCGGGAAAGAGCGCAAGGGGAAGCGCGGAAAAAGTTTTCAACTCTTCCGAAATTTCCGCGGCCTTTTCCGGGGTGTCGGCCAGGACCAGCACCGGCCGGTCAGTCTCGCGCCGGATCAGCGAGACCAGCCAACTGGGAGAAGAGCCGGGCGCGAACGCAAGCTGAAGGTTTTTCCGCTCGCGGATTTTTTGGAGCAGCGATTCCATCGGCAAGGGCGGCATCTCGGCTCAGTCTGCTATTGCAGGAACTGGGAAAGCAGCCGTTCGGCTTCATCGGTTCCGAACGGAATCTTTTCCAACTCGGCGCGATGGCTGATGGCGTTAAGGGTGGCTTCCAGGAACATCCGGAAGCCGTTGACTTCGGTGCGGAAGAGCGAGCGCACTTCCGGCTTTCTCAATTCTTCCGCGGCGGTGGCGTCCAGGTAATCGAAAAACCTCTGGAACTCCTCGCGGTCATAGGCCCGGACGAACTGGAAGGAGATGTTCTGGTAATAGTAAACAAAATTGCGCAGGGTGTTGATGGAATCGTAAATCGGCTCCATCGGGCGGCCGGTTCCGCACCGGTCCAAAACCTGCTCCTGCCGCTCCAAGACCTTGGCAAAAAGCCAGACATCCCGCCGGAGCTTGAGCGACTGCTCCAGCTTGCTCACGAATTCCTTGAAAATCTTACGGCCGTCCAGGTCCGGATCAAACACCCGGCAGACCTCCACGATCGCCTGCTGGAAAATATTCACCAGCATACCCCGGGCGCGGATGATCCCGTTCTGAAGCGGCCGCGGCTCGGTCAAAGCCGCGGCATTCCTGATTTCCAGGTCGAATATTTTTTTCAACTCCACCTGGAGCTGGAAGGCGAAGGCGTCCAATAATTCCAGGAGCCGTTTGCCTTCCCCGGTCCGGTCAAACCCGGACTCGCGGATCCGGTCCGGGAAAAAGCCTTCAAACGATTCCACCAGCAGCTGGCTCTCGGAGTTGACCAGAGAGATCACCATCAGGCCGTCGCGCAGGCGCGTCAAATTCGCGGCTTCGGTCTGGATCAGGCTCAGGTACCGGAGCAGTTTGAACAGGAGCAAAAGGATCATTGAGACCATCTTCTTGATCTTCTTGTCCGGTATGCCCTTGACCACCAGGGTCACCTGGGGGGAGCGGACCACATCGTAATGCGGGGCGAAGCCGAGGGCGCGGAAGGGGTTGAAATAGAGGTTGGATATAATCTCGCGGGATACCATCTGCTCCAGATAATAAAAAACCTGGTAGCGTTTGTCTTCCAGTTCCAAGAGGTTCCCGGCCAGTTCCGAGAAATCAATCAGGCTGTGGCAGAGCATATAGAGCGATTCAATCGGCGTGCTCTGGTTGATGGCGCGCGATAAAAGCTGGCCCCGCTGATAGTCGCTCATCAAGCGGGTCTCCACATAGTTCTGGAAATGAAGAATATTGGCCTCGGTCTCCGGCAAAAGGCTCCGGATCAAAATAATTGAGCGGACCAGGGCGTTCTTGATCACCTCAATCTCCGGGCTGAAATCGCGATGGATCAGACGGGAGCGATCGGAGATGGAATGGTTATTGAGGTTGGAATAAACCACCAAACCCTTGAGCAAGACCTCCAACTCGAACAGCCGCTCCTGCTTCCGCTCAACCTCCACCGACCGAAACCAGCGTTTCCGCTCCAGGAGCAGTTTGCTGACTTCCCCGCCCGGCTCCACCCACAGTTCAGACCCCGATTCCTTGATCTCCTGCTCCTCGCTCATGCCCTCCGAGTATAATCCACCCCCCTGCCCTTGTCAAAATTTCAGCGTGTTGCTCGCTTGGGCCGATTACCGCCCAAAGCTCGCAACACGCTTTTTCTTTACGAAATGCTTGTGGCGCAAGCGGGCGGAATGAGTGTTCCCGGTTCACCCCCACGCGCGTGGGGAAAATCGGAGCGCGAAGCTCCGGACTTTTCACCGGGTCGGGTCACCCCCACGCGCGTGGGGAAAATCGAATTTCCGGATAGAGGAAGGAAAATGAAAACGGTTCACCCCCACGCGCGTGGGGAAAATTGGCTCTCGGTATCGGGAATCTGGCATCTTCACGGTTCACCCCCACGCGCGTGGGGAAAATACTTGGCCAGACCTTGATGGGAGGTGGAACTGCGGTTCACCCCCACGCGCGTGGGGAAAATCCGGACAGGCGATCAACGGCAACCCACCGTCCCGGTTCACCCCCACGCGCGTGGGGAAAATG
>CAIYYW010000272.1 GCA_903930515.1 uncultured delta proteobacterium | reverse complement strand
CATTTCCCGGACTTGTCTCCCCGGCCGGTCTGGGTGGTGTTCATGGTGGTTACGATCCGCTTGCTCATCCGGTAAATCTGCTTCCGCTCGTCCCAGTCCTCGTTGGGATCAAAGGTGATGCCCAGGGTGCTCGCCAGCATTGACGCGGCCAAATCTTCCCCGTACTCCCCGGCAACCTCCTTGGTCTGCCCGAAGGAGGTGTGCTCGGAAATATATCCGTAACTGCCTTCCTCGGCCGGAACCGCGGTCCCGATCGCCGCGGCCACCAGCCGGTTCGGCTCGTCCGTGGCATTCCGGGCCAGCACGCAATAAACGATCTGGCCGGGCTTGAGCAGGGGAGCCCCTTCATCGCGGTTCACGATCTTCACCCCCGGCGGCATTATGCTGGAGACATTGACCAGGTTGAACTTGGCGATCCCCGCGGCCCGGAGCGCCAACTCAAAGCTTTGCAACTTATCCTTGTGAACCCCGACCCCTTTGGTAAAAAAAACTTTCTTTGGAACCACTTTGTTTTCCTCCTCAATTGATAAAATTTCTAAAGAACTTTTTGACCCCTTTTTGCCCTTTAAAGCACGGGCCTGAAAAATCAATTAAAAAAATTAGCATTGATTAAAATACTTGTCAAATTTTAGAGGTCGCACTTCCGCGGTCAAGCCGCGGAAAAGATCAAGCTCCTTTAACTCCGATTTTTTGCGGGTCCGTTCCCAAGGGCGTTTGGGTTTGAGGATGGAAGAGGATTTATTGACAGAAGGGTTTTCGGAAGCTATAAAATAAGGGAACGATCCGATCCGGCCGGGGCAAAGGTTTTTGCAGAGACGCTCCGGCGCCGGAGGGGAAAGGGAGTGAAGAAGATGAAGGCGTTGGTCACGGCTAATTTTACCGAAGAGGGTTTGGCGCGGCTGCGGAATTATATGGAGGTGGTTTACGAGCCGTGGGGCAAGACCAGCAAGATCAACCTCTCCGACGAAATGGCGGAAAAGCTTAAGGGGATGGGAGCGGATGTGGCGATCATAGAGACGGACCTTTGCCACGAGGAAGTGCTGGAGTCGGTTCCGTTGAAGATGATCGGGGTATGCCGGGGGGACCCGCTCAATGTTGATCTGGAAATGGCCACGGCCAAAGGGATCCCGGTTTTTTTCACCCCGGCCCGGAACGCGGACGCGGTGGCGGACCTGACCGTCGGTTTTATGTTATGCCTGTGCCGCAAGATTATCCATTCGCATAACCTGCTGATCGCCGGCAACTATAATCCGGAAACGCCCAAGGACGTGATGCGGATTATGCGCGAACTGAGCGGCTGCGAGTTGAACGGGCTTACGGTCGGGATTGTCGGCTTCGGCGCGATCGGGAGAGGGGTGGCGGAAAGGCTTCGCGGGTTCCGGTCCAAAATCCTGGCCTATGATCCGTTCGTTGCCAAAGAAGTGTTTGCCCGGTTCCAGGCCGAGTCCGCCGGCCTGGAGGATTTGTTCCGGCGCAGCGACCTGGTCACCATCCACGCGGCGCATAAGGACGAGACCGAGGGGATGATCACGCGGGCATTGATTGAAAGTATGAAGCCCTCCGCTTATTTCGTGAATTTGGCCCGGGCCGAGCTGGTGGATCAGGACGCGCTATATCAGGCGCTCAAGGAGAAGAAGATCGCGGGAGCGGGCATAGATGTCTGGAGTTCGGAGCCTCCGCAAAAGGATGACGAGCCGCTGTTGTCTCTGGACAATGTGGTGGTTGCCCCTCATTTAGGGGGAGCGACCTTTGATGTCACCCGGCACCAGACCGAGATGATCGTGAATGATATTGAAGCATATTTGGCGGGCAAACCGGTCAAGCATATCGCCAACCCCGAAGTGCTGGAGAAGAAAAAATGAACCGGGACCTCCTGCTCGCGATTGATGCCGGGTCCGGTGGGGGCCGGGCCGTGGTCTTTAACGCGGAAGGCGAGCTCCAGGCGCGCGCTTACCGGACCTGGGGGTATCACAGCCCGAATGGAACGGATATTATTTGCCAGGAGTTTGACCCGGCCGAATATTGGAAACTGATCTGCGAATGCACCCGCGAGGTTTTGGGCAAGGTTGACATTAAGCAAATCCGCGCCGTGTCTTCAACCTCAATGCGGCAGGGTTGCCTGTTCCTGGATGAGCGCGACGAATATATTTATGCCGGCCCGAACCGGGATGTTCGCGGGATTATTTACGCGATGGAGGTTGAGGAATTGCTCGGACAGGATCGGTGCTATGGGATCACCGGTCGGTGGCCGCCCTGGATTTTCGTGCCCTCCCGCTTGAGGTGGTTCAAGGAGGAACAGCCGGAAAATTACGCTCGGATCCGGCGGATCCTGATGATCAACGACTGGATCCTTTATCTGCTCTCGGGCGAGGCGGTTGCGGAGCCGACCAATGCCTGCGAGACCATGCTCTATGACCTGAAGGCCGGGAATTGGTCCAAAGAACTTCTGGACCTGATCGGGCTGGAGGAGGAAAAATTGCCGCGGCTGTCCCGGGCCGGTGAAATTGCGGGCAAGGTCACTGCCAGGGCGGAAAAGGAAACCGGGATTCCCGCCGGGGTTTTGGTGGTGGTGGGCGCCGCGGATACCCAGGCCGCTCTCGCGGCCTGCAAGCAGAGCAAGCCTTTGCAACTCGGGCTGGTGGCCGGAACCACGCTTCCGGTGATGATGAGTTTGAGCGAGCCGGTATTGGACCCGAAGCACAAACTCTGGACCCATTGCCATATCTTTGACGACCTGTATCTAATTGAAAGCCAGGCCGGGGACGCGGGCAAGATTTTCCGGGGCTATGTGGAAGGCCATTTCGGGGCCGGGATCAAGGACAACGATCAGAAATATGATCGCCTGATCAAGCTGGCTGAAAAAATACCGCCCGGTTCCGCGGGGGTTCGCGCGTTGCTGGGAACCATGGTCTGGGATTTGACCAAGGTCAATCCCAACAAGCCGGCCGCGATTTTGTTCCCGTTCCCTCCCGAGGAAAACACCGCGGGCCCGGGCAATGTGGGAAGGGCGATCCTGGAGGCGATCGCGTTCGCGGGGAAAGCCAACCGCGACCAGATCATTGAGACCACGGGCAAAAAGCCGGAAGAGGTTCTGCTCTGCGGGGGCTTGACCAGGATTGGGCTCTTCAACCAAATCGCGGCCTCGGTCTTGAACCAGCCGGTGAAGGTGAGCGCGTGCAAGGAAGCCTCCGCCCTCGGGATCGCGATGGCCTGCGCGGTGGGCGCGAAGATCTATCCGGACCTGAAGACCGCGAGCGAAAAGATGGCCGGGGGTTTTGTGGAAACCTCTCCGGTCGCGGATTGGGTGGAAGAGTATCAAAGCAGTTACGAGGTCTGGCGGGAGAATTATGACAAGTTTGAGAATGAATGGTAAGGAGCGCGGGCCAAAGTGTCTGCGTTGCGAAGGATTCAAAAGGAGCCGAAGATGAAGGACTATCTGGAATTTCGGGAAGAGGTTTGCCGGTATGCGAAGAAGATGTATCAGGCCGGGTTCGTGACCGGGTCGGCCGGGAACATCAGTCTGCGGGTTCCGGACGAGGACAACCGGTATGTGATCACGCCGACCAGCGTGCCCTATGAGACCCTGACTCCGGAGCAGGTGGTGGTGGTTGACCGGGAAGGGGATTTGGCGCTGGATTTGGATTACGGCCCGAGCGTGGAAACGCCGATGCATCTGGCGGTCTATCAGGCGCGAGCCGATGTGAACGCAGTGATCCACAGTCACGCCGTTTTTTCCACCGTGATGGCGGTTCTGCGCAAGCCGATCCCGCCGATCGTGGAAGAGCTGGTGGTTTATGTGGGGGATGAAGTGAGGGTGGCGGAGTATGCCTCCGCGGGGAGCGACGATCTGGCGAAATTCGCGGTCCAGGCGCTTAGAGAAAATGCCGCGATCCTGCTGGCCAACCACGGGAACTTGTGCGTGGGCAAGAATCTGCTCAAAGCGTTCAACCTGTGCGCGTTGGTG
>CAIYYW010000271.1 GCA_903930515.1 uncultured delta proteobacterium | reverse complement strand
TAAAACCTGGACCTCAGAAACCCGGTTAGGGCGGTATAAGTCGAGCCGGATCCTGAATACTCCTCCAGAGTGCCATTCAGCGTCAACATTGCCTCTACTTGATCGCCCTGGCGCCTGGGCAAAAAAATATTTGCCCTTGAAACAACAAAAGGGAAATTGAAGGGAGAGGTGTATCCAAATGCGGGACAAGAGTGTCCCGCCCCCTACAAGAGTGTCTGCACCCCTGAGGAGTATTCAGAGTTATCGCGCCTTCCGCCTTCGCCTACAGATTGTCCGAGCAAGAAGTGGCTACGGCGGACAAGAAAGGCGCTCGCACATTGAAAGCAATCGCAGACAAGAGTGTCTGCGCCCCCTACAAGAGTGTCTGCACCCCAGGGGTGTATTCAGTTTTTTGCGGGAACCTTGACAGGCCGAAAAACCAGCGGTAATCTTGCCGGTTGAAGAAGGCATGAATACTGCGTTTCCCAAGCAGGCAGACGTTCCCGGGATGCCCGGGAATTAAAAGCGGTCAGGAGTAGTGCATGTTGGTTTTGCTTTTAATCGGGGTGGCGCTGGCGGTTTTTGTTTTAGCCAATCGTTATTACAGCGTCTATCTGGCGCGGCAGTTGGGAGAGGATTCCTGCCGAGCCACCCCGGCGCAAACGATCAACGACGGCCGCGACTATGTGCCGACCAAGCCCTATGTCCTGTTCGCGCACCACTTCTCCGCCATCGCGGGCGCCGGCCCGATCGTGGGCCCGACCATGGCCATCCTTTACGGCTACGGCCCGGCCTGGCTCTGGGTGGTCCTGGGCGGGGTCTTCATCGGCGCGGTCCATGACTACCTCTCGCTGTTCATCTGCATGAGGGAGGGCGGCAAGAGCATGGCGGAGGTGGCGCGGAAAACCCTGGGCCCGACCGGGTTCACCCTGTTCATCCTTTTTACCATTATGATGCTGGTGCTTGTTACCTCGTCCTTTTTGAGCATGGTCTCGGTCTCGCTCACCTCGCTCTGGCCCCTGGCCAAACTCGGCCTCGCGGAAAATCAGACCCTGCTCAAAGCCACGGTGGTTGACGGCGTGACCATGGGCCGGATCGGCGGGATCGCTTCAATGTCGGTGGTGATCATCACGGCTTTTTCCCCGGTCCTGGGCTGGCTCCTTTACAAGAAAAATATCCCGGGCAAGTTGTCCTACCCGCTCGCAGCCCTGGTCTGCGCCGGGTCCATCATCGCCAGCATCTATTCCCCGATCACCCTTTCCGCCAACGCCTGGACCATCATCATCTCGGTCTATGTATTTTTCGCCGCGGGCATCCCGGTCTGGCTCATCCTCCAGCCCCGCGACTTCATCAATGTCCAGATCCTTTACGCCGGAATCGGGCTTATGCTCATCGCCCTGCTGGTTGCCGGCTTCACCGGAGTCCGGATCGCCATGCCCATCACCAACCTGCAGGAGGGCGCGAAGAACCTCGGCTTCTTCTGGCCTATGATGTTCATTATGGTCGCCTGCGGGGCCATCTCCGGTTTCCATTCCCTGGTCGCAGGCGGAACCTCCAGCAAGCAACTCGCCAACGAGTGCGACGCGCGCCGGATCGGGTTCAACGCCATGCTGCTGGAATCCATCCTCGCCGTGTGCGTGCTGATGGTGCTCGCCATCGGACTCGGGTTTGACGACTACCGGGCCATCGTTTTCCCCGTCCTCAAAGGCGTGAAATCCAACCCGGTGCTCGCCTTCAGCCTGGCCACCGGCCGGCTTATGCACACCACCCTCCATATCCCGGTGGACCTCGGAACCGTGTTCGGGGTGCTGCTGGTGGAGGGTTTTGTGATCACGACGCTGGACGCCGCGGTCCGGCTCAACCGCTATTTATTTGAGGAACTCTGGGCGATTATGTTTGATCATCCGCCGGCGTTTTTGAAAAACTCCTGGTTCAACTCCGGCCTCTCCGTGGCGCTTATGTGGGTTCTGGCTTATAGCAACGCCTTCAGCGCCCTCTGGCCCATCTTCGGAGCCGCCAACCAGCTCCTGGCCGCGCTCGCCCTGATCACCATCACCGCCTGGCTGTTGGCCAGGGGAAAGAAATATATCTTCGCGCTCGCGCCCGCGATCTTTATGATGGTCACCACCATCGCCTCGCTGTTCATCCTGATGAAAAAATACCTCGCGGCCGGAAACTACATCCTGCTCGCCACCGACTTCATCCTGCTCGGTCTCTCCGTCAGCGTGATCATCCTGATGTCAACCAAAATCTCGCGCAAGGACGGCGCGGGGGAATCGGCGTAAGAAAAAAAATGGCGGCGCAAGCATCCTGCCTGCGCCGCCATTTGATTGCTTGAGTTATTTCACATACTTTTCGGCCATTTCTCCGGCAAAGGGAACTTTATAGACTTCGCCCTGGAGCGATTTTACGACCAGGATGATCCAGAGCACGAACCCGCCGAGGCCGCACAGGGAGGACACGATCCACAGAAGGATGCCGAGGATATGACCGACGACCGGGATGTATCCGAGGATCATGCTCAGGATGGAAATCACGATCATGAGCGCGGTTAATCCGCCGAAGACCACGATTGACTGCATGGCCGAAAATTTCACATTCCTGTTGTCTTTTTCGATGATATAGAAAACGATGCCGGTCACCCATCCCGCGATGTAACAAAG
>CAIYYW010000270.1 GCA_903930515.1 uncultured delta proteobacterium | reverse complement strand
TTCAGTCCCCCAGATCAATCATCTGATGCAGGGCATCTTCACCCTGTTTGCTCAAGGATGCCGCGATGGCGCCATTTTTGATCAGGAATTCGCACATCTTAATCTGATTGGCGGCCCTGGCTATATTTATGGGAGTAATTCCATTTAATCCTTCAGCATTGATTTTTGCCCCATGCTCAATCAATAGTTGCGCCGCCTCAATATCTCCATTCATAGCTGAATAATGTAGTGAAGTAAATCCGTTCCGGTTGCTGGTATTGGGGTTTGCGCCCTTTTCCAATAAGATCTTTACGATTTTCGTTTTTGGCCGAAACCTTTCCATGGCCGCCAAAAGAAGCGGATCCGCGCCATCAAAATCCGCCGCAATTTTAGAAACAACCTTGGAATTTACGCTGGCGCCATAATTTATACATAATTCTATTATAGGCAAGGCCTTTTCCTGATCGGTAAAATAAACCGCAGTATCCAAGGGCTTCCATTTCTCCACCTGCGGCCCTTGCGCCCACCATAGTGTCAAGGAGGATTCATCTTCAACATCCGCTCCAAATCCTAAAATAATTTTCACGATCTCCAAATCACCCATTGCGATAGAATATTGAAGGATCGAGGCATTGAAAATGAAACTGTCGCCCATCTCTTTTGTTGCAAAATTGATTTTTCTCTCGCTCAAGCCGGATTTTTTGAAAATATACAACAGGTTGTTGCCATTCCTTCTAATTGCCGCGGCCTCCATGGTTGAAATTTTGCTGCAAATGCTTCCCCCTCTATCAAAGCAAAATTCCGTTTCTTCATCAATTCTTTCGCCTTGGTCAAGCAGCAACTGCAAGATTCCGGGATTGGTTCTCGCCGCGGCAATATGGATAATCTTAGCGTTTGGAAAATATCCATGCTCGGTATCATACGGGTTTTGCAAATAATAAGTGAATTTATTATTATACTGACCATGATGCCGGAATAGAATTGAGGCCACTTCCAAATTTCCATTAACAATCGCGGCGGTCAAGGGCATCACCCTTCCATCAATGGCATCTATATCCGCGGGAAGATGATCTCCTGATGTAGCATTTGCCTCGGCTCCCGATCTTAATAGCAACTCCGCAATTTCCGGATAACCCATATAACTGGCCATAAAGAGCGGGGTCCGGTCGCCAGAGTTCACGTTCCCGCCGCTTTTGATTAATAATTGGACAACCTGCAAATGCCGACTGGAAACGGCCAGGCTCAAAGGTGTGTCCCCGAATTTTGTCTCTCTATTAATATCCGCCCCTCTTGCTAAAAGCAACTCACACATATCTTTTCTGCCTTTAAAGGCGGCCCAGCATAACAGGTCAAAGTCTCCATCCACCGGCTCGTAGTTGATCAATTCCTTGCCATAAATGAGGTTTTGCTTAAATTTAGCAAAATCTCCTTCTTGAATCGTTTTTTTCAAAATAGCCCTTTGTTTCCGTTCTATTTGGGTAATCTGCTCTTGCAGGGTATAATAAAACATTGACTTATCCTCACTGCCGCGAACATCCTTTTCCGCAATCCCAAGCGGAGTTTTTCCAAAAAGATCCTTTTGATAAGGATCAGCCCAATGATTTACGAGCAGAAATGCTATCTCTTTCCGGCGGGTTCTCACCGCCCAATGCAGGGGTGTAAAACCGAATAAATCATAGGAATTGACCAAATCGGTCCGTTCATTGATCATTGATTGCACCCGGTCCAGGTCTCCATTTATAATAGCCCAATCAAGCCTATAAATAGCTATATCAAACGGCTTGACAATTAAAACAGCCAGCAAAAATGCTAATATGATGAAAATTGGGATCGCTGAAATTTTTGAAAGCCTTCTCTCGCCCTTAATCTGCGCCATAGAATACTTGTAGCAAATCTGCTGAATATGTCAAGCAAAAAATGAATGCGCAGATCAAAGCCCTGAGCGCCGCGCTTAGGGAAATGGGCTCCCAAGGAGGGCAGCCATGTTCATCTATGCCTGCAATTTGCTCTGGAACCTTCCCTTTTAGCTGGTCCTCTGGAATTTGGCCGGCTTTTGGGGTATAAATATGGACAGGTTAAGGGGTGAACAGGTAAAGAGGTGGATAGATGAAGAAAAATTTTGTATTTGACACGAATGTGCTGTTGTATGACCCTCAGGTGATCTTCAAGTTTGAGGACAACAATATTATTATTCCGATTGTGGTTCTGGAGGAGTTGGACCAGTTCAAGCGGAATGTTGACGAGCTGGGAAGGAGCGCGCGGACCATCGGTCGTCTCCTGGATGAGCTCCGTCAAAAGGGATCGCTCAGCCAGGGGGTTGAGATCCCGCAGGGCGGGATGGTCCGGATTGACCTTTCCGGCGACGAGGGCATCTTGCCCAAGTCCCTGATGGGAAAAAAGGCGGACAACCTGATCCTGTCCACTGCTTACGCGCTCCATCGCGACCAGCCCCAGGTCCCGACCGTGTTCATCACCAAGGACATCAACTTAAGGCTCAAGGCCGACGCGCTCGGGATGAAGGCGGTTGACTACGAGGCCAAGGGCCGGGTGGCGCTTTCGGAGATGGACCGGGGCTGGGTGAAGAAGGAATTGAGCGATCAGGAATTCGGGCAATTTGAAAGCCAGGGCTGGCTCGCCCTGCAGGACGATTTTTTTCCCAACCGGATGGTGATTTTTTCCGCAAAGTCCGACCCGGGCAAAACCGGATACGGCCGGTTTGACGGAGAGGAGGGAAAAATCCTTCGGCTCCCTGATTATTCGGGGGGCGCGACCGGGATCAAGCCGAAAAACCCGGAGCAATATTTGGCGTTTGATTTGCTGATGGACCCGGAGATTCAACTGGTGGCCCTGTTGGGCAAGGCCGGCACGGGCAAGACCCTGCTCGCGATCGCCTGCGGTCTTCATCAGACCATGGATGACAACCGCTATGAACGCTTGCTGGTCTCCCGGCCGATCTTCCCGATGGGCAAGGAGTTGGGGTTTTTGCCCGGGGATGTCCAGGAGAAGATGCAGCCCTGGATGCAGCCGATCTTTGACAACCTGGATTTCATTTTTCAGAAAAAGCGCGGCGCGGAAGAAGGGGACAGGAAAAAGGGCAAAGGCCCCCGGATCCCGGAATATCAGGACCTGATCAATTTCGGCGTGATCCAGGTGGAGCCGCTGACCTATATCCGGGGCCGGTCCATCCCCGGCCAATACATTGTGGTGGATGAGGCGCAGAACCTGACTCCCCACGAGGTCAAGACCATCATCACCCGCGCCGGAGAAGGGACTAAGATCGTTCTCACCGGCGACCCCTACCAGATTGATAATCCCTACCTGGATTCCAGCAGCAACGCGCTCAGCTATATCGCCAACCGCTTGCGGGGCGAGCCGCTCTTCGGATACCTTTTTTTGGAAAAAGGGGAGCGGAGCCGACTCGCGGAACTGACCTCGGAAAAGCTTTAACAGGCTGTTGAAAAAGAGCTCCCTCCCCCTGGGAGGGGGGAGGGTCGGGGAGAGGGTCGCTTGAATTCAATGCGTGATGAAAGCCCGCAAAGCTTTGCGAAATAAGGCCCAAATCACCCTCTCCTTGTTCCCATCCCATCAAGGGAGGTGAAACATTTTTCCAAAGTTTTTGCCGAGAATAGACTTTTTCAACACCCTGATAAAGCTTATCGCCGCTATTTGCTCGGCACCGAGAACAACTCGTTCTTCCTGAGCATCCCGACCAGGAGTCCGGCGAGTAGAGGATCGCGCCGGTCCGATAGTTGAGACCGATACTGGAGGATGGCCTTATGCTTTTGCGTTTCCACCTCATCGCTCAGCGGAAAAACCTCCCAGGTCCTCCCAAAGCTGATCATCCGAGCCGGGGGCAGAAGATACAAATGCGGGTTCATTCCCTTGGGATGCGGGAAAAGGTTATGATGCACCAGGAACTCGTAGAGGGTAAAATCACGGTTCCGCCAGATCGCCTCCACCAGCTCGCCGGTGACCCGGTGGTCAGGATGATGGTCCTGCGGATGAGAAGTGATCACGATCTCGGGCTTGATGGTTGAAATGATTTCTTCAAACCGACCCCGGACCCGGCTCAAATCCTGTCCCGCCAGTTGGTGGTCCGGGTAGCCCAGGAAAATCAAATGATCCTCCGAAACCCCCAGGGCCGCGGCCGCCTTCTTGAATTCCGCATACCGGATTTCCTTCTGGTGATGAAAATTGCCGTCGGTCACCAGCGCGATCCAGACCTGGGCCCCGGCACGGGTGGCCGAGAAAATATATCCCCCGGCCGCGATGGTCTCGTCGTCCGGATGCGGAGTGAACACCAGGATGGTCCGGCCCGGCGCCGGCGCCGGCAATTCCGCGAGCAGGTCAACCGCGGACTGGGGAAGAACTTGATTGTCCCGCGCGTAAACCAGCCAGGCCCCGATCGTGGCGACCGCGGCTAAAACCACGGAAATAACCAGGATCTTTTTAACGCGCATATGCGGAAGTTTATCATAAATCCTTGACGGTTCCAGCCGGACCAGAATCTTGCTTGACAAGGGGACAAAATCCTGATATAAGAAAGAAAATGAGCGGTCAGCCCATAACAGAGGTTCTTGCCCGCGTCTGGCGCCGATGGCGCGGCTCGCAAAGCCGCATAGAAGCTGTCTTTTAACCGGGTCCGGTTCTTTCTATTTATTAAAGCGCTAAACGGACTTAAAAAATAATTTGAGGAGGTAACAATGGAAACCAAGATTTTGCTGAATGAAAATGAGATCCCCAGGAAATGGTATAATATTCTGGCTGATTTCAAGACCCCGCTGGATCCGCCCCTGCATCCCGGCACCATGAAGCCGCTCACCCCGCCGGACCTGCTCCCGCTTTTCCCCATGGCTTTGCTGGAGCAGGAAATGAGCCCGCAGCGTTGGTTTGATATCCCGGATGAGGTGCTGGAAATTTACCAGTTATGGAGGCCGAGTCCGATGTATCGCGCCCATCGGCTGGAGAAGGCGATCGGGACCAAATCCAAAATCTACTATAAATACGAAGGGGTAAGCCCGGCCGGATCGCACAAGCCCAATACCGCGGTGGCGCAGGCCTATTACAACAAAAAGGAAGGCATCAAGCGGCTGACCACCGAGACCGGAGCGGGCCAGTGGGGAAGCGCGCTGAGCTTTGCCGGAGCGCTGTTCGGTCTTAAGGTTACCGTGTATATGGTCAAGATCAGCTACCAGCAGAAGCCTTACCGCCGGATTATGATGGAGACCTGGGGCGGAGAGGTCCACGCCAGCCCGAGCAAGCTGACCAACGCGGGCAGGGGCATTTTGAAAGAGAACCCCGACAGCCTCGGCTCTTTGGGCATTGCCATCAGCGAGGCGGTGGAAGACGCGGCCACTCACGATGACGCGCATTACTCGCTCGGGTCCGTGCTCAACCATGTGCTCCTGCATCAGACCGTGGTCGGCCTGGAGGCCCAGGCGCAGATGAAGAAAGTAGGCGACTATCCGGATGTGGTGATCGGATGCGTGGGAGGCGGGTCCAATTTCGGCGGGATCGCCATGCCCTTTGTCCTTGATAAATTCGCCGGGAAAAATGTCCGGCTGCTGGCGGTGGAACCGACCGCCTGCCCGACGCTCACCAAGGGCGTTTACGCATATGACTACGGCGACACCGCCAAGATGGCTCCGATCGTGAAGATGTACACGCTCGGACATGATTTTGTCCCGGCCGGAATCCACGCCGGCGGACTGCGTTATCACGGGGATTCCCCGATCATTTCCAAGCTGGTGAAAGAAGGGGTGATGGAGGCGGTCGCGTATCATCAGAACCCGGTATTTGAAGCGGCGATGATCTTTGCCAAGTCGGAGGGGATCATCCCGGCGCCGGAAGCGGCTCATGCGATCAAAGCCGCCATTGATGAGGCCAAGAAAGGGGATCAGGAAGGCAAGCAGAGGGTGGTCCTATTCAATCTTTCCGGTCACGGCCATTTTGATCTCCAGGCTTATTTGGATTATATGGATAAAAAGCTGCCGGATTACGAGCATCCGGAAGAGGCCATCAAGGAGGCGCTCAAGAAGCTGCCCAAGGTGGCATGAGAGAGCGCTAAACGGAACAAGGAGAACTCTAAACGGCGGGGGCGGTTCCAGGACCGCCCCTGCTTTTTTTGCGCCGAAACGCAAAACCAAAGAGGCGGGTGATTCAAAAATCCGCCTCTTTTATTTTAGCTCATATACGCAAATCG
>CAIYYW010000269.1 GCA_903930515.1 uncultured delta proteobacterium | reverse complement strand
CTTTCTGCCGGTGGAAGAATATATTGAAAAGCCGGTCAAGCCCGAGGTATTACTGGAAAAAATCAACAAAGCCCTTTCCAAATAAATTCAGCGTTTGATCCGAAAAGCCCGGGGCGTAAAGCTCCGGGCTTTTTATTGCCAAACTTGCATCAGGGTAAATTCGGATTAAATTAAATTTATCTCCCGGACGGAGTGGATGATATGAAAATGAACCAAATCAAAAGGGCCGGTCTGATCTTGACCCTCTTGCTCGCCCTCGGGCTAGGGCTCGGCGCCTGCCGGAAAGCGGATCCCGGCGGGGCGCCGCAGGACCGGGATAAAGACGGGATCCCGGACGATTGGGAAAAAAAACACGGGTTGAGTCCCGGGGACGAACTGGACGCTTTCGCGGACCCGGACGAGGACGGCCTGTCCAGCCTGGAGGCATATAAGGCCGGGACCGATCCCCAAAAGAAGGATACCGATGGAGATGGAATCAATGATCTGTATGAGTTAAAGAAAGGGACTTTGCCCCTCAACCCGGACACCGACGGAGACGGCGACCCGGACGGCACCGACTGCGATCCCCTGAACCCGGCCATTAACCATAAGGCCAAAGAAGGCCCGATCAATGATCGGACCTGCGCGGATACCCTGGATAATGACTGCGACGGCGCGATTGACCCGGCGGATTCCGCTTGCGCCTGCAAGCAAGACCCCGAATGCACCAATGCCGCGACCTGCCAGCAACCCTTTTGCGACAACGGCGCCTGTCAGATGAAGCCGCTCCCGGATAATACCAACTGCGATGACAGGAATTGTTGCACCAATAATGACCGATGCCGGGCCGGATCCTGCGTCGGCATTCCTCAAAAATGTCCCGGCAAAAAATCCTGCGATTCCGCGCAATGTTCCTGCCAGAAACAGCCGTAAAAAATCGTTCCGGGTTTGAAATCAACCAATGCGCCAGCCCAGTTCCTCATCCCTCGCTTGGGGCGCAGTCTCTCGGGCTTGCCTGCGGCGAGTTTTCCAAACCGTAGAACCCGCCGCGGCAGTCCCGCATTTCTTCACTCCAGTTCCGGCTTTCTTCCCAGCGCCCCCTGCATGGCCTTTTCCCAGAGCCGGATGAAGCAGGTCACCAGTTCGGTCTTGGAATGAACCCCGAGCTTCTTGTAGATATTTTTCAAATGATCCCGGATGGTCTCCTCGGAAATTTTCAGCCGCTGTCCGGTCTCCGGGAGAGACAAGCCTTTCATCGCCAAAACCGCGATCTCAATCTCGCGCCGGCTCAGGCCCTTGGCCCGGAAAAAAGAACCAACCCCGCCCTCCCGGTGCCAGAGCGCGGTCAGGTACCGGAGCCGGACATAATTGGACAGGTGCGGGCATAATTCCGCGACCGTCTCCCGGACTTCCCCGAGGACTTCCGGATTCCTTTCCAAACCCCGCTTGAGCGCCAACAGACCGCAGCCTTGCCCGACCTGAAACGCCCCGAACAGGTAATAGCCGGACCGGCCGTGACCCCGAAAACAACGATCAACCCCGAGGAAAAAATTCCGCCACGCGCCCGCGACTATCCCGGGAATCTCCTTCCCGTCAAATACCCAATACCCCTCAATCGGGTCCGCCGGCATCTTTTGCGCCTCCCGAAGCGTCCGCATCAAACGCCGGCTGCAGTCCCGGCCGCACCCCTCCGATTGCAATATTCGCTCCGGCTCAGCGATGCTCGGATGAAAATACAGAAAGCACATACAATCCGATCCCGTCAAATCCTTAACCTGCCCGGTGAAAACTCCGAGCCGGCCCTCCTCAAATAGCCCCAAGCTTAAATTGATCACCAGGGAATTAAACCCCTGGAATTCCGCCCTCACCAACATTTCAAACCTTCATCATTCATCATTAACTTCCTTCACCATTACTATTATTTCAGCCTTATTTAACAAAATTTATAGACATTTGTCAATATAATTCTGATAAAAATAACCTTATCCGTATCCCCCATTTGGGGGTATTTTTACGGACGGTCGGGATAAATGCTCATAATATCAAGACGATACAGATTTGGGTAAATATATATTATTTTTTACTTTTAACGCCTTTTGCAGCCGGATCTAATCCCATTCCAGGCTTTTTCCCAGGGCTTCTTTCATCGAGCGCTCCCATAAGCGGATATACCAGGAAACCAGTTCGGCCTTGGAATGGATCTCCAGCTTGCGATAGATATTTTTCAGATGGTCCCGGACGGTCTCCTGTGAAATCTCCAGCCTCTGGCAAATCTCGGAGATGGACCGGCCTTTCATAGTCAAAACCGCCACCTCAGCCTCGCGCTTGCTCACCCCCCAGGCCTGCAAGAAAGAGCTGGCCCCGCCCTGTTGATGCCAGAGCGCGGTGAGAAGCCGGAGTTTTAGATAATTATCCAGATGGGGACATAACTCGGTTACGATTTCCTTCTCCTCCGCACCGAACTCCGAACAGTTCTTGGCGTCGCGCCTGAAAATGACCATCCCGCAACCGTTCCCCTGTTGGATCGCGCTGAATAAATAATGGCCCGGCGCCCGATGATCCCAGAAGCTGTTATATATATCCATAAAAAAGCCCCCCCATTCCCCGAAATCCAGCCCCGCCAATTCCTTGCCCGTGAAAATCCGGCTCCCGCCCAAATCCTGACCCGGCATCCGCCGAACCCCGTTCAAATGCGAGACCAGCATCTTCCACTCCCCGGCCGCGCAATCGGATTTAAATACCAATACCGGAGCGCCCAGGGCCTGCCCGAAATGATAACAACAAACACAGTCCGCCCTCACCAGCTGAGAACCCCGGTCCACGAAAAGCCGCAGCCGGCTCTCATTGAATAAGCCCGCGTGCAGAATATGGATCAAGGAATTAAATTCCTTGAATCCTTCTTCTCTGACTATGGCCCCAATTTTCATCTGATAAAATAATTTATCCCACCTTGCAATCCTATATCCAAATCCTGAATCAATGTCAATCCCGCCAATGGAGGTTTTAAAAATATTTTTTAACCACTTATTCAGGGGGAATTAAGTAATAAACCGTCATAAAATCAATAAGATACCAAACCGTTCCGAGTCCATCCCTTATTCCGCCCCTCTTATTTTTAGCCCCGGTTCTATGCCGTGGACACCCCTGCTTGCCCGCCGTAGTCCCGCCTTAAAGCGGGAGCGGAGGCGGGTCTCGCCCCCGCCCCTTCCCTCATTCCCCCATCTCCCACCTTTAACCCTCAAAACCTTGAAACCCTTCCTGGCCCCTCCCCTTTCCGAACGCCCCGATCATAACCGATCTTGATGTCAGGTCCGGTCAGTAAATGCGAAGTATTTTAAAATTCTTTTTATTAGATTATTTTAAATGAAAATAGGAATTGCCGGGATCAAGCGTGATTCCGTCTGCGCCTTGATGCCGGCTGAGGTTCAGGATTGCGGGAGATTTTATTTGCTTAAGGGGTTCGCTCCACTAACGCGATTTCCGGAGGCGCCCAACCCCCGAAGGCTTTTTCCAGTTCCAAGCCGACCGCGATGGTGAGATGGTCGTTGCCGGGGATTCCGGCGACCTGGACCCCGAGCGGGAGTCCCTGCTGGTTCAGGCCGAGCGGGGTTTGGGTGACCGGGAAGGTCATAATGTTGATGATCGCGGTGTAGGCGTATTTAAAGGGAGAGATCAGGGGCGCGTTATGTTTGGGAGCCGGGTTGGCGAACGAGGGATAGAGCATAACACCGTTCGGGCCGATCATCTGGATCAGTTCCGCCCGAAGCTCCTTTCCCAGTTCCACGAATTTCTTCAAACGAGACGGCATCATCCTCGGGATATTTTCAATCAAGGCCAGCACGATTGAGGGAAGGGTATGCGGCGATGCGCCAAACGGGAATTTGAGCAGCTCCCAGATCGGCGAAATGTCTTTGCCATCTCCGAGCAGGTTCCGGTATAGGGTCTTGGTGGCGTCATCAATGCTTGAGGACCAGATGTCAATGGAGCTTTTCAGCTTTTCCAGATGAACGGTCTTGACCTTCGCGCCTTTGCTCCCCAGATAGTCGGCGACTTTTTGCTGGGCCTGCCTCAAGTCCTCGCTCACCTTGTGGCTGCCGTTGTCCGGGACATTGATCACATTAAGCCCGCTGATCTTGACGGTTGCGGGGTCGCCGAGTTTAAACTCCCTGGTGGACGGGTCTTTTCCGTCCGGGCCGGCGATGATCCTTAGGAGCGGCATCAAATCTTCCGCCCTCCTTGCCAGCGGGCCGGTGCTGAGATAGGTGAGCGCCTCGTTTTCCGCCGTCGGGTATTGACCGGTGGCCGGGACTAATCCGCCGGTGGGCTTATGTCCGAAGACGCCGTTGAAAAAGGCCGGCATCCGGATGCTTCCGCCGATGTCCGAGCCGATCCCGAACGGAGATCCTCCCGCGGCAATGATCGCGCCTTCCCCTCCGGAGGACCCGCCCACGATATGGGCCGGGTTGTAGGGGTTATTGGTCCGGCCGTAAACATTATTGTAAGACTCATACCACATACAAAGCTCGGAGGTATTGGTCACCCCCAGCGGCAACGCCCCGGCCTTGCGAACACGCGCGACCGCGCTGGCGTCTTCCCGGGAAATAATATTCTTCCGAGACACCATTCCCGAGGCATTGGGCATTCCCGTCAGCTGGAAACATTCCTTGATCGTGCAGGGCACTCCGCAAAAAGGCGGGAGAGATTCCGCGGGTTTGCTCCTGACCAAATCGTCCGCCTGTTTGGCCTCTTGTCGCGCCTGTTCAAAGCGGTCCTTGACCACCGCGTTGATAATCGGGTTGACTTTCTGTATCTGCCGGATGTGCGTCTCCACTACTTCCGCGGAACTTACTTCCCTCTTCCGGATCAACCCCGCCAGCTTGACTCCGGACATCGTCAATAATTTATCCATCCCTCTCTCCTTTACGCTTTTAGGTTTTATCTGACCATTCCCGCCGATTTTGAAAAAACGGCTCCGATATTTTTATCATACCCAAAAAACCCGGTTCCAGTCAATCGCGGCGTTTTTGGAAACGCGCTTTTGCCCGCGGGCCATTTTTTAATCCGCCCATTCCGCGATATGATGAATTCAACCTGCAAGGACCGGAGGTAAAAATGAAAAGGATATTTTTATTGACCGCGGTTTGCTGCTTCTGGTTTGCGGCCTTTTCCGCGCGTTCCGCCGAGATCATCCTGACCAAGCACATCCTTCCCGCGGCCGCTCCCATTGACCAGCCCCAGGGGTTTGTCACCCCGGACGGCGCTTTCAATCTCCGCGATCCCAACGCGCCTTTTCATTCCGACTTGCTCGCGGATGCCATGGGCCTGGATGCAGACGGCAAAAATTCTTCGGGCAGATACCTGAACCTTAACCACGCCATTTACACCTCCTACCGGCTCGGCTCGGATCAAACCCCTCCCCGGATCATCCTGATCCTGATGCCGGGAACCTGGGTCGGCGCGATGAGCTTAGACCAATACAGCCGCGACCTGATCCGGCTGGAGGAGCAACAAGGGAAAACCGGGCTGGAAGTCTGGATTATTGACCGCAGGTCGGAGCAGTTGGAAGACCATAGCGGAATCAGATGGGCCGAGTTGAACCAGGGAAAAATTCCCACCCCGGAAATCATCCAGGGACTTTCCGATTATTACCGGCCGGCGTTCACAACCGAGGGCGAGGGCAAGGTCATCTCCGGCAAACAATTCGTCAAGCTTGACCAAAACTCGGTCCGGTTTATGGCCAACTGGGGAGCCGACACCGCAATCCGCGACTGGCGGGAAGTGGTCCTCCAGGCGCACCGCGTGGTGGGCAACCAAGTGGTGGAGCAGGACGGACAAATGGTCATCAAGAAGAAGCCGGACAGATGGGTGTTCATCGGCGGCCATTCCCTGGGCGGGTCGCTCACCGTGCTTTACGCCTCTTATGATTTTGACCGGAGACCGGATCAAGAGCTTCTCGGGATGAACGATGTGGACGGGTTGGTGCTCCTGGAAGGGGGAGGGTTCAAGACCAAGGCGCCCACGGTCATTGACGCCCAATCTTACCGGTCGTCTCTGTCCAAAAAATATCAGGACGGAATGGTCTATTTTGACTTTGACATCCTGGGCATACAATACGCGCCCCCCACGATGATCTCGCTCGGGATCTCAGGGTGGGCGGCTGACAACGCCCGGGGTATGGAAGCCACTTTCCCCCAATACGCCCGTCCCCGCTCGGTCCAGCTTCCCCATCTCACCAATGAAGCGGTCCTGGCTTATGCGATGGATGACGACTTCAGCCCCTTCTTCATCGCCCGTCTCTCAATGGGACAGCCGACCGGAAAAATCGGGCGACAGTTCCGATATAAAACCATCACCGTGCCGGCTGATCCGAATGAATGCCGCCTGCTCACTGCCTGGAAGCCCGCTCATCTGCCGATGGACCCGGAATTCCTTTACGGATGGATCCCCATTGACCGGGACCCCAAGCCGCTCGGCTATGGAAAAACGGGAAATGAAAAATGCGATCGCGATGCGGACGATAGTCCGGAAGTGGTGGATTTCTACGCCTTTGCCCACGCCGCTTATGCCGGCGCAAACGACTATCTGGAAGCGCCCGATCTTTCCACCGGTCCCAATGACTATTCGGAATGGTATTTCCCGCCCCGGCTCTCAACCGATTCCGGAAAAATCGGCTCAAAGATTATTGAACCGGACGGAACCGAACTGTTTAACGGAACCCATACCCAAGAAATTGATCTGCCCGTGATCTCCTTCACCGGAGACGACTCCATGGGACAGTTCTCTATGCCGGAGCTGACTGAAAAATATTTCCCGCCCAAGGCCCTCAAGCATTCGCAAACCCAGGTCCATCTGATCCGAGGATACACACATATGGACATCACCCAGGCCACCCGAAACAACCAGACCGACCTCAAACCAGGCTTGGATAAATTCAACGCCCCAGCGGTTTACACCTTCCGCTTCATTTCAGACATCATCAAGTGGTAAACCTTTTCGCGCGAGCGACTTTAGTCGCGATACCTTTCTGTGCGGGCGACTTTATTCGCCATTCCTTTTCCTGCTAGCGACTTTAGTCGCGATTCTTCGGAAAAATGATTTATTTAGCCTTGACCAGCTCCACCCGGCGATTCTTGGCCCGGCCTGGTTCCGTGCTATTATCCGCAACCGGCTTGGTGTCTCCGAAGCCTTTGGTGGAGAGGCGGTCCGGAGCGATCTTGGCGTTCTTGACCAGATACTCCTTGACCGAGGCGGCTCTCTGCTCGGAAAGTTTCTGGTTGGCATCCTTGTTTCCGACATTGTCCGTATGTCCTTCAATGCTCAGCTTGAGAGAGGCATTATCGGTCAAAAGTTTTCCGACCTCGTTGAGGAGGGGATAAGATTCCGGCTTGATCGTTGCCTTGCCGGTGTCAAAATTGATCCCGTAAAGCGTGACCATTCCCTTCTGATCCAACTGCTTCTTCATCTCGCTGGCATTAATTTCAATCTCCTGCTTCATCCCTTTCATCTCCACCACTTCAAACTGATACCTGATAATATTGTTGCCCTTGCTGTCCTGACCATCGTCATTAACCTGGACTTCAGCCCAGATTTCCTGAGCGCCGGTTTTCTGGGAAACGATCAGGCCCCGGTCAAGTTTATTCAGATCAATCGGCACAATCATTTTCCAGCCTGCGGCCTTGAAAGCGTTTTCATAATTCCTCATCACTTCCAGCTTGGACTTGCCGCTGAACAGATAATACTCCAGATGATAATGCTGCCCCTCCACGGCCTTGGTCGTCCCATTATCGAATTCATCATATTTGACCTGGAACTGGTAAACTCCGAAATCCTCAGCCTTGTACTCATAGCGGATACTGCCCGAGATGCGCGGCAGATAGGAAAGGTCCTTTCCCGGCGCCTCCTCAATATCTTCTTTTTCCAATGCCCAAGCCTGGCTGAAAAACAGGCTGGCCAAGACCGCAATGCTGACCCCCAAAAACTTGATCATTCTTGCTCTTTTCATTTTTGTACTCCTTTTTAATCAGGCGATTTAGATACTGTTCAGGAGAATAGCCTGTAAAAAATCCCATTACAAGTTTTATGAGGAACGAGGGATGAGGGAAAGAGCGGTTTTGGGGTCATCTATGAAAGCCCAAGTCAAAAAAAGATTCCTCCCCTCCAGCCATAATTTCTTTGACTTGAAGGGCGCCCCGGATTTGCGATTCCGGAGCAGCTTGGCTTGAAAAAGGGTCATAGAATTGGTCGCGATTACACTTTAATTTTGCCGCTAAATTCAAAATATCGTCAAGTCTGACTTAACAATTTGCCCTTTTCTCCAAGCTATTGAAATTACAGCATAATTTATTATTTGTTGAGTATGACTGAACATTTCAATTCTCTAATCTCAGGCTTGAAATCCGGGATTTGGAAGATTATTCAAGGGCTTATCGGGGATATATTCAGCATTCTCTATGTTACGATTTTCCTATATATAGGGGGACACGCGATCAGCAGGCAGGTGTTCAGTATGACTTGACGAAAAAAGACGGCCTGCTGGATGCGAGAACGATCCCTGGTTCTTTTACAACAATGTTCTCTTCCGACTAAAGTCGGGAGCGACCCATCCAATCCGTGTGATCGGATTTGTCCGCCGTAGCCTCTGCTTGCTCGGACAATCT